>NZ_JBJURJ010000002.1:0-489337 GCF_046098205.1 Paenibacillus mesotrionivorans | reverse complement strand
GGGTGGGATAAGCCGGAGATCCGGTTTCGCCTTGTTTTTCTCCCGGAGGCTCCGTTACAATTTAGGGGACGGCCAAGGCCGGAATCCGTGATGGAGGCGATGAAATGGCATTTACGCTGCAATTGGGTGAGCAAGCGCCGGATTTTTCCCTGCCGGCTACTGACGGTAAAACCTACTCGCTGCAAGACTTTGCCGGAGCCCCTGTACTCGTTGTTTTCTTCACCTGCAACCATTGTCCCTATGTGGTCGGCTCCGATGAGGTGACCCGCCACACTGCGCTGAAGTACAAGGAGCAGGGCGTCGCTTTTGTGGGCATTAACGCCAACAGTGAAATCACCAAACCCGATGATTCCTTCGACCATATGGTCCAGCGGATGGAGGAGCAGAAGTTTCCCTGGACCTACCTCCGCGACAAGGACCAAACCGTAGCCAAAGCCTACGGCGCTCTGCGCACGCCGCACTTCTACGTGTTCGACGGGGAGCGGAAGCTGGTATACTCCGGCCGGGGGCTGGATAACCCGCGGGAATCGGAGAAGGCCACCGTCAATGATCTGGACCGGGCCTTGTCGGAGCTCGTGGCAGGCCAGCCGTTGTCCGTGCCTTTGACCAATCCCATTGGCTGCAATGTGAAATGGGAGGGCCAGGACGAGCACTGGATGCCGGCGGATGCCTGCGATCTGGTGCCGCGGAGCTGATTTTTTTATAATAAGCAAGGATGGAACCGCTGGAGGGAAAGATGCTCCAGCGGTTTTTTGCTGTGCAAGGGGACAGCCGGGGAAGGGGCCGGCCCATCCTGCAAAAGTGCAGTTCATTTTCGCGTTATCGGGGAAAACCCGTTGTTTACCTGCAAAAGTGCAGTTATTTGCGCAGCAAACGTACGTTTGAAGGGGGAGCGGCCCCAAATAACTGCAGATTTGCAGGATGAGGTGCCCGTCCGTCAGTTATGTTGAAAAATAACTGCACATTTGCATTTTGCCTGCTTCCGCCTTTCAACGGATTTTCAGGTTGGGCCTTTATAATCAGGGCATCCTGCCGGAAAATCACACGGAAGCTTGAGGAGGGGTTCCATGGTCAAAGGAATTCACAAACTGCTCTACATCCTGCTTACACTGTTCCTGGGGCTGTTTGTCGCCTCCTCCTTTTTGATACGGGCAAAGTACCTGTATGCAGTGTACGGAGATACACCTGTGCTGGAAAAGCAGCAGCTTCTGCTGTTCATCGTTACGGCCGCGGCACTGCTGCTGGCGGGGCTTGGCATGTATGCGCTGTGCCGGAGGCTGGACAGATTCAGTCCGAAAATTATCATTCCGGCTGTACTTGCTGCTTCCTTCGCCGTCCAGACAGCGATTATTTTCCTGTTTCCCCGGCTGCCTACGGACGACTCCCAGACGGTGCTGACCCTGGCCCAAAACATACTCTACCGGGAGGATTATTCCTCGTTCCAAACCACCGGCTATCTGCATATGTTTCCGTTTAACTTTTCTATTGTGCTGTATTTGAAGACGCTGCTGCTTTTGTTCCCGGACAATTATCTGGTTATCAAGCTCTTCAACATCGGGTTCACCCTTATCACGACGCTGATGGTGTACCTGCTCTACAAGGAGCTGAATGTGAAATCCCGAAGCCGGGATTACGGCGTTCTTATCCTGGCAGCCTTTTATGCCCCGGCGCTGTTTATGAACAACCTCATTTATAATGATGTCATCGCAACGGCGTTTCTTACCTCGGCCCTTTATTTTGCTGTCCGGTTTATGAAGAAGGTAGCCCTGAAGGATATGATCCTTGCAGCGGTTCTGCTGGCAATCGGGAATTATTTCCGGAGCATCGGGGCCATTTTCTTGGTGGCCATCGCCATCACTATCCTGCTTCAAATCCGGAGGATCGGGGTCAAAAAATCTGTCCTGGCGCTTGTAGTAACGGTGCTGGTTTTTATGGTGCCGGGCTGGACCCAGAATCTGCTGCTTCAGACCACAGGCAAGGTGGAGGGCTCCGTCAATGCCAACTCCGCTCCCGTCTACATGTGGCTGAACATGGGGGTGAACCAAAGCACCTTCGGTTTTTGGGACAACCGCCAAAGCTACACGATTTATCAGCGGCAGGCCGGCTATAACAAGGAGAAAAGCACGGAGCTGTTTAAGGAGGAGATCAGCCGCAAGCTGTCTGAAGCGGGAGCGGGAGGCCTCCTCAAGATGTACACCAAGAAGCTGGTCTGGACCTGGACCGAAGGCACCTACCAGATGGAACGGTACGGCATTGGCAACGGCTCCTCCACCTTCGGCCGGGGAATGGGCGCCGTAGGGGACAAATACAGCTACACCACCTTTGCCACGGAGCTGTTCAAGGGTGACTCCACCGCCAGAGTGGGCCTTACATGGGCTATGTACGCTATGAAAATCCTGATGTATGGCTTTATATTGGTCCGGCTGATCGGCGGGCTGAAATCCGGGCGTTTCACCGAAATCCCGCTGGTGCTGGTGGTTCTGGGTTTTATCGCCTTTTATCTGCTGTGGGAGATCAAATCCCGTTATCTGTTTCCTATTTACCCGCTGCTGCTGGTGATGTCCTACATGGGCTTCAAGGATATGTACGATGCCCTATTCACGGAAAAGGAGGGATGAAGGGATGAAAAGAGTGAAGGCTGCCGCCCGCCTTGGGGTGCTGCTCGTCTGCTGCCTGTCTTTGGCCGCCTGCGAATACATCTCCGCCCAGACCATTCCGGATAACGGCCAAAACCAATCCCAAGGCCAAGGTCAATTCCAGGGTCAAGGCCAAGGGAGGATGGAACGAACACCATAAAAATAGTATAAAATGGTTGTTTACGGCACATAGACAGGTTGTCTGGGGTATACTGCCGGCCCGTTATGCCGTCTGCATAGCAGCAGAGCAAATTGGTTATGCGATGCATATAGCAATCTATTGGAAAACCGTACCATAATGAGCTGTACCGTAGTGCATTTGCTTCTGCAGCAGGTGTTAGACGGGAAGGGCTGATTGGACATCAGGAGCAAGCGCTTATCGGAGGCCTGGGGAATTGATCCTCAGGCTTTCGTTTATATAAGTAATGAAAACGCTTTATATGGAGGAGAAATCGAATGAATGGAATGAGTGTGAAGGCAGGATTCCAGAAGTCCAGTTCCTTGCTTCTCCTTGTGTTGGTGCTGCTTTTAACAGCGGCAGTGGGAGCATCACCGGCTCCGGTCCAGGCGGCGGGCCCTGCATCCTTGGGCATTATCACCAATTTTGCCGTACAGGATTCCGCCAACAGTGCGGATTGGTCGCTCCAGTACAGCCTGCAGACGGGGGACAAGCAGTATGGTGACCAAAGCATCACCTGGACCGCGCTGAAGGACCCGTATTACGGCTGGCAGTGGATCCAGACGGCGGCCGATTCCAAAAGCTACACCGGCAGTACGCTGGTTTCCTTCAAGGTGCTGGTCCGGGCGCAGATTTATGTGGCGGCAGACAAAAGCAAGGCCGTCCCCTCCTGGCTGTCGGACTGGTACGATACGGACGACGACATCACGAATAGCGCCGGCAAAACCTTCCGCGTGTACAAAAAGGATGTAGGGGCAAACACTTCGGTTTCCCTAGGCAGCCCTACAGCCGGAGGGGAGATGTATTCCGTTATGGTCAAGGATTTGAGTCCGGTAGGCTGGGCCAGTGTTAATGCCCTTGGCCAGAATGGGACCACCGGCGGTTTGGGAGGCGCCACTGTAACTGCCACTACCCAAGCGGAGCTGGAGGCGTATGCCGCTTCTGCGGAGCCGTTGGTCATCCGGGTCCAGGGCACCATCCAGATGTCCCCCTGGGGCGCCCGCATTCCGGTGAAATCCAACAAGACCATTCTGGGTATGGGCACCAATGCTACGCTGCAATATGGCGGGCTGCAGGTAACCAATAATGAGAAAAACGTCATTATCCGCAATTTGACCATCAAGGACTCCTTCCAGTCCTGGGACGGCAAGCTGGGGGATTGGGATGCCATTACTGTGCAGAACGGGGCGCACCATGTCTGGGTTGACCGCTGTACCCTGACGCATATGGAGGATGGTTTGGTGGATGTAGTGAAGGGCGCTGACTACGTGACGGTATCCAACACGGAATTCAGCAATCACAACAAAACCTTCGCCGTAGGCAACGACGAATACGATAACCGTCCCAAGGTCACGATCCATCATAATTTCTTTAACGGCACCAACCAGCGCAATCCCCGGGTCAACAATTCGGATGTCCATGTATTCAACAACTATTTCCTCAATCTGGGGGACTACGGTACAGCCAGCCACAATACGGCACAGGTGCTTTTGGAGGCTAATTATTTCAAGAATTCCGAGGATATCACCACCCTGGGGGATTCAACGGCCAATGTCGTCTTCACCAGCGACAATATAAAGGAGAATTGCACTGGCGTCAACCAGACCGGGGGTACCACGTTTAACCCCGCCAGCTCTTACAGCTACGTGAAGGACAGCGCTTCATCCATTCCCGCTTATGTCCTGAAGAGCGCAGGAGCAGGCAAGATCCGCAAATAAAGGGCAGTTCCCAATTAAAGGAGGAATTTATGATGATGAAAAAATGGTTCACTGCCGGTGCTGCCGCCGTACTGGCCGCAGCATTATTCGGGCTGGCGCCTAGCGGACAGGCCTTGGCTGCAGCCCCGCTTGCGGACAACAACTTTAACAGTACCGCCGCAGGAAGCCAGCCCTCCGGCTTTACCGTATCCGAAGATGGGGGGACAGTACGTGTGGCGGCCGTGCCCAGCTCGGCCAACCGCAGTATTTTTCTTAACGACACCAGCACCACGGCCTTATCCGGATTGAAAAAAGGCTTCACCTCCCAAAACGGCAAGGTGGAGGCCACCTTCAAGTTCATGCAGCCGTCCCTGGTCAATAATACCAAGGTTTTCCGTTTCCTCAGCGGGACAACAGCTGCGGTTTCCATCGAAACCATCGGCGGCAGCCTTTCGTACCGGAACCCGGACAGCACCTATGTAACCCTCCAAAGCAGCTATGCCGCCAATACCTGGTACACCATCCGGATCATAGCTGATCCGGCCACGGATAAGGCGGATGTATACGTCAACGGGGTCAAAAAAGCCAGTGCCGCCGCCTTCTTCACCGCTGTTTCCAACATCGACGGGTACGAATCCTTTACGCCCAACAGCTCCGCCGGATCCCATTATTTGGACGATATTCTGGTGAAGCCGGTATCCTCAGCCGTACCGTCAGGCGCTCTTGTGGTCAGCAAAAGCGGGGGCTCCGGCGTATATACTACTGTCCAGGCGGCTATCGATGCCGTGCCGGTCAATAACACAGCCAACGTTACTATTTTTGTGAAAAATGGAACCTATACGGAAAAGCTCAATTTCCCCGCCAACAAGCCGAATATCACGCTGATCGGGGAAAGCGCCGAAGGCACCATCCTAACCTATGCGGATACGGCAAGCTCCGCAGGCGGCACCTCCAACAGCTCCAGCGTTTATGTCAGAGGTAATAACTTTACGGCGGAAAACATCACCTTCCGCAATACCGCCGGCGCAACTGCCGGACAGGCGGTTGCCCTGTATGTGACCGGAGACCGGGCCAGCTTTACCAATGTGCGGATTCTGGGGAACCAGGACACCCTGTACGCCAACGGCGGCAGGCACTATTACCGCAACTCCTATATTGAAGGCACAGTGGACTTCATCTTCGGCGGGGCCACTGCGGTATTTGAAAACTGCGAGATCAAAAGCCTGGGCAACGGTTACGTTACCGCGGCTTCCACAGACCAGGCCACAGCCTATGGCTATGTGTTCATCAACAGCAGTTTGACCCGTTCGGGTTCGTTGGACGACGCCGTTCATTTGGGCCGCCCTTGGAGACCGTATGCCTCCGTGCATTATTTGTATTCCTTCATGGATACCCACATTAAACCGGAGGGCTGGAATAACTGGGGCAATGCCGCCAACGAAAGCACCGCCCGGTATGCCGAATTCGGCAATACAGGCTCAGGCTCGGCGGTATCCGGCAGGGTGGGCTGGTCACGGCAGCTTAGCGCGTCCCAGGCAGCGGCCATCAATACGCAATCGGTGCTGGCCGGCAGTGACGGCTGGGATCCGGCGCATTAAGCAGGGGCTGCGTGCCGGGATGAGAGACACTTGCCGCGGGACATCAGCAGCTTGACAAACCCCCTCATTATGGATAACATGGTAAGCAAATCGAAGATTCGGCTGTGACGGAGAAATCTATGCGGCAGCCTGCTGTTGAAGCGAACCGGGGATAGTGGAAGCCCGGTACAGCAGCCGCAAGACAGGCGCTCCCGAGCCGGTGACAAGAAAGCGGATGCGCATCTTCTTTTGTTCTGGCCCCTGCAGCTTCAGCGGGTGGGCAGGACACAAGAGAAAGCATCAACTGGGGTGGAACCGCGGGAGTATACAAGCTCTCGTCCCCGGACATGACTCATGTCCGGGGACGGGGGCTTTTTCGATTGGGCCGACGGCTGCCGGGCGCAACTTTAACCGACAAAGGAGAATGGATCATGAAGGAAGTTTCAATGGATCAGGTTGTTGCCATTGCCAAGCACCGGGGTTTTATTTTTCCCGGCTCCGAAATTTATGGCGGTCTCGCCAACACCTGGGACTACGGCCCTCTGGGCGTAGAGCTGAAGAACAATGTGAAGAAGGCCTGGTGGAAGAAGTTCATCCAGGAGTCCCCGTACAATGTGGGCCTGGACGCCGCCATTCTGATGAATCCCCAAGCATGGGTCGCTTCCGGCCACGTGGGCAACTTCAACGACCCGATGGTGGACTGCAAACAATGTAAAGCCCGCCACCGCGCCGACAAGATTATCGAGAACGCTCTGAACGACAAGGGTATCGAGATGGTTGTGGACGGCCTCTCCTTTGACCAAATGATGGACCTGATCCGCGAGCACAACATTGTGTGTCCGGATTGCGGCGCCTTCGACTACACGGACATCCGCCAGTTCAACCTGATGTTCAAAACCCATCAGGGCGTCACCGTTTCCAGCGCCAATGAAATTTATCTGCGTCCGGAAACTGCACAAGGCATCTTCGTGAACTTCAAGAATGTGCAGCGCACCATGCGCAAGAAACTGCCCTTCGGCATTGGCCAAATCGGCAAAAGCTTCCGGAACGAAATCACTCCGGGCAACTTCACTTTCCGGACCCGCGAGTTTGAACAAATGGAGCTTGAATTCTTCTGCAAACCCGGCGAGGATATGGAATGGTTCGGCTACTGGCGCAGCTTCTGCAAAAATTGGCTGCTGGCCCTGGGCATCAAGGAAGACAGCATCCGTCTGCGGGACCACTCCGACGACGAGCTTTCCCACTATTCCAACGCAACGACCGACATCGAATACCGCTTCCCCTTCGGCTGGGGCGAGCTGTGGGGCATTGCGGACCGCACCGACTATGACCTGAAGCAGCATATGGAGCATTCCGGCGAGGACTTCAACTATATCGACCAGGACAACAAGGAACGCTACATCCCTTACTGCATCGAGCCCTCCCTGGGCGCAGACCGGGTTACCCTGGCCTTCCTCATCGACAGCTTCGAGGAGCAGGCTCTGGAAGGTGAGGACAGCCGCACCGTGCTGCACCTGCACCCGGCATTGGCTCCTTACAAGGCTGCCATCTTCCCGTTGTCCAAAAAGCTGGCTGACAGCGCCCAAAAGGTGTTCGCGGATCTGGCCAAGGATTTCATGGTGGATTACGACGACTCCGGCTCCATCGGCAAACGTTACCGCCGCCACGATGAAATCGGCACGCCGTTCTGCATCACCTATGACTTCGAATCCGAAACCGACGGCCAAGTCACCGTCCGCGACCGGGATACCATGGAGCAAACCCGCATGCCCATCAGCGAGCTGAAGAGCTTCCTGGAGAGCAAGCTGGCCTGGTAGCAAAATCCCCCAAAAAGTGACGTGATGCTCCGAAGCGAATTCCGGTTACTTTTGGGGGAGCCCCCATTATCGGTTACTCAATAACAAATCCCCATTTTGGCGGTTCCCTTTGACGGGAATCCCAGAATGGGGATTGTTTGTTTTAGCGGGGTGGAAGGCCGCAAATCATGGAAACCCAAGGACAACCCCAAGGACAACCCCAAGGACAACCCCAAGGACAACCCCAAGGACAACCCCAAGGACAACCCCAAGGACAACCCCAAGGACAACCCCAAGGACAACCCCAAGGACAACCCCAAGGACAAACCCAAGGACAAACCCAAGGACAAACCCAAGGACAAACCCAAGGACAACCCCAAGGACAAACCCAAGGACAAACGCAAGGACAAACCTGGACTAACCGGTGGCTAACGGAACTAGGAGCACCTTAGCGGCGGAAAAATGAGCTTTGGCAGCTGTAGCGGAACTAAACGACTCTTAGCGGGGAAAAATCCAACATTCGGGGGTGTTTTCCGCTTCTAAGAGCCGCTTAGTTCCGTTAGAAATCCAAACCACCGTTTTTCCGCCTCTAAGCGTCACTGAGTTCCGTTAGAGCCGTCGCGCCGCACCCAGCCTCGCCAAACCCGCCGCTTCTACCATACTTTTGCCTCTAAGCGTCACTGAGTTCCGTTAGAGCCGTCGCGCCGCACCCAGCCTCGCCAAACCCGCCGCTTCTGCCACACTTTTGCCTCTAAGCGTCACTGAGTTCCGTTAGAGCCGTCGCGCCGCACCCAGCCTCGCCAAACCCGCCGCTTCTGCCACACTTTTGCCTCTAAGCGTCACTGAGTTCCGTTAGAGCCGTCGCGCCGCACCCAGCCTCGCCAAACCCGCCGCTTCTGCCACACTTTTGCCTCTAAGCGCCTCTGAGTTCCGCTAGAGCGCTGTGCGCACCTACTCTCGCTTCGTGTCGCACCCACGATTCGCGCTGCACGGGCACTGCCCGCCGCGCTTCCGGACTCTGCTGCTCCTACGGCAGCCTTCTCCTGATTTCCTTCTTCATAATGCCATTCTGCTTGGCCATGGCGTTCCAACCCATGGTCCCGGCGATTTTCCAGGCGATCCGCGGGAATTTGGGGCTGAGCAGGAGGGTGCCGCCGGTTTTCCGGGACTGCAGATTGGCGGCCACCACATCCATAGCGTTATGCAGATTTTTCATCGGGCCATGTCCGTGCGGCACATTCTCCACTGATTGCAGCATTTCACCCGCACCTTGCCCAATAGCCTGGGCGAAGCGTACGCCGGACCGGGCGCACCAGTTTTGGAGAATGCGGATGGCAATCTTGTTTTGCTCCCCTTCAAAAAAACCGTTATTCACTATGGCGTACAGCATGATTTCCTTGCTGCGCTCCGCCTTCATATAATCCTCCAATTCAGTCAGCATCCGCAGCAGGTGGGAGGGTATTGCGTCCACATACAAGGGAAATGCCAGCACCAGCGCATCCATATGGCATAGCGCCGAATAGTCCGATTCGGTCAGCGGCAGCCGGCTAACATGAAAATGGAACAGCTCATGGTCCTTGCCGAGCAGCGGTTCGAACGAGCGAAGAAGCCGGGCGGAGTTATTTTTGCCGGACTTGGGGCTTCCATTAATCAGGGCGATCTTCATTGCAATCCCTCCCAGGCGTCTTCCGCATTCCGATAGAAAAAAACCTCGTTGCCGGTGCTGTAGAAATTCATCGCGTTGGCCGCTACCAGCGCCCGGGCCGTTTCCTGCTCCGCGGGAGTCAGGTCATCACCGTAGAAGTGGACCGTCAGCTTGAAGCTGGTTTCATAACGCCGCTGGTGGTGGGTTTCCCCGTTGATGGTGGCGAAGTAAGGCAGGATGTAGGAAATACTGCGGTCCAGCACATTTTTGACAAAAGGACTGTAGCTGCCATAGGCGCATTTGCTGATGATAATCATCTCATCGGAGGCGCCTGCCCATTCCCCCATCCGCTGATAGTCATCCTTCAGCACGCAGACGCCGGGGGTTCTGACCCAGCAGCCGAAGCAGCCGATGCACTTGCGGATGGTGCCGTTGTCGGTAATGATTTTAAGCTCCTGTTCACTCCCGGTCCCTATGGACGGGGCATCCTGCCGCGACAGGTCATGAATAATCAATTTCATGATGGTTTCTCCTTTTTCGTCAGAGTTTCTATAAAAATATCCGTCCAGCTCCCGGAATACTTGATGCCGCTGGTGGCGGAAAGTGCAGCGATGCCGTGAACCATGGACCAGGAGGCAATCAGGTGTGAGGGATGGGCCTCCTCCGGCAGCCCCCATCTGCGGAACATACAGAAGGCTGTGGAGCGGAACAAAGCAAAGGGAGGGTAATCCTCCGGCTGTGCCTGATCCAGATTTATGGTCAGTCCGGAATAATAGAACAAAAATTGAAAGTATTGCGGATGCTCCACGAAAAAATCAATATATGCCTGCCCCAAAAAGGCCAGCACACCCGGTGTTTCTTCTTTCCCCTGGACAGCGGACAGGAGCTTATGCATAAACTGGCCGGTGACATAATCCCCCATTGCGGAAATCAGCGCATCCACATCCTTAAAGTGGCTGTAAGGCGCCGTATGGCTCACCTGACACCGGGCGGCCACCTTCCGCAGGGAGAAGCTCTTCAGGCCCTCCTCGTTAATCAGCTGAATGCCCGCCTCGATCAGATCATTGCGCAAATTTCCGTGGTGATAGGGCTTTTCCTTCATAGCCCGGTTCCCTCCGTTCCAAACTTTACAATGGTAAGATAATATCATATCATCTTTACGCTGTAAAGATACATGTTTGTGACAGATATCTCCCTGTTTATGGAAAAAGAAGTGTATAATGGTCCTTACAAGTAAGTGCGGAACAGGTGATGCCGTATGAAGCTCCATGAGGCGATTGAAGTATGCCGGGCCTCCGGATTGGAGGGGGTAGAGCTCATTCAATTTGCCCAAAAACTGGTTGGTACATGGATGAACTATTCATATTCCAATTCCTTTGATTTTCCCTCCAGAGCTTTGGAGAGGGGAAAAGGCTACTGCTGGCAACAGGCCAGTATATTGAACCGGATACTGGTGGCGTTGGGATTTCAGAGCAGGCTGGTATATGCCGTCAGAACGGTAATGCCGCAGCGCGTCCATGGGGGGACCCTTGTTGCCGGGCATATATCGGGGCATGTCTGGTGCCGGGTCAGATACGGTGACCGGGAGGGTGATGTCTGCCCGGGCAATCCGGAGAACCGGTTTGGCAAAGTCCATTTTGTACCGGTGTCGGCGGTTAGGAGATGGAACGGATGGGTTTGTTTTTGGGCTTATTGGGGTTCCGCCTGGGTGAATGCGGTCAGACGGAGAAGAGTAAGCAGATAGTGCTTGATGGAGGAAGCTTATGGAGAAGCAGCAACGGTTCAAAAGAGTTATTCAATATATCGAGGAGCATCTGCAGGAGGAGGTTTCCCTGGAGGGGGCCGCCCAAGCGGGGTTCACCTCTCTGATGCAGCTGTACCGGGATTTTTATGCTCATACGGGACATTCGGTCAAGGAGTACATCCGCAAAAGGCGTCTCTCCAATGCCCTCAGTCTGATCCGCTGCTCGGACATGCCATTGGCCGAGGTAGCGTATACCTGCGGCTACAGCTCCCAGCAAGCCCTGTGCAAAAGCGTCAAGGCCGCAGTCTCCATGACTCCCCTGGAATATAAGCGCAGCGGAGTCTCATACTACTTTCCCAGGTATGACAGCCTGTCGGCAAAACAGGTGACGGTTGCAGCGCAGACCCTTCCCGCCACCGTGCGGGCGGCCTTTTATCATTCCCGTTTAAGCGGAATTGAGGAGCAGGCCATTGCGGCCTTGCAGGAAACCCTTCCTGACTACAGGGGAAGAGTTTTCGGAAGGAACGGCAAGCAGCAGGGCAGCCGGTTTTACTATTGGATATGGCTGGAGTATACGCCGGAGGCAGTGGAAGGTCTTCTTGCAGGCAGGATGTTCAAGGGGGTGGAGGTATTCCCGGAGCTGAGCCTTACCGGTGCCAAGGTTCTTGTGCGCAATGACGAGCCGGAGATTGGCCGGGCATGGAATTATCTGTACACGGATTGGCTCAGATCCAGCATGTTTACGCAGGCGCCGGAGCCGTACTTTGAGGAATTTCTATGGCGGAACGGCAGGGTGAACCGGCTGGCATTGGTTTTGCCGGTTATGAAACGGACGGATTATGACCGGATTTCGCTGATCCGCAGCCCGGGAATGCTTTTTTTGGCCTCAACCCGGGAAGGTCCGCATGCAGAAAAGGAAGCGTCCCAGGCTGTGATGGGCTTTCTTGCCGTGTACAACCCTTCAGCCGCCCGTTCGGCAGATACCTTTTATATCGCCAAAAATGGGAGGGCCTGTACCTGTGGAGTCAAGCTGGAGGAGAAGCTGCCGCTTCCGTCAGGGGGCGGGCTTGAGCTTCTGGAGCTGCCCGCTGGCAGCTATGCCGTGCTGGAGACGGACTGCGCCGGAGACAGCCGGGTGCTGGAGGAGCGCCTGGAGGCGTGGGTGCAGGACAATGGCTTGCGACGGAGCAGCCGGCCCGCTTTTGCCATATATGAAGCCCAAGGAGGTTATACGGCTAACCACATTACCACCACCTGCCGGATACAGCTTGAACATGTTAAAAACGGATAATACGCTCCGGGAAACCGCTGGTAAAGTAGAGACAGGAAAGGGGGGGACAGGATGGGCGCCATTCGAAAGTTGTTGTTTGAGGAAGTGCCGCAAAGCTATTCGCCCAAGCATCTGCCGGAGATTGTCAGGCTGGCCGGGGAGCTGCATGAACAGGAAGCCGTTGTCTACCGTCAGGGGGCGGCGGGGCCTGTGCTTTTTGAAACGGGGAGGCTGTTGATCCGACGGTTTGTCCCGGGTGATGCAATGGCGGTGCAGGAGCTGGCTGTGGACCGTCATCATTCCGAGATGCGGTACCGGGACCACCCGTGGCCGACGGATGAGAAGGGCTGCAGGGAAGCGACGGAGTGGTTCTCCGGGCAGGACAATATGTGGGCCGTATGCCTGAAGCCGGATTATCGCTTGATTGGCATGGTGGTTTTCAATACGGTGGACGAACGCAACATGGTTGATCTGGGTCATGTCTGGCACACCCGGTACTGGCATGCCGGGCTGGATACGGAAGCGCTTTTATTATGGTGCGGTATGCTTTCGAGGTGCTGGCTGCGGATGGGGTGTTCGCCTATAATCCGCTGGATTGTGCGCCGCAGATTTCACCGCTTTTGGAGCTGGGGCTGACCGTCACGGAAACCAACCAAGCCTCCTTTGCCCGGGATGAGCAGGGGGAACCCATTTATTTTACCGGCTGCAAGCTGGTATTGGAGAGGGACAGGTGGAACGCGCAATGAGTATGAGAAAGCAGGAGCTCCCGGAGCATGGGGAAGGGCCGGGCCAAGGCAAGGGAACGGGGCAAGACAAGAGAACGAGTCAAGACAAGAGAACGGGTCAAGACAAGAGAACGGGTCAAGATCAAGTTCAAGGTCAGAGTCGAGGTCAAGGGACAGAGGGCTACAGCCCTGTGGTCAAGCCGGAAATTCTGAAGCTGGCGGAGGAGATGAGCCGTATGGGGTTGCCTGAAGAGGTGCTGGTGGAGCAGGTTAGTGAATTTTGTACCATTGTGGACCGTCCAGAGATGAAGGTGGTGGGCTATGCCCTGCCGATCAGCTACGAAAGCCGGGGGTATGGCGGTTATTACGGCTTTGAACATGCCAATTGTATCCTGAACGATTACTTCTTCACCAAAAAGCTGGTGGGGGAAGGGGATATGGGGCTGCTGGCCGGGCTCATTGGAGACAGCCTGCGGCATAGGGAGATTGTGACCGTTCGAACGGATGTCCGGGGAGACGGCAACTACAAGGTGCTGGCCGGATTTATGGTGGAGAGCTTCGACCGGCTGCCGGAATATCTGCCGGAGTATACGGAGACGCTTGTTTTGCCCCCCTGCCGGTATGCGAAGGTGCTCATCAACGAAGGCAAACGGGAGGACCGGAAGGGATATGACGAGCGGATGCATGCGGACGAGTATTTCACCGGCCAGTTCCGGCAGGACACGAAGTATGTATTTAACCAGGCAGGCTATGGCTTCAATACCTATGATGAAACCGGGGATATTCTGACCAAGTATGAGCCGGTAAAAGTAGCAGAGGGCCTGAAGGAGCGGTTTGATTCCTTGCGCTACAGGGTGGTGACGCTGCCGCCGATGAAGATCGCCTGCAGTGTGACCCATCCGGGTGACGAGGAGTTCGTCATCACCAAATACTTTGGCGTGCAGAATCAGGTATTCGCGACGGAAGCGGCCAAGTATTACCTGCATGATTATTACGGCTTCCCCATTGATGCTCCCGAAAAAGGCTCCTACAGCTCCTGCTTCGGTACCCGGGTCAGCACCTTCGAGGGGCTGCCGGATTGTGTGGAGAAGGTAACGCTTCCCGGCGGGATCTATGTACATATTTCCCAGCTGGAGGTGAATGGGGATAATCCCTCCAATCCCTATGAGGTGGCGTTCCAGCATCTGCAGGAGCTGTTCCTGGCGGAGCATCCCCAATACAAGGCTGACTGGAGCCGGAAGGCCATCGCCCGGTTCCGGCAGGCCAACTGCGCCTCCGTGTTTATGCCGCTGAAGCTGGTAGAGAATGCGCGATAGAAGAGTAGCATTGGTGCGCGTTCGGATGTTTGATGCACCGCCCTAATTCTAACGGAAGCAGGAGCCCTTATTTGGCGAAAAAGCGGGGGGTTAAATTTCTAACGGAAGTGAGCGCCGCTATTTGGCCTGAATGGTGCTCAAATGGGCATGTTCGGCTGGAATAACGGCTGTGGCTTCCGTTAGAATTCGGAAAAGCCACTTTTTGGTCAAATAGCGGCTCTGGCCGCCGTTAGAATTTGGTTGCATGGCGGCAGGTTACCGGAACAGGTTCGCATCAGCGCCAAACATTCGGTACATGCGATGAGCACCATGTTTCAGTATCCGGGTGTTGAGTATCGAAGGGCGAGCACCATGTTTCAGGATCAAGCGTCGAGCGCAGAGTGTCCGGCACCATGTTTCAGTATTAAGCGCGCAGAGTGTTCAGCACCAAGTTTCGAGTTTCGAATGTCCTGCACTATGGCAGACATTAAGCGTCAAGCAGCACCGGGTGTCGGGCACCAAACGCCGAGTGTCAAACGCCAAGCGTCAAGCCCCAAGCGTCAGGAGGAAAGGGTTTCCTCCTGGCGCTTTTGGTGCTTCAGGCGGCTCTGCCGTTGTGACAGTGCTGCGACGCCCAGGCTCGTCGCTACCAGCACGGCGCATAGGACAAACACGGCGTGGTAACCGCGGAGGGAGCCTCCGGCAGCTGCTGCGACCGCAGAGGCAGCATTGTTTCCAGAGGCCGCCGCTGCTCCAGCCGCCAACAGCCCCCCGCCTGCCACCGTGCCGAACATCATGCCCAGGTTCCGGGACAGGGCCAGGATGCTGCTGATCACTCCCAGATGCTCTCGCGGCGTTTCCCGCATTACCAGGCTGTTATTGGGGGAGGTTATCATCCCCATGGATATGCCCAGCAGGATAATGAGGGCGGCCAAGAGCGCGGGTGGGTACGAGAGTGACAGAAATCCTAGTACCAGCAGGGTAACGGCCATCAACTGCAGCCCGGCCGAAAGGATGGGCATGATTCCATGTTTGTCCGACAGCCGGCCGAATACGGGAGCGGACAGGATCAGCGCAGCGGGATAAGCCATCAGCAGAAGCCCCGCTGCTGCGGGTGACAGCCCCAGCTCTTGGCGCAAAAATACCGGAAGGACCAGCTGTGCGGAGAAAGCGGCCATATAAGTGGCGATGGTAATGAATATGCCGCTGTTGACACCTGCGTTCTGGAACAGCCCTAAGGGAATGAAGGGCTCCCGGATCCGCCTTGGAGCTGCAGCAGAACCCCATCTGGAGGGCAGACACCACCAGATGAACAGCCCCAGGCCCAACCCGAACACCGCCACCGCCGCCACCACCGGCGGTGAGCCAAACCCGCTGGTGCCCGCCAAATTCAGGGCGGCCACCAGCCCCGTGAGCGCTGCCGCGAACATGGCGGCGCCGGTCAAATCCAACCGGGAGGCCCTGCGGGGCTCCTCCCGGGGGATCAACCGCTGCGCCAGCATCCACGCAGCGGCAGAGACGGCGGCCAGCATGGCGAAGCTGGTCCGCCAGGAGAACCACTGGATGAGCACGCCCCCCAGGCTGGGTCCCACCATGGACCCTGCCGCCACGAAGGTGCTCATCAGCCCAAGGGCTCTTCCCCGCTGGTTCTCGGGGAAGATAGACACGATCAGGGCCATGTTGGTGGCCTGGTACATGGAAGCCCCCAGCCCCTGCAGGATGCGGAAGGGGATCAGCCATCCCAACGAAGGAGAGAAGACGCAGGCGAGAGCGCCCAGCATGAAGATAAAATAGCCGGCGTTATGGATCCGCGTCCGCCCAGCCAGATCCCCCAGCCGTCCCATCAGCGGCAGACAGACGGAAATCACTAGCAGATAAGCCGTGACCACCCACTGGGTGGACTGCAGCGTAACTCCGAACTCCCCGGCAATGTCCACCAACGCGATATTGAACATTCCCGCCGACAGATTGGAGAGAAAGGCGCCAAGGCAGATGACATACTGCACCATCATGGTTTTGCGGCGAGTGTGTCCTTGACGAGACACCGGATCAGCTTCAGGCATATTGCGGATAGGCCCTGCAACACGTGGATGTAAACTATCCGTTTTTGCGGTTTCTTCCGCGCAACCCGCCGCTTGGAGCCGGTGTGCCTCTGTAGTCTTATCCGCCACCGCCACATTCTCTAGTTTTTGTGCTTTCACCGCATGTTCCACATACCCCGACTCATCCAGACTATCTTCCCTTCCCGTATCCTCTCCATAGCCCGCTTCTGCTTCCTGCCCCTGGCCTTGTCCAGGTTTCCTGCGCTCCTTATAAGAGGTTACACTCATAACCGTTTCACCAGCTTTGCCGCCTCTGCTCCTTAGGGTCTGTTTTCAAACTCGCTTGAGGGCATCTTTTACCGCCTTTTCGTCCCGAGCTAGCGTTACTTTCGCTTGACGTCCCCCGGTACGGCTTCACAAAAATGCCTTGCCTGGAACAAAAATCCGCCAAAATCTGCTCCCCTCGGAGTTGGAAGACAGCCCCTAGAGGGCGAGGGTCGATTTTTTGCCTTGCATCCACATGTCCGCAAGCTCTCCGCTTGACGCCACCGTGCCGAAATATCCCTGAATATTGACCAGCGTCATCTCGTGGGCATCCCGGGAATAAGAGGCACAGGCATCCTCTACCAGCACGATATGGTAATCCAGCATAAACCCGTCCCGGGCGGTGGACTCCACACAGACATTGGTGCTGACACCGGCGATAAGCAGGGTGTCAATCTTCAGCGTCCGCAGCACGGAATCCAGCCGCGTATTCACAAATGCGCTGTACCGGTGTTTATTCACTACAATTTCGCCGGGCCGGGGGCTGATTTCATAAAATTCTGCGCCCCAGCTGTCCTTCCGGCAAACCTGGGCCGATCTGCCGGAGGACCGGGTCACCCAGGCCTCCGAATCCGTGGCTTCCTCATGAAAGGTCTGGATGAAGATAACGGGAATTCCTTCCTCCCGCACCGCTCCCAAAAGCCCATGCAGCCGGGGCATCATCTCCTTAACCCCGCTGACATCACAGCCTGTTAAGCCCAATGCTCCTTCGGGATGGCAATAATCATTCTGCACATCCACAATCACCAGAGCCGGACGGGTTCCCGCCAATAAATGTTCTAACGTGTTCATTTTCATCAGCACCTCACTTCGCTGCAGCTTCATTGGCTTTTTTGGCAAACTGCATATCCACTAAACCGTCATAGGTATACGTGCCTTTGAATATCCCGGTTTTGATCATCACATTCATATCATTCTCCAGCGCCTTCTCCGAAATAATGCCGTCAGGGCTCCACAGGCGGTCCGCGTACGCCCGGTCCAGGGAAGCCTTTACCGCTTCCTCCGAAAGAGTGGGGAATTCCGCCTTCAGATTGGTTTTGGCCAGCTCCTTGTCGGATTGCACCTTCTTCAGCGCCTTAATCATGGCGTTGGTGAACTTCTGGACCGTTTCCGGGTCCTTGGTGATGGTGGATTTCTTTACACTGACTACGGAGTAGGCAAAATCACCCAGGCTGGGGAACTTGTAAAAGGGCTCGTCCCACACCTTCTGGTTAATGCCGTCCACAATCTGCGGCTCTGCCCCGTTGGCAATATCCGCCGCTCCTTGTTTCACCATGGTAACCACCGTAGAACCATCCGCTGGCTCCAGCAGCTGCACATCCTTCTCCGGATCAAGCCCCACATCCAGCAGCAGGTAGCGAGTCAGCAAATTCGGCGTTCCGCCATGCCGGTTGGCATTGACCTTTTTGCCCTTCAGGAACTCCTTCAGATCCTCCTTGGAGGTGCTTTTGGGGGCTGTACCGCTTTTGGCCATCAGATAAACGTTAGCCCGATTCACCACATTTACCACGGACATAATCGGGTCCGAGCTATTAGTATTCGCCAGGGCATTGGACTCGGGCCCGCCGATCACGCCCCAGGCATCGCCGCTGACCACAGCGGTTACATGGGCGCCGCCTGTCGCTTGAATGACCTGCACCTCCAGGCCCTCCTCGGCAAAATATCCTTCACGCTGCGCCACATACATAGGCAGGTATCCGGTCAGATGAAGGGGTTCAGCGATGACAATTTTCTTCAGGTTTTTGCCGGATTGGGCTTCGGCGACGGGAGTAGCGGCTTTTTCCCCACAGCCGGCCAGGGCGGCGGCAACAAGCAGGGACAAGGACAAAACCAGTGGAGCTTTGCGGATACGGTGCAAATAAGGGCGTGTGTGGAGGCGTTCGGTCATAGGAGGATTCATCCTTTCAGCAGTGGTTTTTGGTAATAAATCTTTCCGGGGGCACCCCCAAAAGTAATAGGAATTGGCTACAGAGCTTCGCTTCACTTTTGGGGGATTACTATTGCTTCGTTAACCCCTTAGCCAGCCATTTTTCCAATACGACCACGCCCCAATACATCACCATGGACAGCACGGACAGCACCACTACACCCACCCAAACCAGGTTGATGTCCAGGATGGTTCCGGCGTACATGATCATCCGGCCGACTCCTTGGCGGGAGGCGATGAATTCACCGACGATAGCGCCGGCCAGGGCCAAGGCGATATTGATCCGCAGGCTGCTGATGATCCAGGGCATGGACCAGGGTACCACCACCTTGGTGAACACCTGGCGGCGTTTGGCACCAAGGGAATACATGAGCTTTTCCATATCCGGGTCAACGCTTTTTACGCCGCTGTAGGCGGAGAGGGCGGAAACCACTATGGTCATGGAGAAGGCCAGGGCTACCTTGGAGAAAAAGCCGATGCCCAGAAGAATGACCAGAACCGGGGCCAAGGCCAGCTTGGGCATGGCGTTTAAGATAATCAGGTACGGCTCGCTGACGCCGGCGTAGGTTCGGGACCACCAGAAGGACAATCCCAGCAGGGCGCCGCACAGGGTTCCAAAAATAAAGCCGAGAATGGTGGCGGAGGAGGTGTAGGCGATATCCCCCAGCAGCTTGCCCTCCGTCATTTGGGTCCAGGTGGTTTTGAGGATGGCCCCGGGGCTGCTCCAAAAATACGGGTCCATCACACCGATCCGGGTGAAGATCTCCCACCCAACGAAGATCAGGACAGCTGCGAGAAGCCGAAGCACCCGGATCGTGAGCAGCTTTTTCCGCTCTTTTTTCTCCTCGTCGATAATGAGGGGGACAGCCTTCAGCGCAGGGGCGGCAGCGGCGGTTTTCTCATCAGCGTGGGGCAGGGCGTGAACCACAAAGGCTTTCTTTTGAACGGATTCCATGGGCTTCCTTCCTTTCTATTCGGGATTTCAGGATATCTGTGCTTCCTCATCATGGCCGGCGGACAGCAGCTCCATCAGATGATGCTTCAAATCCATAAAGGCGGGGGAGGTCATATCCTCCGTTTTGCGGGGGCGCTCCATGGTGACGGTAATCTTCGACTTGATCCGGCCGGGGCGGGAGGAGAACACATAAATATCGTCGGAGAGGTAAATGGCCTCGTCGATATCGTGGGTGACGAACAGCACCGTTTTGCGGAAATCCGCCCAGATCTGCAGGAGCCAATTCTGCATGGCCAGCCGGGTTTGGGCATCCAAAGCGCCGAAGGGCTCGTCCAAAAGAATGATGTCCCGGTCATAAAGCAGGGTCCGCAGAAGCGCCGCCCGCTGCCGCATGCCCCCGGACAGCTCCTTGGGATAATGCTTGTCGAAGCCCTTCAGGCCGTATTTTTCCATCAGGGGCAGCGCTCGGTTCACCGCCTCCTTGCGGGGCACTCCGCGGATTTCCATGCCGAGAATAATGTTGTCCAGAATGGTCCGCCAGGGCAGGAGCATATCCTTCTGGAGCATGTAGCCCACATACCCGGCCTTGCCCACAATATTGCGCCCGTCGGCTATGACCTCTCCCGTGGAGGGCGGAGTGAGTCCGGCAATAATGTTGAACAGGGTGGATTTGCCGCAGCCGCTGGGTCCGATGATGCTGACAAAACGGCCCTCTTCAATGGACAGGTTGGTTTCCTTCATGGCTGAGACCTCTTTGCCGTCCCGGCGGAAGGTTTTGCTGACTCCGGAAATCTGGATTTTGTAGCTCATGAGCTTCACTCCTTACTGTAAATTTTTTGTAATAAAAAATCGCCAGTCCAGTCCTCTCCGACAAATCCTGTCGTTAGGGGCTAAACTGACGATATCCGGCCGCTCTCCCTTTAGAGGAGTTCGGTTGATTCGTTCAGGCATGCGCTGATGTCACGCTCCAAGACGATAATCGTACCGGAAAATTCGGTCTCAGGATCATAGTCTTTGAGTATGGCAAGAATATTCAGTTGGAATCGCTCCTCCAAGGCCTGCGTGATCTGCTTCTTGAATTGCTGGAACAGAAGATAATCAATCTGGCGGGTGGCAAAGGGGTGATCGCCGTCCAGCAGCTTCAGGACCGGAACTCTGCTGTTCAGGGACATGATCAGAATCTTGTTATCGACGAAATCCACCTTCTGCTGTTTTACACCCACGTTAAAAATCCGTTTATTGATCGCGTTGTAAATCCTCAGAATCTCCTGTTTGGCTTCGCCTTCCGATAGTCCCATCACTTCACACCCTTACGGAGAGAAAACATGTAAGATAATGTAACTTATATTGATAGGTTGTTGCCGTTTGTTAGTTTTATTATAGCTATTAATAGCAGGGTGTCAAGATAATATGTGAAAAAACATTACACTTAATTAGTGAATGGGCTGAAATGTTCAGATATAGCCAGAGAAACCAGATGTTTTCTTACACACCCAAGTCCCGCCTCCGGTAAAAATAGATGGCGCCCCAAGCAAAGGTGGCTGACAGCAACAGCGAAACCGCCGCAATGCCGGGATGAAGGCCCATCCCCTCCGCCATATCGGCGTAGCTGAAATATTTGAAGGGTGTCAGGATGTTGAGAAACCGCAGGCTTTGGTTCAGCTCTGTAAATTCGTAGATAACGAAGGCGGCCATCAGCACTCCTGCGGAGATGGAACCGGAGGTTTTGGCATTGCGCAGCACAGCGGCCAGCAGCATCCCCAGGGTGAGGAAAACCAACTGGACCAACAGCATGCTGAAGAGAAACACGGCGATTTCACCGGAGATATCGGGCCCCTTGTTATAGGCGGAAACCGCGGCCAGGGAAGAGCCCAACGATACCAGATTCAGCACCACCACATTCACCAGGGCGGCGCCTAATTTGGCACAGACGATGGAGGTCCGGGACAGAGGCCGCGTCATGAGGAATTCCGTGGTTTTATC
This sequence comes from Paenibacillus mesotrionivorans, assembly GCF_046098205.1. Classification (NCBI taxonomy): domain Bacteria; kingdom Bacillati; phylum Bacillota; class Bacilli; order Caryophanales; family Paenibacillaceae; genus Paenibacillus; species Paenibacillus mesotrionivorans. The sequence goes on along the minus strand of NZ_JBJURJ010000002.1, from coordinate 467,543 downwards.
CCGTTCCTCCTTGGCCAGAATGCCGCTGCCCAGCAGCACGGCGTGAATGCCCGCCACAATTTCGATATAGAGGAACAGCAGGGCGAAGAACCCGGTCATGGTGGTCACATCAAAAGATCCCATCCCCAACAGCGACTTCAGTGTCTGGGGCAAGTCCGCCAAGGCCTGGGCTCCTTCGCTCCCGGAGGAATAAGCCGTATATTTCCCCATCCCGGACAGGATAAGCAGCGCCATGCAGACGCACCAAATGATCAGGGACTTCCGGTTGGCCTTCAGCTCTCTTATAAACACATTCATATACATATCCTCCCGTATTCCGCTGGCCGCCGTGTCAGACGGCATGGATATCCTTGCGGATGTAGATGAAATAGGTCAAGGCCGCACCGATGGCCACGACAACCGCGCCCAGCAGCAGGAAGGGCGTTTCATAACCTGCATGCTCCACCACATAAGCGGGGCTGAAGTATTGGAACGGGGATAAAACTCTGGCTGCGCTGCTGGAATCATCGGCGGCCATCAGCGCACCGACCACGTACAGCCCGAAGACCACACCAAGAGAGATCGGCAGCACACCTTTTAGCTTATTGAAGAAAACCGAAACTGCGGCACCCAGGGCAAGGAAGATCAGCTGGACAAAAAACAGCGTCAGATTGATCAGGAAGAATACCCAATGGTCAAAGGCCTCCTTCGCTGCTAACCCGGCCATACCGGCAGCCGCCGCGTAGAACACTGCGTTGGTTATGAATAGGACAGTCCCTGCCGCCAGCAGCTTCGCCGTCACAATGGATTGCCGGGAAACGGGCTTCACCAGCAGGAAATCTGCCGTCCGTTCCCGGGTTTCCTTGGAGAGAATGGATACCCCCATAATCATGGCTTGGATAGCCCCGCCCAGAACGATAAAGGAAAATATAAAGGAGTAAAACCCCAGCATGGAGGTGATGGATTCCAGCCGGATACCGAGCATGGCCCTTACGGACGGCGGGTAACCTGCCAGCAGCTTCCGGAAGCTTTCTGCATCTACAGTCATAGAGGGGTAGATGGACATATAGAGAGCGGTCATGCCGATCAGCGCGCAGATCCAGATGAGTGTGGACTTCCGCATGGCCTTCAACTCGTGGAGAAACATGTTCATGCTGCTTATTCCTCCTTTTCGTAATAATGCAGGAAGATTTCCTCCAGATCCGGCTCCGTGATGGAAATATTACTCAGCTCCATGCCGGCAATTTCCTTCATCATGGCGTTGAGATTGCCCTTGAACATAAAGCTGGCAACCTTATCCTTGGCGGTGAAGCCGCTGACCCCCTCCAGGTGCTGGAGATTTTGCCCGATAGGAGCTTTGGCCTCCAGTGCGAATTTCTTGTAGCTGTTTTCCTGGAGAATGCTGACCTTTTCCTGCTTGATGATTTTCCCGTCCTTGATAAAAGCCACCCGGTCACACAGCCGCTGAACCTCGCTTAAGATATGGCTGGAGAAAAAAACAGTCGCACCCTTCCGGTTTTCCTCCGCAATCAGCTCGAAAAAACGCTGCTGCATCAACGGATCCAAGCCGCTGGTAGGCTCATCCAGAATAATGAGTTTGGGCTCGTGGAGCAGCCCCTGGACAATGCCCACCTTTTTCTTATTACCGAAGGACAGATCGTCAATCCGTTTCTTCAAATCCAGATCCATCACCTCTGCTAGCTGGGCGATCCGCTGTTTGCAGTCCTTTTTGTAGAAGCTGGCGGAGTATTGGAGCAGCTCGCCTACCCGCATGCGGTCATAGTAGAATACCTCGGAGGGCAAATACCCCACCTCGCGGCGGGTGTCCGGGTGTTCGGCACAGCTTTTGCCAAAGATGAAGGCGCTGCCGGAGGTGGGGGAGATAAGTCCCAGCAGGGTCCGGATGGTGGTGGATTTGCCCGCGCCGTTAGGGCCGATAAAGCCGAAAACCTCACCCTCCGCCACGCTCAGATTCACGTCGGAAATGCCTCTTGCTCCTCCGTATTGTTTGGTCAGGCTTCTGGTTTCGATGGCATTCATAGAAAGTACCTCCCTCAATGTGGACGCTTTACAGATATTCGGGTTTGTACAGATGGGTTTTCATTAGGGCCATACACGCCTCAAACTCCCGAAGCATGCTGTCCAGCTCCAGATCCAGCTTGCCATTCGTCATGTTGAGATATCCGTAGGCAAACCGTACCAGCAGCTTCAGCACCAGCGCCGGGTCGGCAGTGTCCTTGAACTTGGACACATCCAGGTTCTCCAGGGTCATCCTGGTCCGGACCTGCTCCCATTCCTCTTGGGCATAGTAGGCTTGAACAGCCCCTCTCACCTCTTCATCCGTCTCAAAATAGGTGCCCTCCAAAAATCCCAGCATAGCGGGATGTTTCCCCAGCACCGACAGCTTGATCGTTGTTGCTTGTTTGATCCGGTCAAAAAAATCGGTGACGGCCGGGTCCAGTCTCTCCCGGATTTCACCCACCATCATCTGGCAGCAGAAATCGACCAGGTAGAGGTAAAGGGCTTTTTTGGTGCCGAAATAATGGAAAACCATGGCCTTGGATATGCCTGCCGCACCGGCAATGTCGCTGGCGGAGGCTTTTTTGTAGCCGTTGGCGGCGAAGCAGCTCATGGCTCCGTTCAGGATAGCGTTCTGCTTCTCCGCCGGCAGGCTTTCGAATTTCTCCAACATGTGCACCTCGCTGTAAACAGAATAGACCGAATCGGTCGATGGGCTAATCATAGCTCCATAAACCGATTCGGTCAAGGGGTTGCAACGAAAAAAACCAACTCGTTTAGTGGGCTGCTGGAGCTCAATAAACAAGTTGGTTTGGGGGACAAGCAAAACATTCTAGTGGCTGCGCTTGTAGCGAGACTCGGAGTTGATTGTGCAGGCTGGACTTCTAACGGAACTCAGCAGCTCTTACGTGGTGGAAACAGGTAGTTTTGAGTTTTGACGGAACTCAGCAGCTCTTAGAGCAGCTTTGGTGCACGGTTTGGTCATTTTGGAGGCGCTAAGAGCCGCATAGTTCCGTTATTTTGAGAAACTCGCCGGATTCCGCTTCTAAGAGTCGGATAGTTCCGTTAGCTGAAAACCGCAGCCGCCGCGGACTCCGCTTTGTAGCAGAATGCGAAGCAGGCGCTATTTGCCACCGAAGAACAACAAATAATCCTCGACATGGCTGCTCCAATAGTCCTTGGTGTGCTCACCCTCCCAAAGGTGGTATTGCACGTCGGTGCCTTTTTGCAGCAGCTTGTTATAGAGCAACTCCGAACCCTCGTAGAAGCGGTAGCCGTCATTTTTGCCGGAGTCGAGGAATACGGAGAGGTTATCGAAGGTCAGGGTCTCCGCCAGGGACAGCGGGTCCCGGGTTTTCCGGGCTGCTTCATCCGGGTAGAGCCAATCCTTCAAGTCTCCTGTGTCCGCCCAATAGTCCATCCACAGCGCGGGGCTGTGACCGCCCACCTTGCTGTAAAGATCGGGGTGCTGGAAGGCATTGTTCAGCGCCGCAAAACCGCCCATGGACAAACCTCCTATGTACCGGTTTTCCCGGGAGGCCAGGGTACGGAAGTGCTTATCGACAAAAGCGACAAGGTCCTTGGTGATGTAATCGCCGTAAGAGCCCTTGATCTCCGTATTAATGCCGTAGCTGAAATCAAATACAGGCGTCACAATAATCATCGGACGGATACGCTCTTCGCTGATGAGCTTATCCGCGGCTTTGTCCAGTCCCAGGTCAGGCATCCACTGGTTTTCATTGCCGCCTGTGCCGTGAAGCATGTACAACACAGGATAAGCATCGCTTCCGTCGGCATAACCCGGGGGCAGGTAGATGTTGAAGCGCTTGTCTTTACCCAACGCGTTGCTCTTAAAGGTCAGCTTGCGGACATCGGGTGACGTGGAGATCGCTTCCTCCTTCAGAATTCCGCCTACCGGAGCGGCGGGGGAAGCAGCAGGAGAAGTTGCTGACGGTGATGGCGTTGCCGTTGCCGTCGGTGTCCCAGTGGTGGCAGACGATGATGGGGACGGGGTGCTTGGGGCTGAGCCTCCTCCGCCAACCCAGGAGCCTCCTGGTCCGCCTCCTCCCGAGGGTGTGCCCGATGGGGATGATGCGGGAGACGGGGTGACGGTTGGTGACGGTGTGGCTGCCGGGCCTGATGGTTCTGCAGGTGACGCTGCAGAGGTGGCGGACGGCAACGGAATGTCTGACATTGATGCATTGTAGTCTGTTGTGGCGGGGAATCCGAATAGTGCGCTTAACAACAGCCAAATAAGAGCTTTCATTCAGTCGCCTCCTTCCATGGTCTGAAGCGGATCTGGGTGCAAAACTCCTATTCATTACCCGTTTTAATTTAATTTGAAACAGAACGGAGCAAAATTCTTTGCATTTTGCCGTTTCGTATCGTGAGGAGGTGCAGGGAGATTTTCTAACGGAAGCCACAGCCGCTATTCTGGACAAAACGGGGGTTCACAAAATCTAACGGAAGTGAGCGCTCTTATTGGACTCCAAACAGGCGGTTTTGGCCGCTTCTATCCGAAATAAGAGCGCTGGCCGCCGTTAGATTTTGAACGAGGCGGATTTGCGGCAAATAACGGCTGTGGCCGCCGTTAGCCAGAGAGAAGGGTAAAATGCGGGGACAAACGTGGGGGAAATCGCGGAGACAAACGAGGGAAAAGCACGGGGACGAACGTGGAGACAAGCGTGGGGACGAACGAGGCACGAGCGGGAGATGAACGCGGGGACAAACGGGGGATGGACGAGGCACGAGCGGGAGATGAACGTGGGAGAAATCGCGGGGACAAGCGCGGGGGACGAACGTGCGGCCGCTAAACGCAATCCAGCCCATTCCATGTGGCGGTGCCTCCAGTCCGTCGCCTCCAGTCGGTTGCCAGACGCAGCCTCATCCCGTGCGCCGGCTCATTCCGGCGTTCGCTGCCGCCCGGTTTCCGAGGCCTGTCCCGCCCCTATACCCCAGGCGGCTGCCACTTTCCGGCGGCGGCTTGTTTGGCGTATTTGCCCGGCGGCATGCCCACCAGCTCCTTAAAGGTGCGGATGAAGTGGGAGTAGTCTCGGAAGCCGCTTTCGAGGCAAGCCTCAGTGGTGGAGATGCTGCCCGCCTCCAGCAGCTCCTTGGCTTTTACGATGCGAAACTGAACCAGGTATTGGTGGAAGGACAACCCCGTCATATTGCGGAACAGCTCGTTCAACTGATGCCGGTTAAACCCGAACAGCCGCCCTGTTTCCTCCGTGCTGAGCTCTTCGGGATAATGGGCCTCCACATAATCCAGAACCGGCTTCAACAGCGGGTATCCGGGAGGCTCCTGCTCCGGGCTTTCTCCCCGGGCAGCTCCCGGTCGCGTCAGCTCCTCCAGATCCAGAAGGATCAGAGCCAGTTGGATCCGCATCCGGACATCGGACCCGTAGCTGGTTTGCTTCACTAGCGCCCCGAGCTCTTCAAGCATGCCCGCAAGCCGGGCTGCACACTCCCGTCCCAGATTGATCCGGTGGCTGCCGCTTGCCCGGAGGCGCATGTAGCTTTCCAGCAGATTGGTGGAGCCGGTGTTCATGGACGTGATATAGAAGGGATTGAAATAAAGAATGTAACGTTCATAACCGGCCCGGTCATGGATGATGGAGCGGTGCAGATCATTCGTGCCGAGTAGCAGCAGATCATAAGGGGCCAGCAGGTACTGCTTGTTGCCCACCCACATTTCCGCGCCGGGGGTCACCACCAGATAAAGCTCGTACACATTATGAAAATGGTAATAATCCATGGTCCAATCCGCACCAATATTATGCTCCAGCCGGATATCCTCGGTGTAGGTGTTTTTGATTTTGTCCATTGCCACAAAGGAGTCTCCCTTCGGTGCTGCCTGCGTATTTTGTCAGGGGGCTCCCCCAAAAGTACCCGGATTCCGCTTCGAAGCTTCACGTCACTTTTGGGGGATTAATGTAGTCGGGGGCTCCCCCAAAAGTATCCGGATTTCGTTTCAAAGCTTCACGTCACTTTTGGGGGTGTTTTTTAATAAGCGTATCACAAAAAAGCAAGAAACACCTCCAATAATGCAATAATTCATCGTCAGGCCCCCGGTATAATGAAGCCATCCGGAAAGGCAAAGGGGAGAAGGACATGGACAGAAACACCATTTGTGCGCTGACCGATAAGGTGGCCGCCAGAATGCAGCATTTGGGTAACGTTACGGGGCTTCAGGAGGAATGCCCCATCAGTATCATTCGTATGGATACCTGGGAATGGGCTCAGGGAGTAGGTTTGTACGGCTTGTACGCCTACTATCGGGAAACTGGCAAAACCGAGATACGGGATTTTCTGATCGCCTGGTTTGAGGACAACATCAGAAGGGGCCTACCGGAGAAGAACGTCAACACCATGTGCCCCATGCTGACCCTAAGCTTCCTGGCCGCGGAAACCGGACGGGAGGATTTCCTTTCTTTGTGCCGGGAGTGGGCCCAGTGGGTGATGGAGGAGATGCCGCGTACGGAGGATCGGGGCCTCCAGCATGTGGTGTCCGGTGCAGCCAATGATGGACAGCTGTGGGACGATACCCTGTTTATGACGGTGCTGTTCCTGGCCCGGGCGGGCAAGCTGTTTGGACGGGAGGATTATCTGGCCGAATCCGTACGGCAGTTCCTGGTCCATATCAAATATTTGACCGACCGCAAAACCGGGCTTTGGTTCCACGGCTGGACCTTCCAAGGACACCATCATTTTGCCGAAGCGCTGTGGGCCCGGGGGAATTGCTGGTACACGGCGGGCGTGGTGGATTATTTGGACATTGTGGAGGACCTGGATGCAGGGGTCAAATGGTTCCTGCTTGACGCCCTCAAGGCCCAGGCTGCTGCTTTGGAGCGGCTCCAGCATGAAGGCGGCATGTGGCATACGCTGCTGGATGATCCGGACAGCTATGTGGAAACCTCAGGTACCGCGGGATTTGCTTACGGGATTCTGAAGGCGGTCCGTCTGGGTTATCTGGAGCCCCGTTTTCTTACGGTGGGAAAAAAAGCGGCGTTGGCGGTGATCCAGGAAATCGGCGAAGACGGCACGGTGGGGCAGGTATCCTACGGCACCGGCATGGGAGCGACGTTGGACGATTACCGGCGCATTCCCTTGTGTCCCATGACATACGGCCAAGCGCTGCCGGTTTTGATGCTTACCGAGGTCCTTAAGCTGGAGCCGGAGCCGAAACAACAGGTATAGGAAAACTTTCCTTTGTCCGCGCCAGTACGGGCATGATATGCTGCAAGCATCAAGGGCGTGTTTGCAAACACGCCCGGAGGAACGGAGGGTTGTTCTCATATGGGTGTTATTTCTTACGGAAGATTTCGTTTTGTACATTGCCTTCGCAGCAACTAAACATGTACAAGGGCTCTGCCTGCACGCGGAGCAAAACGGAATCGGTCTGCCCATTTGAGGATACCCGTGAACAGGAAGCGCCGGGAGAGGGGACGACAGGTCTGCCTCTTTTTGGCGTTTTTTTTGTTGGCATTCGCAGCCCACGCTGCAGGAGTGCCGATATTTAACCGCACCTGCCCAACAGGCCGGTTTATTCGGGTACGTCTTTTTATAGGAGGCTTAGGCCCACCAACGGTTTTTCCCGCAGCAGGCAGATGCCTGCTTTTTTTATTAGACTCGGGAAGTTACCAATGGGGAGTGGCTTGAAATGAATAGAAAACGAAACCGGAATAAACCCAGTACCGGGGCGGCCCGCGCCGTGTCCGCCAATTTCTCCGGGCAGCATCTGCTGCACCACCGGAAAACCATCGAAGAGCTGGTCCGCCTCTCAGCAGCAGGTCCTGCTGATACCGTGCTGGAGATTGGTGCAGGGAAAGGGGCGCTGACTCTGCCCCTTCTGGCTGTTGCCGGCAAGGTAATTGCCGTAGAGCGGGATGCGGAATTTGTGCAAAGCCTGCGGGCAAAAACGGCAGCTTTTCCCCATATCACCGTGCACCAAGGGGACTTTCGAACAATGAAGCTGCCGGACCGGCCGTTTACTGCCGTGTCGAATCTGCCTTTTGCCATTACTACCGAGGTGTTGGAAAGGCTGTTGGGACGGGAAAGCTGGAATGTGCAGCGGGGAGCTTTTATTGTGGAAAAAGGTGCTGCCATCCGCTTTACAGCATCGAGCTGTACGGATCCGCGTGTGCTGGCATGGAGGATGAATTACCATATGGAAAAAAGAGGGCTGGTCTCTCGCACCTGTTTTTCGCCGCCGCCCAAGGTGGATGGAAGCATTCTCTATGTGGAGCGAAGGAAGGAGCCGCTTTTGCCGCAAGGGCAATACGGGCGATTTTGCGCCTTTGCCCGTTTTCTCCTGAAGGCTGCCGGGCATCCTATCCATGAACCGATGAAGCTGATTTTTACGGCGGCCCAAATAAAGGTAGTCCTGAGGGAGGCTGAAGCGGAGAGGAGCCAGTCTGCGGCTTCCCTGACCCTGCGCCAATGGAGCGTGTTATTCCAGGCTATGCTCCGGTATGTGCCTGCTTACCGGTGGCCACGCTAATCCAGCGCTGCAGAGGGCTGGGAATAGGTTCTATTTGCAATATGAAACCATAGGGTGTTATTATACTCATGAAACCTATAGGTGTCACGATTAGAGGAGGAACATAGATGCAGCATCAGGGAACAATGCCGGAAATCCGGAAAACGGTTATTTTGAACGCACCCGTCGATAAGGTGTGGAAAGCGGTGGCTACCTCCCAGGGTATTGCCGCTTGGTGGATGGAGAATACCTTTGAGCCTGTGGCCGGACATGAATTTGTGCTGAAATCTGGGCAGTTCGGCGACTCTCCGTGCAAGGTAACCGAGGTGGACCCGCCTAACAAGCTGGGCTTCGATTGGGGGAAGGACTGGCATCTGGAGTTTCTGCTGGTGGCCTTGGAGGATAATAAAACGGAGTTTACCCTCATCCATTCCGGCTGGGAGGCGGACAAACTCACCGAATTCGGGCAGCCCCATCCTGTTATCCGCGGCATTATGGACGGCGGCTGGGAGAGCATTGTGCATAAGGCGCTTGTCCAGTACGTGGAGGCTTAACCGTGGCTGCACCCGCTCTCAGGCATGATGTGTTCCAGGCTATCGCCGATCCGACACGGCGCAAGCTTCTGAGACTGCTGGCGGACGAGGAGCTGCCCATTGCCGCTATTTCGGAGCATTTTCCTATCTCCCGCACCGCGGTGAACAAACATCTGCATGTCTTATCCGATGCCGGACTTGTCCGCTCCCGGAGAACGGGGCGGGAGACCCGCTACAGGCTGCGGCCGGAGCCTCTGGCAGAGGTCAGGGAATGGCTGGTGTTCTTCGAAGCCTATTGGGAGGACAAGCTGTCGCTCCTGAAGGCCTTTGTGGAGCAGGAGGAGCCCGCTGACACCGGGAATATGTAAGGTATAAACAAGCAGAACCGCCTCCGGGAACGAGCCTGGGGGCGGTTTTTTCGAATGCAAGCTGAGCATGATTCAACGGGAAGCTTCCGTACGGCCTATCCGTTTGTCAGCCGCACCAGGATGGCATCGCCTTTTGAGGACAGCTTCACCTCAGCGTAACGGACCTGGTTGACCAGATCGATACCTGTACCCTCGGGAATAAAATAATGCTCGATGCCGAAATCAAAGCCGCGGTATCCGTCCCATTTGCCACGAATCAGCACCTCCCCTTCCTGAAGAGAACTGCCTTCCTCGTACAGCCTCTCCAGGCGGTAAACCCCCGCCCCATCGGGAGCAAGCACCAGGGCTGCTTTGCCTTTGGACTCCAGTCTGTTCCATTGTGCTTCGTCCCATTCCGGACGGGAAACTTCGTAAGAGAGGATCACGTAATCCCCCTGCAGCATGGAGCGGGGGTCCACAGGCGCCAATTCCAGCTTAATGGTTTGGCCATGGGCCAGATGCCATTCACTGCGGGCGGTTTGCGCCGAGAGAAATCCGAGCTGCAGCAGGGTTACCGCTGCTAGCAGCCATACGGTAGTGCGCCGCCGGTTTGTGCACAGAGCGGACAGCTCCGTGCTGTCGCCCAGCCTTCTTTCGTACAGCCGGGTCAATCCCAGCAAGATTAAACCCGCCAAGGCCAAACTGAAGGATTTGTGGAGCAGCTTCCAGGCCAAATCATAATATTTGTACACCAGGAATGCGGTCCAGAAAATCAGACTGATGACATAAACCCACGTCAGAGACCGACGGAGGCTGAGCAGCACGGCGGCCGTAACCGTCAGGAAAAACAGTCCGTTCATCAGATAATAGGCCGTTCCTTCGGTAATAAAGGTGAGGATATAAAAGACCAGTAAAAACGACGGATACCCTCCGTATAACAATGGCCAACGCACGCCAGGCTGTTTGATGAGCAGCCAAGCGGCCAGCAGGAGTATAAGCAGAACTGCGCCCAAGGCGGAAAACACCGGAAGGTCGCCGTCCAGCATCCAATCCAGCACCACCCAGCCCATCACCGCACCGGCAACCAGGCAGTAAATCCTCTGAACGGTGCCTGGAATAAAGACAAATGCCCCCACCGCCGTCAGCAAGAAGAAAAGCAGAACCGGAAAACTGTCCAGGATAATGCCGGAGGACATTCCCACAACCATGCCGCAGGTCAAAAAGGTGTACCGTACGACTCCGTTCAGCTTCCCGGCGGCAATGGCTCCTATAGTGGCAATGGCGCCTAGCGCGCACATGGCATATTCGGGATGGTCAATCTCCAGAATGAGGACGAGGAAGCCGATGATGACAGCTGTTCCCAGCACTGTGGCAATGGCAATCGCCGCTGCCGCCAGGATCCGGGAGGCCCACATGGTAAAGGCGTTATGCGCAGAAACGGCATCGCTGTTTGGATTGTCCTCCGCCGCGGCGGAGGGAGAGGAGCGGACCAGATTCAGGAAACGGACATTTCCCCAGATAAATAACACAACGAAGATGAGGCTCCACAGAATGAAGCTTTCGTCTAGGAAATGAATCAGCAGCTCCGTATATTTTACGATGGCCAGAATGGAGATGAACAGCCCGCTCAGCAGCAGGAAGGATTTTTGACGGGTTCGGTAGTAGTAAGGGGCGGCGAATGCCAGAAGCAGGAACAGGGGCAGGTTCACCCAAACGCCCAGGCTCTCAAGAAAGAAGGAATTGGAGGCATACAGCATCAAGCCAAAGGCGGTAATAAAGGACAGGGCTTTGATGGCCGGTGAAGCAACCAGACGGCGTTCTGCCAAAAAGAGGATGACCAGATTCACGGCTGCTGCAGCCAGCAGAACACTGACGATGCGCCATTCCGAAATTGCACTGGAGCGGAAGCCCGGGAAGAAATACAGCAGGTAGGCCAGATGGGCCAAGATAAAGCTGAGCACAGAAAAGGGCGGCCAGCGTGTGATTACAGCCAGCAGCAGAGCGGGGATCAGCCAGACCGCGAAGAGGGTGTAGCTGTCGGCATGGGAGTTATACATTTGACCAACCAGGGCAACACCCACGCCGAAAAACAGACAGCCTGCCAATAAGGAAAGACGGCTGAGAAACGCCCGGCCGGGTCTCCGTGCGAAGAATTCGGAGAGCGCATACATCAAGATGATGGCAGCAAGAAGAGGCGCCAGCTTTTCCCCGCGGCTGAGCGCCCCCCAATTGGATGCATAAAAGTAAGCTGCGGCAGACAGCAGCAGGCTTGTTCCCAAGGTATAGCCAAGCTGAACCGGACTCTTCATGCGCGATCCCTCCAACGAAGTTGAGTTTTGGACCTGGACACTCCCATTCGGAACCATACTTGCTTATGTAACTATACCCTTATTCATGCCAAAAGCCACTTCTAACCGCCGCCGGTTTCCGGTCAGGTCCGGCGGCTGGCTTTTCTGCGTGTGCCGCTTGCCAGGCTGACGTAACATAGCAGCGCTCCGACCTCCGCAGCGGCGATCAGCGCACCCATAGGCAGGGCGGTTCCTTGCCCGCCCAGTCCCACCAGGGGGCTGATGATTCCCCCGGCGATGAAGGAAACCAGTCCCAGCAGGGCGGAGGCGCTGCCTGCCGCATGGCCGTAGTGCTCCATGGCCAAGGAGGTGCCGGAGGTGGAGGCAATGCCGATGCTGGAGACGACCAGGAACAGGCAGCACAGGATGGCTGCAAGCCCGGCATCCGCCAGCACCGAAGCCAGCAGGCCCAGCCCGCCGGCCAGTCCCATGGCGATGCCCGCAGCAAACAGCCGCTCCTCCCGGACCCGGCCCGCCAGTCTGCCGGCGGTTTGTCCGGCCAGGATAATGCCCAGGCCGTTCACGGCGAACACCAGGCTGAAGCCTTGCGGCGAAACCTTGTAGAGATCCTGCAGCACAAAGGGGGAGCCGGAAATGTAGGCGAACATGGCGGCATACATAAAGCCTTGGGACAAGGCCAGCCCCACAAAACGCCGGTCCCGGAGCAGGTCCCGGAATGCCGCCAGCGTCTGGGGCAGCCCTCCCCGTGCCCGGCGGTCGCGGGGGAGGGTTTCCGGCAGCCACAGCCAGACGGAGGCCAGCATGATGATACCGATGGCCGCCAGGATCAGGAAGATGCCCCGCCAGGAGGTCCAATTGAGTAGCTGGGCGCCCAGTATGGGGGCCAGGACGGGAGCGGCGCCGTTGACCAGCATCAGCATGGCGAAGCAGCGGGTCAGCTCGGTGCCGGTGTACATGTCCCGGACCACGGCCCGGCTGAGGACGATGCCTGCCGCTCCCGCCAGACCTTGGATCAGGCGCAGGGCGCAGAACGCCCAGATGCTTGGGCTGTAGGCGCAAGCCAGGGAAGCGGCGAAATATACCGCCAGGCTAATGAGCAGCGGACCCCGCCGTCCGCGCACATCGCTTAAGGGGCCGGCCAGCAGCTGGCCTACGGCCAAACCCAGCAGGCAGAAGGTGAGGCTGAGCTGGGCCTGGGAGGCGCCGCTGCCTAAATCCCTGGCCAGGGCAGGCAGCGAGGGCAGGTACATGTCCAGGGACAAGGGCCCAAAGGCGGACAGGGCCCCGAGAATCAGGATCAGTCGCGCCCCGGATTTTGCCCTGCTGGAGGAGGTGCTTAGATCTTTGGGTGTTGTGTTTAAGGTCTCATTCATGGTCGGAACCTGCCTTTCTGTTCCTACCAGAATACACCAAAGCGTGAGGGTTGAACAGGATGAATCTGAAAGCCGTGCCGGAGTCTCCGGTGAAGCCGAAGAGGGAAGCGGGGAGGGGAACCAGAGTATTTGGCGATACGGATTAGAGTGACCAGAGGGTGGGAGTAAACGGAAGTGGTATCCAGTAAGTGTTAAATACATGAACTCGAAATATCGTGTTTAATTTTGGAATTCGGGCCGTTGGGAGCGATCGTACTCGAAATTTCATATATAAATAGCCCGGTGCGGTCATATCGGCCGAATTATATATGAAAATTCGTGTTTAATGACCTGTTCGCGGAAATTTTCCTATTTTGTATATGAAAAATCATACACAGCTGTGTTTGGGACCTCCGCCTCCTCGCGCCGATTGCCTGCAGGAGTCCGCTTGACACCTGTGGCAGGCAGGAATAATATATGCATATACATATAAACCGGATGACGGGTGCTGCGAGCCTCACTGTTTGACGCAGCGAATCATTTACGGACTATATATGCATATACATATAAAGGAGGCCACCGGCATGGCACTTACCAAGGAACAGCTGATCCGGCAGCGTGCGGAGGAGCTGGGGTATGAGGGCTGCGGCATTATTCCTATTGGGGCTATGGACGGCTACCGCGATAAATTTCTCGAGCGGATGGAGAAGCTTCCGGAATCCGTGCCCTTTTACCGGAACCAGCAGAGGTTGACGGAGCCACTGGTCCATTTCCCATGGGCGAGGTCGGTGGTGGTCCTGGCCATGCCTTACGGCAAGTACCGGATTCCGGAGCAGGTGAAGGGCCGTATCGCCAAAACCTATCTGACGGATGTCCGGGCGGATGCCAATACCACGGAATACCAAAGCAGTCTCTTGATGGAGGAATATCTGCAGGAGCTGGGGCTGCGCACCGCCGGCAACCGGAAGTTCGGTGTGGTGGGCCTGCGCTGGGCGGCTCTGGAGGCCGGGCTCGGCATCATACGGCGGAATAATTTTCTTTACACCAAAAGTGGTTCCTGGGTCCATCTGGAGGCGTGGCTGACCGATGGAGAGATGGAGCTGCGCCAGCAGGAAGTATTGCCCCCATGCCCCAAAAACTGCACCAAATGCCAGTCCGCCTGCCCCACCCGCTCCTTGTCGGCACCATACGTCATGCAGCCCGCCGCCTGTATCTCCTACATGACCACCTTCGGCGGCCGCGAGCTCTGGCAGGAGCCTCTCCGCCATAGCTTCGGGAGCTGCATCTACGGCTGTGACCTGTGCCAGGATGCCTGTCCCATGAACCGGAACCAATGGAAGGAGACCCTGGATTTCCCCGGATTGCCGGAGGTGGCGGAGCTTTTGGAGCCGGAGCGGATTCTGGAGCTGACGGAGGACACATACCGGGAAAAGATCCAGCCCAAATTTTTCTATTTATCCCCGGAAGAATTATGGAAGTGGAAAATAAATGTGTTAAACTATATGCGCAACAATTACCGGGATGGCTACCGCAACCCGATTCTACAGGCCTGCGGCAGCAGCCATGACGGAATCCGCCGTATGGCCCAAGCCGTCCGGGAGGAGCTGCAGCTGGAAGCATAAAGAGGGAAGTGACAAGTATGGCAGCAGGCCATTCCGTCCATAAATGCGCATGCAAGCAGATGCGGATGACCGCCAGAGCGGTGACGCAATTTTATGACAGGCATTTTTTGCCCGCAGGGCTGCCTGCGGCGCAATTCGGGCTGCTGGTGGATATTTCCGCCCATCCCCAGATCTCCATCGGCGAGCTGGCGGAGCTGGCCCTGATGGACCAGACCACCGTGACCCGGAATGTGGAGACCCTCCGCAAAAAAGGATACGTCCAGGTAAAGCCCGATGAAGCGGATTCCCGGAAAAAATCCGTTTCCCTAAGCGCCGGCGGCCAAACCAAGCTGGATGAGGCGATGCCCTTGTGGGAGGAGGCCCAAGCAGCTGTAGAGCGTGAAATCGGGATAGAACGGCTGAAGGATTTTTTCGAGGTGTTAAGCAAGCTGCAGCGGATTGTGTAGCCGGGGCCCGGTGCAGTGCGGAGCAAGTCATCCTGTCTTCCCTGTAGACAGGATTTTCTTTTGGGAATATAATGACTTTACAGTCAGTGATTAAGGAGTCAGCGATGAAGAAAACAACGCGCCAATTGCAGAAGGAAGAGACCCGAACGGCGCTGCTGCAGGCCGCCTATGACGTTTTCTCCTCCCAGGGTATTCAAGCCTCCCGAATGGCCGATATTGCCAAGGCGGCGGGTGTTTCCCACGGTACGGTGTTCCTCCATTTTCCCACTCAGGAGCGGCTGGTTGCAGAGGTGCTGGAAGCCTATTGCGGTGAAATTGCCCAAGACACCCACCTGTCGGCGGTTTCCTGCCGGACGCTCCGGGAGTTTCTTGACGTCCATATTGCCGGCATAAGCAGGCATGAACCCTTCTATACCCGGCTGGTCATCGAGAACCGGCTGCTTCCGCAGGAGGCCAGGGATGCCTGGACCGGGCTTCAGTCAGCCGTTTCCTTCCACTTCAGCCAAGTGCTGGAGCGGGACCGAGCGGAAACGGGCGGTGTGGAAGGAGAGGCGGAGCTCCCCTTGAGCCTGCTGTTTAACACGTGGATGGGGCTGGTCCATTATTATCTGGGCAACGGGGATTTATTCGCTCCGGAGGGAGGGGTTCTCCGCCGCCATGGACAGACCCTGACGGAGCATTATTTGAAGCTTATCCATAAGAAGGAGCTGATCTGCCATGGCGTTGCGGAGAACGCAAACTGACCCTATTCCCCTGAAGGCCAAGCTATGCTACGAGCATCTGGGAGGGACGTTGGGCAACCGGCTGTTCGAACGGCTTTTGGAGCTGGGCTGGTTTCAACGGGATGAGGAGAATCCCAAGCATTATTGTCTGACAGAGCTGGGAGTAGAGGGTTTGAAGGATTTGGGAGTGAATCCATTCGAGGGGAAGCGGTAATCATGTCCAGTAAAAATGCGTTCCAACTATTCCGGGAGGAGGCGCCGGATGCGGCCAAGGCCTTCGACCAGCTGATCGGCACCCTGTCCCACACGTCCTTGGACGATAAGGTGCGGCAGCTGATCTACATCGGCATTAAGGCCTCGCGGGGGGAAGCGGGAGCGGTGGCGGCACATGTGCCCATGGCTAAACGGGCGGGAGCAACCCGGGAGGAGATCCGGGACACCATCGTGATGACTCTGACCGTCAGCGGTGTAACGGGGATTACCCAGTGCCTGGGGCTGGCATTGGAGGCGTACGACTCGGTTCAGCTGCCTGGCTGAAGACGGAGCGGAGCTGCTTATAACCAGGGAGGAAGAAGCATGAACATATGCATTGCCTGCGGCATGCCCATGACACAAGCCACAGATTATCCCGGCGGGGATGAAAGCAAGGACTATTGCCGATTCTGCGCCAGGCCGGATGGAACCATGCAGTCTTATGACGAAAGGCTGGAAGGGATGACCGGTTTTCTCGTACGGACCCAAGGACTGGACGGACAAGCCGCCCGTGGCATTGCGGCACGCACCATGGCCAAGCTGCCGGCTTGGAAGAGCGCAGCACCAAATTAAATCTGCCGGCTGCAGCCTGCAGGACAACATAAAAACCCCCGGAGCCCTCCACAAGAGGGCCGGGGGTTTTTTGGCGCTTACAAGGCGCTTATGCTTCCATTTTCTGCGCGGAATACAGCCGGTAATACAGGCCACGGCGGGCGATGAGCTCGTCGTGGGAGCCTGCCTCCGCCACACCCTTGTCCGCCACATACATGATTCTGTCGCAGTTCTTTACTGTGGACAGCCGGTGGGCGATGATGAAGGAGGTTCTGCCCTTCAACAGCTCGTTCAGCCCTTCCTGCAGCAGGCGCTCGGTTTTGGCGTCGATGGAGGAGGTGGCTTCGTCCAGGATCAGAATGCGCGGATTCGCCAAGAGGGTCCGGGCAAAGGAGATCAGCTGGCGCTGGCCTTGGGACAGCTTGGAGCCGCGTTCGTTTACCTCGGTTTTATAACCCATTTCGAACTCCTGGATAAAATCATGGGCACGGACAGCCTTGGCTGCGGCGATCACTTCTTCCTCGGTAGCATCCAGCCTGCCGTAACGGATATTGTCCAGAATGGTGCCGGAGAAGATGAAGCTGTCCTGGAGCATAATGCCCATTTGGCTGCGCAGGGATTTCAGGGTCACCTGGTTGATGTCATAGCCGTCCACGAGAATCCGTCCGCCGGTGATGTTGTAGAACCGGGAAATCAGGTTCACCACGGTGGTTTTGCCTGCGCCGGTAGGACCTACCAGAGCGATGCTTTCCCCGGCTTTTACCTTGAAGGACAGATGCTCCAGAATATTGCGGCCCGGCTCATAAGCGAAGGTCACATCATCGAAGGCCACATCACCCTTGATGGGCGGCAGCTCCAGTGCGTCGGGAATGTCGCTTACTGTCACCGGTTCATCCAGTGTTTCGAAGATACGCTCCAGATAAGCCACAGCGTTGATGAAGGAGTTGTACAGGTTCGACAGGTTCAGAATCGGCTGCCAGAAGCGGGCGGCATAGCTGGTCATAGCGATGATGACCCCGAAGGTGACCTCCTCCGGCCCCAGAATCAGCAGTCCCACCAGGTAGATAGAGGTGGATACGATGGTGGCCAGATTATCTACGGCAAACGGAATGAAGCCGTTGTACAATTGGGCATGCATCCATGCCTTGCGGAAGTTGCCCGCCAGCCGGGTGAAGGTGCCCTCATTGTATTGCTCCCGGGTGAAAATCTGGGTGACACGGATACCGCTGATGCTTTCCTGAAGGTAGGCGTTTACGTTGGAGCTTTTGTTGGAAACCGCCTGCCAGGCCCGGCGTTGGCCGTTCTTGATCAGGATCATCAGGGCCAGGAATACCGGAAGTCCCGCCAGAATCAGGAGGGATAGCTTGGCATTGACCATAAACATGAAGATGGCGATAAACAGCAGGTTGACGATTTCGAGCACAAAGTTGATTATCCCGTTGGACAGCACATCCGATACGGAGTTGACGTAGTTGACGACCCGGATCAGGATTTTGCCCTGGGGCCGGTCATCATAATACTGGAACGGCAGCTCCTGGAGATGCTTGAACAGATCCGTGCGGATATCGAAGATAATGTCCTGGCCCACCCGGGTCATAATCCGGGAACGGTATGTCGCCATAATGACGCTGGCTACGATGGTGAACAGGATCAGAGCCGACCAGCCCACCAGGGCGCCCACTGCTTTATCGGGAATGACCACGTCGACGATATGCTGCATGATCAGCGGGGCGGAGAGGCCAACGGCTGCAGACAGCGCGCTTAGGGTGAAGGCCAGAATCATGGGGCTTTTTTGCTTCCGGATATAAATCATGGCCCGCTTGAAGTGATTGATGTCAAACGGCGATTCCAGGTTTTCGTCAATATCGAACTTATTCCTTGCCATTGGCGTTCACCTGCCTTCCGATACCCTCGTTCTGCAGCATAAAGACTTCATAATAATATCCGCGTTTGGCCAGAAGCTCCGCGTGGGTGCCTTCCTCGATAACCTTGCCGTTGTCCAGAATGAAGATCCGGTCAGCGTTGGCGGTGGTGGATACCCGCTGGGCGATGATAATCTTGGTGCAGGAGAACTCCAGCTCCCGCAAACTCTTCTGGATATGCTCCTCTGTCTCCAGGTCCACGGCGGAGGTGGTATCGTCGAGGATGAGGATCGGCGGCTGCACCGCCAAGGCACGGGCCAGGGCAATCCGCTGCTTCTGCCCGCCTGACAAACCGACGCCACGTTCGCCTACGATGGTGTCGTAGCCCTCCGGCATTTTGCTGATAAAATCATGGGCTGCCGCCAGCTCGGCCATCTTCACCACGTCGGCTTCGGGAAGCTCGGGGTTGCCGTAGGCGATGTTGCCGTCGATGGTGTCGGAGAACAGCAGCACATCCTGGGTGGCGATCCCCACATTCCAGCGAAGCTCGTCAAGCTCCAGCTTGCGCACATCCACACCGTCCACCAGCACCCGTCCTTTGGATACATCGTAAAAACGCGGGATCAGGTTGATCAGGGAGGTTTTGCCCGAGCCGGTCGAGCCCATAATGGCCACGGTTTCCCCGGGGCTCACCTTCAGGTTAATATCGTCCAGAACGGTGACGTTATCATATTTAAAAGTGACATGATCGAACTCGATACGCCCTTGGTACCGGCGCTTTACCAAGGCATTGTGTCCGTTTGCAATCCGCGGGTTGGCATAGAAGACGTCGACAATCTTATTCAAGCTGGCAATAAAACGCTGAATATCGTTAATGATGATGCCGATGTTCCGCATCGGGTTGGACAATCCCCACAATAGCGACGAGAAGGCGGCGAATTCACCGAAGGTAATCCGGTCGTTCATGACGAAAATCCCGCCGGCCAGCATCAGAATGACGCTGAAGCCCTGGGCGAAGGTTTCCAGAAACGGGAAATAATCCAGCCAGACCATGGCGGCCGCTTTATTGGCCTTGGAAAAGTTCACGTTCTTCTCGGTGAATTTCTCTACCTCGTATTCCTCCCGGGCGAAGGCTTTCACAACCCGGTTGCCGGCGATGTTCTCCTGGGTGGTGGTATTCAGCTGGGAGAGCTTCTCGCGCAGGTCCACGTACATGGGGCGGACCCGTTTGGCAAACAGGAAGGCCGTCATAAAAATCGCAGGGGACAAAATCAGGAGCCACAGGGTCAGCTGCACGTCGATGCTGAAGAAGTAAATCAGCGCCGCAGCAAACACCACCAGCGATTCAATGATCATCTTGACAATCCACGCCATGGAGTGGCGTACCATTTCCAGATCGCCTGTCATCTTGGTCATCAGGTCCCCGGTCCGGTTGTGGTCGTAGTAATGCATATCCTGGCCCTGGATTTTGTTATACAGGAAGATACGCACCCGGTACATCATGTTCTGGGAGGAACGCTCGTACTGCATGTAGGTCAGATAAGCAAGACCCGTCCGCAGAAGAGAAAATCCGATCATGGACAAACACAGGGTAATGAGAAGCGTTTTCTGGGTGCTGAGATTTTCCAGTGCACTGCTTCCCGAGATGAAGGTGTCCACAATCTGCTGGCCGATGTAAGGGTTTACTACAGTGAGCGAGGCTGTCAGCACGGACAGGCAGAGGGCTATTACATACCGTGCCCGGTCCCCTTTCAGATTCTGCCACAACCACTTGATTTGAAACATGTCATCACCAGATTTCTTTGTTTTTAAAAGCACCTGTCGATTATACCTAAGATTATACGGCAGGTGGTAGAGAAAGTTTTTATTTATTCTTTTATCTGTCCATAAGAATATGCTATCGGTATAAAGTGGTATATTTGAATAGAATTGCATCGTTTCCGGGCAGCGGGCAACCGCAGCACAGACGGTTTTCATTTATATATGAAGAAAGGAAGATGGAGATGGAGATTGTGCAGGCAGATTTATCGAACCTGGGATTATGGGTGGGGCTTGCCTCCCGTTTGTTTGCGGGACATTCCGCCGGGGAGCTGGAGACGGAGTATGCGGATTTTTTGGCAACGGGCAAAGAAACCGGATTTCTGTGTATGCAGGATGGACAAGCCGTGGGTTTTATGAATATTTCTGTACGGCAGGACTATGTGAATGGCACGGATAGCTCCCCGGTCGCTTTCCTGGAGGCCATCTATGTGCTTCCGGAATGGAGACGCCGGGGAGTGGCCCGGCAGCTGATCGCCAGGGCCGAGCAATTCGCAAGAGACAAGGGGCTGGCCCAGCTTGCCTCAGACTGCCTGCAGGACAATACCCTAAGCCAAGCCTTCCATCACAACAGCGGCTTCCGGGAAACGGAACGGGTTATTTACTTTGTGAAAGATATATAGGGTAAATTATTTCTTGAGGAGGAAAAGAGCATGCTGGAGCAAGCAGGAATCATAGTAGTGACCGGGGTTATGGCAGCCGGCAAATCCACGGTGTCACAGTTATTGGCGGAGCGTTTTGACCGGGGTGTCCATGTGCGCGGGGATGTATTCCGGAGAATGGTGGTGTCGGGAAGAGAGGAGATGTCCCCCGAACCTTCGGAGGAGGCGATGAGGCAGCTTCGGCTCCGCTACCGGCTGGCGGCAGACACGGCGGAGGCTTATTGTGAGGCGGGGTTTCAAGTGGTGGTACAGGACAATTACATCGGACGAGCCCTGGGGGAGTTTGTGGACATGATCCGCCATCGCCCGCTTTATGTGGTGGCGCTTTGCCCCCGGCCGGAAATTGTCGCTAGAAGAGAAACGGGGCGGGGTAAAACCGGGTATGGCTCGTTTTCAGTGGAGGGCTTCTACCGTCTGTTCCATGAAGAAACGCCAAAAATCGGATTATGGCTGGATAATTCTGAGCAAACGCCGGAGGAAACCGTCAACGAAATTTTGGTCAGAGTGGAAGCTGAGGGCAGGATTTGACGAATGGATGGAATCTCCGGTTGACCAAGGCCTCCAACTTGTCATTACCCGGGAAATACTGACAAAAAAGCTGGAGGCCCCGGTAAGCGACAGCAACAGCTGTTTCCCGGAATAACCTGACAGGAAAGCGCTGCCGAAGATCATGCGGTTATGACGAAGTTTCGTGTATGGAATGAATTGGAAGGGGCATCCTGATCCTATATCCGGATAAAAGGGAGCCCTATGATGACGAAAATGTTGCTCTGGGTGGGCATGATTGCTCCATGGTTTTCGCTTTTTTTCATGAAGAGACAGGATATTAAGCGGTTTATGCCGGCTACCCTTCTGGCTATGCTGGCGATGCCCTTAGTTTCGGAGGCCGCTTACCATTACAATTGGTGGACCATTGACCAATACCTTTTTGCATGGGGAAACATTACACTTCTGCCGATTTTGTTCGGTCCTTTTTTTATTGGAACCCTCTGGATTTTTCGGCTGACCTATCACAGGTGGTGGCTGTTTTTCCTGGTGAATCTGGTTGTCGACGCGGGGTTCACCTTTGTGCTGAATCCGTGGTTTCTTGACGGTTGGCTCTACAGCTTCCACCAGCTGAATTATTGGGGTGCGTTTCTGATCATGTTCGGAACCGCCATCCCGATTTATTTCTATCAGAGGTGGCAGGATGAGGTGATTATTGGGACCTCTAGGAGGGGGGAGGATCTGGTGCTTACGGTGAACAACCCTTTCCGGCTGAAGGAAAAGGGTAAGTCCTAGCTACGTCCTTGACGGGTCCTTGAAAAGGAACCCCCGTTTATTCAGATCCAGACGCGGAGAGGACAGATGGAGCAGCAGTTCCTCACAAGCAGAGAGGACGGAGAGAATACAGGCGGGCCACAAAAAGGCGTAATAGCCGGAGGCGATGATGAAGGGGGCGATAAACAGAAGCGCTCCTGTCAGCTTGTTTCCCCAGGTATGCAGGATGGCGAAGGTGCGGTATTTCCACGCGGCTACGGCGAGATTCAGCCCCCGGACTGCGATGGTGAGGATGACCCAAGGCAGGAACGGCCGGACATCCGGACCCATCCGGAGCCAGCACCAGACAAAAACAGCGCCGAACATACACAGATCCGCAATGCTGTCCAGCCGGGCGCCCAACGGGCTGTGGCTGCCGGTTTTGCGGGCGATCCACCCGTCTGCCATATCCGTTGCTCCGCACAACAGATACAGGATGCAGAATAGCATCACATTCCCGGAAGCCAGGGGAAGAAAAGGTAGCAGGGCGATTCTGGACAGGGTGATGGCATTGGCGGTATGTTTCTTCTGCATGGTTTTCCCTCCTCTCACTATATTATGATGGGGCGCCCGGGCTTTTGCCATACAATTCGACGGCAGATGGGCAGGGCAGGGAAGAATGTGGTATAATGGCTTGTACCAAAACTATTTCTTAATGGAACAGGATGCGATCAATTGGCAAAAAACACTAAAAAGGAACCCCTGCCTGCCGGCTACGAAGAGCTGAAGGCTGCTGCAAGCCGCACATCCAGCTGGAAGGACCGTTTGGACGCGGTCAAGGAACTGGGACAGCTGAAGCATGAGCAGGTTGTCGATATTTTGAAGCACCGCTTGGAGAATGACCCGGTGTATGCGGTTCAGGAGGCGGCTTACCGCTCCCTGAAGCAGCTGGGAGAGCATGTACAGCTGCCGCCGCGGCGCAAGGGCGAGGTGATTAAGGGTGCAGGCAAGGCCCTGATCCGTATCAAGAAGAGCCTTCCCGAAGGGCACACCTACGAAGAGTTTAAGGAGAAGCTGCGCAAAATGCGGCTGGATCTGTATGATGCGTTCGAAGGTGACAAAGGCGACGAGTTCGACGTTTGGTTGGAAGCCCAATGGTCGGGGATTTCTACCCGCCGGGAACAATAAGTTAGGGGCGTTGTTATGTCAGATTCCCAGAGCGGATATGCTTCCATTGATGCTTATATAGCGGACTTCCCGCAGGAAATCCGGGACAAGCTGGAGTCCATGCGCCGGACCATCCGGGAGGCGGCTCCGGAGGCGGAGGAAATCATCAGCTACCAGATGCCGACCTTTTATCTGAACGGGAACCTGGTCCATTTTGCCGCTTTTAAGAATCATATCGGGTTTTACCCTGCCCCCAGCGGAATCGAGGCCTTCCAGGAGGAACTGGCTGCATATAAGGGAGCGAAGGGCTCCGTCCAGTTTCCCTTTAAGGACCCTCTGCCTCTGGAGCTGGTGCGCCGGATTACCGCCTTCCGTGTGGAGGAAAATCTGGCGAAGGGCAAGAAGAAACGGTCCCCCAAACAAGAATAAAGCATTTTCCGGACCCTGCCGTATGGCGGGGTTCTTTTTGTTGTAGTTATTGTCGCGCAAATCCCACAATTCAAAAAATAGACACTTTATAAACCGCCAGTCGGTTTGCTATGATATTTGCGAGATAATCTTACATAAAAGATGAGGAGAGATAACAATGCGTGTGTTGTTTTGTGACTTTGATGGCGGAAATGTGCTTTTTGAAGAGGAAAGGAACGACATTCCCAGTCTGATGGCCTTGTTCAATTCCAACGGCGGCCGGCTGATGCTGCAATATGACGGGGATCAATATTTCTACGGCTCTCTCCAGGAATGCTGTATGGAGATGCTGGAGGATGAGGATACGGAAGAACGGTACGAGGTGGTTAAACTTTTCTTCGCCAAGGAGCTTCGCAAGGTGTCCATCCGCGGTAATATCTTCCCGTACAGTTATTATTCCAAAGAAAAAAGCCAAAAGGAATGAAGCTATGAATGGACCGTACCTCTCTTACTCTAAAAGCTGTGCTGGAAACCACCGAACGGCTTGCCGCTGAGATCGGCTGCCAGAATACGACGCTTCAGGAGATTATTAAGCGCTCAGGCATGTCCAAAGGCGCCATCTATCACTATGTGCAGAGCAAGGATGAGCTGTTCGGGCTTATTCTGGAGGAGCACATGATCAAGAAGGTGGAGGAGTACCGCAATAAAGCGGCCGGCCACCAGAGGCAGGGGGCAGGAGCGGGCCAAACGCCTTCTGGGGCAGGGGACGGAGGACATCCCCATGGATTCGGGCAGGCGCAGGGTCAACCCCCAGGCCATCCGTCCGGTGGAACGGGCGGGTCTCTGGCCCCGGGAAGGCTGGGGCCGCTGACGGTGATTGTCAGGGGCCTGCTGGAGCCGGGCAACCAACGGCAGATCGTCCTGCGCCGCTGCTTCATCTATTTGCTCAGCCGCCAGGAGCAGCCGGATGTGTCCCGCATTGTCGTCAATCTCCAGCAAAGCTGGATCACCTTCACCGCCGAATGGATTGAGGCCTGTCAGTCCATGGGATTGCTGCCGCCTACTGTCCCTGTGCGCCGGACCTCGGCTATGATTATCTCCTTCCTGTTCGGCCTGATGGTCCAGAAGTCCATCAGTGAGCACGAGGAGCCGGCCGAAAGGGACAAACTGGACCCCGACACCGTGCTGGCAGCCATCGCCGGGATGCTGACGCCGGTCACCCCGCAAGGACACTGGGACGGTGTTGTGCAGCCAAAAGCTTAAGAAGCTGGAGCATGTCCGTTATGGATATGCTCCTGCTTTTCGTGCGGGCGTGTTTGCAAACAGACCCAAGGCTCCGAACTACGCCCGCTCTAAGTTGAACAGCCGAAATGGATAATGATATGATGCCTGTAGAATCAAATTCGAGCCCATGAGGCAGGAGGGATAACCGATGAAATACCGCAGGCTGGGCAAAACCGGGCTGAAGGTGCCCGTAATCGGAATCGGCACCTGGCAGTACGGCGGGGAATGGGGCAAGGAGTTTACAGTGAAGGAGGTGCAGGAGATTCTCGGAAGAGGGCTGGAGCTGGGCTGTAATCTCATTGATACAGCAGAATGCTACGGTGACCATCTTTCCGAATCGCTGATCGGGGAAGCCATCCAAGGCAACCGTTCGGAGTGGGTGATTGCCACCAAATTCGGGCATCATTTCCACGGGCATCTCAAAAGGCAGGATGATTGGAGCCCGGCTGGTGTTGTGAAACAGCTGGAGGCTTCGCTTAAGGCGCTTCGCACGGATTATGTGGATCTATACCAATTCCACTCCGGCAGCGATGATGCGCTTCTGAACGACGAGCTGTGGGACGTGCTCCACCGGCAGCAGGAGGCGGGCAAAATCCGGCACTTGGGCATATCCATCGGCAGCAACGAGAATGTAAGGCAGGTGGAGGCATCTCCGCGTCTGAAGGCGGAAGCCATCCAGGTTGTATATAACCGTCTTGACCGCGCTCCGGAAAAAGAGGTTTTCGCCAGCTGTCTCCGCCATGATCTGGGTGTTCTGGCCCGGGTTCCGTTGGCCAGCGGCTTCTTGAGCGGCAACTACAAGCCGGGTGCCGTATTCGGGCAGGATGACGTCCGCTCCAGCCGGGATCGGGAAGCGACGGACAAGCGGCTGCAGGAGGTAGCGGACATCCGGGAGCGGGAGGTTCCCGAGGGTGTGGATATGGCCCAATGGGCCATTGCCTGGTGCCTGCAGCATGAAGCGGTTAGCACCTGCATCCCCGGCTTCAAAAGCGTTGCCCAGCTGGAGTCGGCTCTGAAGGCCGCCGAATTGGATATGGTCTCTGCGGATCATCCCGCCGCTTGGCGGGAGTAGCGCCGTAGTCATATCTGTCCGCGCATTTGCTGCATTTGGTGATAAATATAAAGGGACAGGAAGGAACCTCCAATGGATATTTTATTTATCGGCGGAACGGGTGTGATCAGCTCGGCCGTTTCGGAGCGTGTAATCGCCCAGGGGCATACGTTATACTTGTTGAACCGCGGCAACCGCACGGCATTCGTCCCGGAAGGGGCCAAGCTGCTGCAGGGGGATATCCGGGATGAAGCCTCTATCCGGGAGCTGCTGTCCGGCCGGACCTTCGACGCGGTGGTCAACTGGATCAGCTATGTGCCGGAGCATGTGGAGGCGGATATCCGGCTGTTCTCGGGTATAACGGGCCAGTATGTATTCATCAGCTCCGCCTCGGCTTATGAGAAGCCCCCGGCAAGCCCGTTCATCACGGAGGAAACGCCCCTGGCCAACCCGTTCTGGGACTACTCCCGGAATAAGATTGCCTGCGAGGACATTTTGCTGCGGGCGCATGCGGAGAACGGCTTTCCGGTGACCATCGTGCGTCCCTCTCATACCTACGGGATTGATAAGCTTCCTACGGCCTTCAACAGCCGGAAGCATCAATGGAGCATTCTGGAACGGATGCGCCAGGGCAAGAAGATCATTGTCCCGGGTGACGGCACCTCCTTGTGGGTGCTGACCCATAACACGGATTTTGCCGTGGCTTTTGCGGGGCTCTTGGGACGCAAGGAAGCCATCGGCGAAGCCTATCAGATCACCTCCGATGAGGTGCTGACCTGGGACCAAATTACCCGTTATCTGGGCGCAGCGGCGGGGTATGAGCCGGATCTGCTGCATCTGTCGGCGGATTTTATTACCGGCTGTCTGCCTGAGCTGCACAGTGAACTGGTGGGGGACAAGCTGAACAGCGTGTGCTTCGACAATGCCAAGATCAAAGCGCTGGTACCTGAGTACAAGGCTGTGAAGCGGTTTAAGGACGGTATCCAAGAGTCAGTGGACTGGTACCGCAGCCAACCGGAGCTGCTCAAGCTGGATGAGGAATGGGATGCGTTGTGCGACCGGCTGGTCGCCGCCCATGAAGCAGGTTTGGCCCATTTTAAACAATCGGCGCAATAGGTGATGATCAGGAGCCCCTTCCGGTGACGGAAGGGGTTTTTGGGCATGCGGAAAACCCTGGAATTTTCTTGTTGACAATCTCCCGGGACAGCAGTATTCTTACTTTACGGAAATTACTTGTAAAATGTAAGTTGATAATAACTATAAAGAAAGGTTGGATGAACATGAGTGAACTGCTGGATGTTGTGCAGGCCCGCCGGTCGGCGATGAATTTTGAAGAGGGCGTGGAAATCTCCCCTGCCGAGCTGGAGGAAATCTTCGCCCAAACCCGCCTTGCCCCCTCTGCGTATAATCTGCAGCATGCCCATTATGTGGTGGTCAGCGAGCCGGAGCTGAAGGAGAAGGTGCGTGCGGCGGCTTATAACCAATATAAAGTCCATACTGCCTCGGCGGCCATTATAGTGCTGGGGGATAAGCTGGCCTATGAGAAGGCGCCGGAGATTTATGGCGGCCTGCGTACCCTGGGCGTGATGTCCCAGCAGGATTATGACGGGCTGATCGGCACCATTACCGGAGCTTACGAGAACAATGACGCCTACCAGCGGGATGAGGCCATCCGCAACGCTTCCTTGTCCGCCATGCAATTTATGCTCATCGCCAAGGAGAAGGGCTGGGATACCTGCCCCATGATCGGCTTCAATCAGGAGGAGATGATGCGGGTGCTGGATATCCCGGACCGGTACGTGCCGGTGCTGCTGATCACCATCGGCAAGTCCGTGAAGGACAATATCCGTCCCCGCGGCTACCGCAAGCCGGTAGGTGAGTTTGTGACCTTCCGCTAAACGCGCCTCTTCTTCGCAGACGCGCCTCCATTCCCAACCCCCGGTTCCGGAAACCGGGGGTTTTTGCTGTTTTGTGGCGCAGGTAAGCGGCCAGGGCGGCAGAGGTTTGAATTGTCGCAACGGATAGCGGACCAGGTGGCAGGGGGCGCTACGGATAGCGGCTTGGGCCGCAGATAGCGGAAGCAAATTTCCGCTATTCTCTAAGCAGTTGGGTGTTCGTTGCGTTTAGCGGAAGTACAATTCCGCTATTTCCTCTAAAGTAGCTGCTTCAGCGCTCAGTTTCGAGCAATAGCGGAAATTGCCTTCCGCTATTGAGAGGTGAAAGGCAGCCTCTGTCGGAATAACGGAAGCGGACTTCCGCTGTTCCGGCTGCCGGTGTGCCTGCACCATCTTTGTCGTCTACTCTCCCCTCAGGCAGGATTCCGCAGTCGCCCCGTCCCGCCTTCACACGCCCATCCTGACTAAAGGGGATAATGGACGACAAGGCGAGCAGGCTCCTTATTGACTGGAAACCCCACTTTATGGTATAAAAAATAAAGGATTAGCACTCGTTATTGCTGAGTGCTAACATTTCGAACAAATGACCGGCATGGAAGGGAGATTTATTCATGGCCAAGAAGCAATTTA
This sequence comes from Paenibacillus mesotrionivorans, assembly GCF_046098205.1. Taxonomy (NCBI): domain Bacteria; kingdom Bacillati; phylum Bacillota; class Bacilli; order Caryophanales; family Paenibacillaceae; genus Paenibacillus; species Paenibacillus mesotrionivorans. The sequence goes on along the minus strand of NZ_JBJURJ010000002.1, from coordinate 438,913 downwards.
AGGCTGAGTCCAAGCGTTTGCTGGAAATGATGATCAACTCCATTTACACACAAAAGGAAATTTTCCTGCGGGAGCTTATTTCCAACGCCAGCGACGCCATTGACAAAATGTATTACAAGGCGCTTAGTGACGACAAGCTGGAGTTCAACCGGGAAGATTACTATATCAAGATTACAGCGGACAAGGCTGCCCGCACGCTGACCATCACCGATACCGGGATCGGCATGACCAAGGAAGAGCTGGACAATAACCTGGGTGTAATCGCGAAGAGCGGCTCTCTGTCCTTCAAAACCGAAAATGAATCCAAGGACGGTCACGACATTATCGGGCAGTTCGGCGTAGGCTTCTACTCCGCCTTCATGGTAGCGGATGTGGTTACCGTCACCAGCCGCGCCTTCGGCAGCGACGAGGCTCACCGCTGGCAGTCTACCGGGGCCGAAGGATATACCATCGAACCTGCCGAAAAGGCTGCACCTGGCACTGAAATCGTGCTCAAGATCAAGGAAAACACCGAAGAGGAAAAGTACGATGAATTCCTCGAGGAATACCGTCTGAAGGCCATCGTTAAGAAATACTCCGACTTCATCCGTTACCCCATTAAGATGGAGGTTACCACCCACAAGCCCAAGGATGGGGAAGAAGGGGAGTTCGAGGAGGTCCGCGAGGAGCAGACGGTGAACAGCATGGTTCCCATCTGGCGCAAAAACCGGAGCGAGCTGAAGGATGAGGACTACGAGAGTTTCTACCGTGACAAACGCTATGGCTTCGACACACCCTTGAAGCATATCCATCTGAGTGTGGACGGCGCGGTAAACTACAACTCCATCCTGTTCATCCCCAGCAGCACTCCCTTTGATTATTACACCAAGGAGTATGAGAAGGGGCTGGAGCTGTACTCCAACGGCGTGCTGATTATGGAAAAATGCGGCGACCTGCTGCCCGATTATTTCGGCTTCGTCAAGGGGATGGTGGATTCCGCGGATCTGTCGCTGAACATCTCCCGTGAGCTGCTGCAGCATGACCGCCAGCTGAAGCTGATTGCCAAGAACATCAAAAACCGCATCAAGAGCCAGCTGCAGAAGCTGCTGAAGGATGAGCGGGAGAAATACGATACCTTCTACAAGGCCTTTGGCCGTCAATTGAAGTTCGGCGTGTACAGCGACTACGGCATGAACAAGGAGGATCTGCAGGATCTCCTGATGTTCTACTCCTCCAAGGAGAAAAAGTCGGTTACCCTGGACGAATACGTGTCCCGTATGCCGGAGGAGCAAAAGTATATCTACTACGCTGCCGGCGAGTCTGTTGAGCGTCTCGAGAAGCTGCCGCAAACCGAGCTGGTTGCCGATAAGGGCTACGAAATCCTCTACTTCACCGATGATATCGACGAATTCGCCGTGAAGATGCTAATGAATTATAAGGAAAAGGAATTCCGCAATGTGTCCGGCGGAGACCTGGGCATTGAGGAGACGGAAACCAAGGACGAAGCCGAGGAAAGCAGCCACAAGGATCTGTTCGACGCCATGAAGGACGTTCTTGGCGACAAGGTGAAGCTGGTTCGTGCCTCCAAACGGTTGAAGAGCCATCCCGTATGCTTGTCCTCCGAGGGGGAGGTTACCATCGAGATGGAGAAAACCCTGAAGGCGATGCCCGGCGGCCAGGACGTGAAAGCGGACAAGGTGCTGGAGATCAACGTCAACCATGATATCTTCAAGTCCTTAAACGGTGCTTTGGCCCAGGACAAGGAAAAGCTCGAGCTTTACACCAAGCTGCTGTATAATCAGGCGCTTCTTATTGAAGGGCTGCCTGTCGCCGATCCGGTGGATTTCGCCAACGATCTGTGCAAGGTTATGGTTTAAATAGAACAAAGAAGCTTCTCCCATGGTGGGGGAAGCTTTTTTGTACCTGTTCTTCCCGTTCCATCGGGCCTATTGGCAGGCTATAATGGATTGGTCGAATAAACATGTATGGGGGAGTAGCTTATAACAAGGATAAAGAACGAAATTCTGTTGCTTTTAACTGACCGCTGGTGCGATTGGGAAGCAAGCTATGCTATTGCAGTTGCGAATTCCTTTACGGATTACACCGTCAAGACTATTGCTCTGGATCACGCTCCCAAGCAGTCCATGGGCGGCGTTAAAGCATATGTGGATGTTTCCATAGGTGAGTATCAGAATTTTGATGCGCTGGCAATGGTTATTCTTCCGGGCGGGCTTTCCTGGGAAGAACATGAGTACGGTGAGATTGCTGATTTCATTAGAAAAGTCCAGAACACCGATATTCCTGTTGCAGCGATATGCGGGGCAACCACCTTTTTGTGTAAACACGGTTTACTGGACCATGTAAAGCATACGGGAGACAGCCTGGAGCTTTTCCAAAATCAAACGGGCTATAACGGCCAGTTGAATTATATGTCCGCGCAGGTTGTTGTTGACGGTGGGTTTATTACTGCCAATGAAACAGCCGCTGTTGAATTTGCTTATGAAATTTTCAAGCTGTTACAGGTAGACAGCGACGAAGAGATGGCACAGTGGCTCGATAACTTTCGCCATGGGGCTGTCCGTTAGACTTATATTAAGACGGGAGGGAAGGGGAAACTGCCGCGGCAGTTATATATACTCTTCCCCTTCTTCCGATTCCCTCTGGACGGCGATGAGCACCAAGGCCGTTTCCTCTCCGATATTCTTCACCGTATGTGGAACACAAGCATTCCAGGAAAAAGAATCTCCCTCTTGAAACACCCCTTCATCCTCACCCTGCCGGGCCCAAATGGTCCCTTTCACCACCAGATGGATTTCTTCCCCGTCATGGGCATGCACCTCCGGACCGGTTGAACCTCCGGACGGAACCTCCACCATCATCATCCGCATGTGGCGGGTCTTCGCCAGATGCTCCACCCGCAGATGTTCAGAGCCGCTGGCCGTAATCTTCCTCTCATTTTTGCGGATAATCGTCATATGCTCTTCCTTTTGCAGAAGAAGATAAGGCAGCGGTACACCCAACGCCCGAGCAATACTCTCCAATGTGGCAATCGAGGGGGAGGTCCGGCCTGTTTCCACCTGGCTCAGGAAGCCTTGGGATAATCCCGTATCCTCGCAAATCCGGGCAATGGTAATGCTCTTTTTCTTGCGGATGGCCCGTATGGAGGCACCGATATCCATAACCCATTCTCCTTTATCAAAATATTAGTAAAACAAATGTTATATTTATATTAGCAAATTTTCATTTGACATGCCAGCTGCCTCGGAGTTAAAATAAATACAAATAAACAATTCGTATTACTAATATTTTTGATACCGGTCGGGAAGGGGAGATTCAGCATGAAGCAACCGGCTTTTATTCCGGCCTCTTGCCCCGGAATTGACCTTCAGGATCTACCAGGCGGGCCATGGAATGACCGGGGAGATCATACAGGATATTACCAATTGGCTTGAACAGGAGCTATCCAAATAAATGAAGAGGAGTGAAGGATCATGATGCCATCTTATTTTTTCGCCCATGGGGCGCCTACGATTGTGTTGGAGGACCATGCTTATAATGATTTTCTGAAAAGCTTTGCCGCTAACCACCCCAAACCCAAGGGGATTGTGGTTTTCTCCGCCCACTGGGAGGAGCCTGTGCAAACGGTCAGCGCGGTAGAGGGAAAATATGAAACGATTTATGATTTCGGCGGCTTTCAAAAGGAGCTGTACGAGATGACCTATCCGGCGCCGGGAGACCTGGCGTTAAGCCGGAAGGTGTCTGCGCTCTTTGCGGAGCGGGGGATTGTCAGTGCAAAGGATGAAGCCCGGGGGCTGGATCACGGTGCTTGGGCGGTTCTCAAGCTGCTGTATCCGGATGCGGATATTCCGGTTGTGGCGTTGTCCGTCAACAGGCATCTGTCCAATGAGCAGCAGTATGAAATCGGGCGGGCCCTGGCGGAGCTGCGCAAGGATGACATTCTCATCATGGGCAGCGGAGGCACCGTGCATAATCTGCGGCAGGTGAATTGGGGAGCCGCAGGAGTAGACAGCTGGGCCGCGGACTTTGATCAGTGGCTGGAGGAAAAGCTGGTGAGCTGGGACCTGCCCGCTTTGTTCCGTTATCAGGAGCTGGCTCCCCAGGCCAGGGCCGCAGTGCCCACCAGTGAGCATTTTATCCCGCTTCTGCTGGCGATGGGTGCAGGCGACGGCACCCGTAAGGCGGAGCTGCTGCACCGGAGCTACCAATATGGCAACCTCAGTTTGAGTGCTTGGGAGTTTCAATAAGCCCCCAAAAAAATGACCCCCACACCGAATGGTTTGGGGGTCAGGCTTTTCGCACTTATTTTTCCTTGTAATCGACAATCGGTTTGATGATCTGGGAGATCAGCCGGATTTTTTCGGCGGAGCATCCTTCAAGCATGGCGATGATTTCATTGCGCATATAGTCGCGTGTGCCGTTGTTGGCGCCGCTGAGAATATATTCCGGCGTTTCCTCCAGCATAATGCACAATTCCGAAAGACGGTCCAGGTTAATGGGCGTCCGTCCACGTTCGATTTTGCTAATGTAAGCATTGGAGACATCCAGCTTTTCAGCCAGCTGTTCCTGCGTCAGCCCCTTGCCTTCCCGGGCCTGACGTATTCTTTTGCCGATTACCGAGTAGTCAAATGCCATATGATCACCTATCCAAACTATAGCAATCCAGGAAAAAAGGAAACATACATGCAAATTCAACTTGAACCCCTAAGTTCATTGGTATATAATAGGGGAAGGAAAAAATTACATAACCTGTGTTCCTCAGACAAGAAAGGGTGGCTAATGGATGGCCCTTATCATCATTATGTTCGGCCTCGGCTTCACCGGAGTTGCCATCATCACGATCTTGGAGGTCTCTTATAGGAAAAAAATGAAGGAAGAATCCACAAAAGAGTAGTGTAAAACGGAGAGGGAATCCGCCGCAAACCATATTTTTGGAAAAGTAAGAAATCCAGAGGATTTCCCTGTATTATGAAGGAAATATGAAGAAAATGGGGCCCCATTCCGGCGAGCCTCATTTTTTGTCATTTTTCTTGATAATGTTGGGCCTTTTCTGTATAATCGTGCTTGTTTGATTTTTAATCTGTGAATTGGGGGTTAGTGAGTTGGGAAAAGCTCTGATTATTGGCGCCGGCGGCGTTGCAAGTGTTGTTGTTCACAAATGTTGCCAGAATCCGGACGTTTTCGAGGAAATTTGCATTGCCAGCCGCACGAAAGAGAAGTGCGACGCGCTCGCGGCCAAGCTTGACGGAGGCAAGACGAAGATTCAGACTGCCAAGCTTGATGCTGATAATACGGATGAGGTGATTGCCCTCATTAAGAGCTTTGGCCCGGATGTGGTCATTAATGTGGCCCTCCCCTATCAGGATTTGACGATTATGGACGCATGTCTGGCTACCGGAGTCCACTATGTGGATACGGCCAACTATGAGCCGCCGGAAGTGCCGAAGTTTGAATATAAATGGCAATGGGCCTACCGGGAAAGATTCGAGAAGGCCGGCATCACCGCCCTCCTGGGCAGCGGCTTTGACCCGGGTGTAACCGGCGTATTCTGCGCTTATGCCCAAAAGCATCATTTCGACGAAATTCATTCCATCGATATTGTGGATGCCAACGCCGGCGATCACGGTTATCCCTTCGCCACCAACTTCAATCCGGAGATCAATATCCGGGAAATTACCGCCAACGGCCGGTACTGGGAGAATGGCGAATGGATCGAAACCCCGCCGTTATCCGAGAAGAAGACCTATGATCTGCCGGAAATCGGACCGAAGAACATCTACCTGCTGTACCATGAGGAGCTGGAATCCCTGGCCCTGAACATCAAGGGTTTGAAGAAGATCCGCTTCTGGATGACCTTCTCCGACAATTACCTGAACCACCTGAAGGTATTGGAGAATGTGGGTATGACCTCCATCGAACCGATTATGTTCGAAGGCCGCGAGATTATCCCGCTGCACTTCTTGAAGGCGATTCTGCCGGACCCGGCCTCCCTGGGCCCCCGCACCAAGGGTAAAACCAACATCGGCTGTATCATCCAAGGCGTGAAGGACGGCAAGCCGAAGACCTATTATGTGTACAACGTGTGTGTGCATGAGGAATGTTATGCAGAGGTTGGCTCCCAGGCCATCTCGTATACCACCGGCGTGCCTGCTATGATCGGCGCTATGATGATTCTGAAGGGCATCTGGAAGAAGCCCGGCGTATACAATATCGAAGAGTTCGATCCGGATCCGTTTATGGAAGAACTGAACAAACAAGGTTTGCCGTGGCAGGAGGATTTCTCCCCCACGCTTCTCGATTAAGGAAGTGAGCACATACATGGATATTGACTTCGGGGCGCTGCCCTCACCCTGTTATATCGTGGACGAACGGCTCCTGGTGAAGAATCTGGAGATTCTGGATTCGGTGCAGAAACGCACGGACTGCAATATTCTGCTGGCCCTGAAGGGCTTCGCTATGCATGAGGTATTCCCATTGGTGGGCCAATATCTCAAGGGTGTGACCGCCAGCTCTCTCCACGAGGCCAGATTGGGCTACGAGAAGATGGGCAAGGAGGTTCACGCTTACGCCCCTGCGTATGTGGACCGGGAATTCGACGAATTGCTTGGCTACGTGGATCATATTGTCTTCAACTCCTTCCATCAGTGGAAGAAGTACAAGGACAAGGTGCAGGCTGTTCCCGGCAAAAAAATCGAGGTGGGCATCCGCATCAATCCGCAGTATTCGGAGGGACGCACGCCTATCTATGATCCTTGCTACGCACATTCCCGCCTGGGCGTCACCCTGGACCAGTTCCGGGGCGATGAGCTGGATGGGGTAGACGGACTTCACTTCCACACCCTGTGCCAGCAGAATTCCGATACCCTGGAGCGGACCGTGGCCGTAGTGGAGGAAAAGTTCGGCGAGCATCTGAAGAAGCTCAAGTGGCTGAACATGGGCGGCGGACACCACATCACCCGTGAGGATTATGATGTGGACCGTTTGGTTCGTGTGATTAACCGCCTGAAGGAAACCTACGGCTTCCAGGTGTATCTGGAGCCGGGGGAAGCGGTGGCGCTGAACACCGGCTTTATGGTGGCGACGGTAGAGGATATTATCTATAACGGCATGGATATCGCCATTCTCGATACCTCCGCGGCATGCCACATGCCCGATGTGCTGGAGATGCCGTACCGGCCGGAGATTATCGGCGCCGGTGAGCCCCAGCAATACCCGCATACGTATCGTTTAGGCGGGTTGACCTGCCTGGCTGGAGACGTGATCGGCGATTATTCCTTCCCGAAGCCTCTGGAGCGGGGGGATAAGCTGGTGTTTACGGATATGGCCATTTATTCCATGGTCAAAACCAATATGTTCAACGGCGTCAACCTGCCGGCCATTGCCACCTTCAACGAAGCTAACGGCATCAAGGTCGTGCGGGAGTTCGGGTATCAGGATTACGCGTCGCGTCTGTCCTGAGAAGCTGACGGCCCGAATCACTTCGAATAGGCAGGGCTCAACCCTTGCATAGGTATTGAACCCTCTCCGGTGTGAGCCGGAGGGGGTTTTTTGCGCCTTGGGCGAAGTGGTGCTGCTGCCCCGCCGGGATGAGCCAACGGACACAGAGGACGTTATTAGGCCGAAAAACGCATTCATTTCTTCTGAACGGACCGAGGAGACGTTATCTGAACCAAATCAGGCTGGAGCAGCCCCTGACGGAGCAAATAACGTCCCCTGTGTCCGCGAAAACCCCAAAAGGGGCAAATTGAGCGAAATAGCGGAACTACAGTCCGCATCATAAAAGGCAAGTAAAGATTCGGTTGTATGCTTCCGGGTTATACTGGTATCTTAAACATATAAGATATATAGCAGGCGGCTGGGCCTAACTGCGGAAACTATCTCTATGTTAAGCGGGGCGCAGCAGGGGTAATGGATGGTATAGGGGATATTTGGAACTGTACGGAAGGGGGAGGATTATGAATTATCTGCCGCAGGCCAGAAGCAGACGCTGGCTGGTCTGGTTCGTTTGGTATGCGATTATGATGACCATTGTGATGTGGCTTGCCCGCTTCGCCGTCTGGCGGAATGAAACGGATATATGGCTTGCACTCCGGCTTCTGTTGTTTAGCATCATTGTGGCGGCGGTCATTAACGGAATGGGCTGGCTGGGAGCACGATGGTTCTGGCTGTTGTCGTCAATAGGCACCGGTATAGGGCTGGCGTCCATGATACGCAGCGCTTATCTGAATATCGACGCCTGGGGGGATCTGATCGGCTTTCTTTATTTCATGCTTTTCTCCGGAGCGGGAATTGCCTTGGGCTTCGTGGCGGAAATCGTTCGTTATATCCGCCTCCGTCTCCGTAGGACCTCCTGACTCTTCCCTAAAACCAAAACACTCCCGTTCACCGCAGTTATGCATGCGGCGGCAGGGAGTGTTTTTGTTTAAGGTAGGCTTGGTCAGGGGACAAGCCGGTCCTCCGGGATAAAGCCGTAAACCACCTGATTGGTGCCGGTCATCTTGAATTTGATCATATAGCCGGCGGCACCTGATTCGTAGATCGACATATTTTCCAGAATGGATTCGATCTTCTGCTTATCTGTAATGGGTACCGGGGTGCTGACAGAGGTTTGGAACCGGTATTCCTGCTCCGAAGGGAAGCTGTACCGGTCTGCCGAAAGCACCGGATCCATGAGCACCGCCTCCAGATCCGTCACATTGGCCGGGATGAGCTTCACTTTGGTGGCATAACCCTTGGCTGTCATCCAAGCATCCAATTCCTTGAAGGATTTTTTCCAGAGATACCGGGTCTGGTCGTTCTTTCCGGAAGGCAGAACGCTCACCGTAGCCCACTCCAACCGGCCGTCGGTGTGGTCCTCATAGGTCATATTCAGCAGCTCCCGCTTCAGGATTTCCTGGAATTCCTTGATTTCCTGCGGATCCGTGATTACAGCAGTTTTGGGGTTTTCGGCATACCTTCCTTCCGCATAATACGCCCCCTCCAGTGTAATCCGGTCAATGCGCTGATCCAACAAATTCAAATCGAAGACCGCTTTTTTGTATCCTTCCGTTTCCATCATCGGCTTCAATTGCTCCTCAATCAGCGGAACCGGAATGGCCGGATATTCACGGGACAGGACGGAACCATCCTCGAGCCAATACGCAATGTTTACATTGATGGTCCGGATGGGGGTGGGGCTATGTGGCAACGGGCCTTTGGCCCGGGTAACCACCAGCTTCTTGTGCAGATCGCGGATAGCGTTAATGTAAGCCTCATCTCTCTGGCTGTTTGTACGACTGTTCCGGAACATGGAGTAAACCTGTCCTTCCAGGCTGACGGTGGTTTTCTCCACCTGGGCCGTATCCGGGACGCGGGTGACATATCCGCTGATATTGGTCACAGGCACATACAGGATCAGCGCGCAAAGCAGCGTGTAACCCCCGAAGCGGATCAATGCCTTGCGGCTATAGATCTGCCAGGATTTCTGCAGCAGCATCTCCACCCCGGCAAAGCCGATCACCGCTCCCGCGATATAGCCAAACCAGGTCCAACCGGGGTTATTATTGGATTGATGAAAATAGGCGCCTGCCACCATCATGGCGCATACCATAACGCCCCCGCGGAACAGAGGGTTAAAGTAGCTGAAGGCGATGGCCTGGGTGGCAGCCTCCGTCTTGCGCAGACGGTACAGGAAAAATGCGGCAGCTCCGAACACACAGGACAAGCCCGTATAGATGAATGCGGAATACCGGTCGAATTGCTCCAAATTCTGTTCCAGCAGTTGGACAAGGGGGGACCAGTTGGACCAGTTCATGCTGTTGTCGACATAATATGTGGAATATCCGTACAAGTAAGTCCGGAAATGAAAGCCCCACAGTTCGCCCAGGGCGGCAGGCAGAAGCAGCAGGATAAACACCACCGCCGTCTGAAGAATGGACTGACCGGTACACATCCCGACGAAGACAGTGAATATGTACATAAAAACGGTAAGGACCAATAAGGTTGCCAGCCATTTGAAAAGCACGTACCACCTGAACACATACGCCAGGTCAGGCATCATCTTCACAATAGCCAGTATACAGGCATTGACCAGAATGGGCACAACCAGCAGGATCAACCCGCTGGCCAGATGGGATAAAAACAGACGGTCACGGCGTAAAGGAAGGCTGTGCTGGAAATCCGCAGAGCCTTTGGACTGGAGATAACGGAAGATAAAAATCCCGGCCGCTACCGGAAACACCATAACCAGAAGGTTCTGAAAATCACCGTTCCCGTCAGAAAACAGGTTCTGCAGCACCATCCGCGGAGCGCGGGGGGACAGCTCGGTCATCATCATTTGAAGCGGAAGAGAAAACAGGAGTCCGAGCAGATACAGAATGCCGATCCAGCCATGCTGGCGAAGGTCCTGGCGGATGACACCGGAATTAAAGAAGAATCGGTTGGACTTCATAACCCGCATCCCCCATTTCGTAAAAGAATATCTCCTCCAGCGTCAGCGGCAGGAGGTCCAGCACCAACGGATTCAGGCGGCGGAAGGTTTCCTCAATTTCCCCGCGTTCGCCCTTCACAATGTAAACCCTGACGCTTCCCCGGGACTCTGAATGCAGAATTCTGAGATTTCCGGGAAGCTCCGGTTCCCCGTCTGCGCTGCAGAAGGCGGTCTGGACCTTGTGGGTATCGGCCTTCATCACATCCAAGTCCTTATCGATGATTAATCTGCCTTGGTGCATCATGCCCACATGGTCGCAGAGATCCTCGATTTCCCGCAGGTTATGGGAGGAAATGACGGCGGTCATGCCCCGTTCGGCGGATTCCTGGAACATGAGATTCTTGATCTGGCGGCGCATAATAGGGTCCAAGCCGTCAATGGGCTCATCGAGAATAAGCACCTCCGGCATACAGCTTAAGGCCAGCCAGAAGGAGGCTTGGCGCTGCATCCCCTTGGAGAAGCGGTGCAGCTTGCGCTTTTCATCCAGTTGAAATACCTGAGAAAGCTGCTTGTACCGTTCCTCGCTCCACCCGGGATAAACCGACCGGTAATAATCGGCCATCTGGCGCAGGCTGGTTTGGGGGAAGAAGTGGGGAGCGTCGGGGACAAAGATCAAACGCCCCTTATTCACCAGATTTTCATAAACCGGCTGCCCCTCCATCAGGATACTGCCTTCATCGGGCTTCATAATGCCCGCCATCAGCTTCAGCAGGGTGGTTTTGCCGGCGCCGTTGGAGCCCAGAAGGCCAAAGACGGACGCATTATGTATGGTCAGGCTGAGCTCCTTCACCGCTTGCTCCCGCTGGAAGCTTTTGCTGATTCCGCTGATTTCGATCATGTGTGTCACTCCTTTTTCGAGGCTTGCACCTTTTGATAAAGAGATAAAATTTCGTCCTGGGTCATGCCTAGCCGGGCGGCCTCCTCCATCAGTCCGGCCAGCTCCCGGCGCACCTCCGCCAATCTTGCCAGGTTGGCGTGGGCCTTGCCGGGGGAGACGAAGCTGCCCTTGCCCGGCAGGGAATAAATGAAGCCCTCCCGCTCCAGCTCCCGGTATGCCTTCTGCACTGTATTGGGATTAACCGTAAGCTGTGTGGAAAGCGTCCGGACAGAGGGAAGCTGCTCATCCTGCTTCAGGACCCCATAGAGGATGGCATCCTTGATTTTGTCCATGAGCTGCTCATAGATGGGCCTGCGGCTGCGTAAATCCAATTCAAACATGGCTTCGCCCCTTTCTCCCGGTAACGGTCTGCGCTCCCGTTCGTGAACTAACTGTATTAATAGTAATAGTACAGTTAAGGCGTGTCAAGGGGGAATTTGAATGAGCATGTCCAAGCAAGGAGTATGAGATTACGACATCGAATAAGATAAGCTACACGGATGGACGGGCAGGAGATATGAATGGGCGGGGGAAAACATGGAGACCAAACTATTGCATAAAGGTTCCCTAGCGGCAGGACGCCGCCATACCGTCGGTTTGAAAACCGACGGAACGGTAACAGCAGCCGGGGATAATAAATGCGGGCAATGTGATGTAAGCGGCTGGAGCCAAATCGTAGCAGTTGCTGCCGGTAATGTACATATGGCCACGAATACGGGGAATGCGCATACCGTTGGTCTTACATCTGACGGTAGGGTGATAGCGGCGGGGTGGAATAAGCATGGCCAATGCAATGTTCACAACTGGCGCGATATTGCAGCCATTGCAGCAGGCTGGTGCCGTACCATTGGGGTTAAATCGGATGGTACAGTGCTGGCAGTAGGCCGTAACAACGAGGGTGAATGCAGCGTGGGCGGTTGGTTGGATATTGTGGCGGTCACGGCCGGTGACTGGCATACCGTCGGCTTGAAAGCAGATGGAACGGTGCTTGCGGCAGGCAACAATAAATACCGCCAATGCAATGTGAATGACTGGTGCGGCATAGCTGCTGTTTCGGCGGGGTATCTTCACACGGTGGGGCTTAAATGGGATGGGACGGTTACGGGTGCAGGGTGGAATAAGCATGGCCAATGTAACGTAAGCGGCTGGCGCGATATAGTAGCTATTTCAGCCGGGAGTTATCATACTGTGGGTCTTACATCTGACGGCAGGGTGCTGGCTGCGGGTTTGAATCTGCATGGCCAATGCGAAGCGGATGGTTGGAAGGATATTAGGGCGGTAGCAGCAGGGTGTTCCCATACTCTCGGACTTCAATCCGATGGTACCGTGATGGCTGTTGGAGCTAACGATTATGGCCAATGTGATGTAAGCGGGTGGGGCAGCATCCGGCAATAAAAAAGACTGTTGAGACGGTCTCAACAGTCAACGGATAGCTCTACCGCTCCAGTGCCCCAGGGGGTTTTTCCAGCCATTCGAAATCCACCAGAGTTTTGGTCATACTCTCCGCCAGCATTCCCACCTGTGCGATCTGCTTCAGGTACAGGGCTGCTACATCATTGCGCATGGTATAGCTCAGGGCATTGCCGTAGGCTTCGATGAGGGTTCCGTTCAAACCGGCGGCATGGCAGAGCATCAGCCGCTCTGAGAAGAGGGCCTTGGTAGAGTTGGTGACCTCAGCTACGAAGGAAACAGGAGCAGGCAGATCATCCTTTTCCAGAACCTTCTCCATGGATTGCTTGTGGCTGGCTGTGAGCTCCTTCATCCGCAGAAACTGCTCTCTGACCTTGGCGTCGGAGGACACCTGGGCAAAACCGGTGCTGATGGCTTCCATTAGCAGGACAAGCTCCATGGAGCTGTATAAGCCGCTGATTTCCATCCCGGTCAACGGCCGCTTGTCACCGAAAAAGCCGTTCAGGAAGCTGGTTTTTTGGATAAACTCCGGATGGTCGGGAGCGGTCAGAACAGGCGGGCGGAAATATTCACCCCGGTTCTGCATCAGAGTAAGCACAGAGTTTTGCAAGCGTTCCGTGGCTTGCAGGCTGTCCGAGGAAAAGAAGCGGACGTCCTCCCGGCAGGCGACACCCAACGCCTGGGAATAGAAAAGCAGCCCGAGGCGGGTGGCGATGGACAGATAAATGAGATAGAAACGGTCGGAAAACAGCCGCGGCGCCGACATATGCACCTCCTCCTCCACGATGAAGCCCTTGGGCAGAGGCATGCCCTCACCGGACATAATCCGGCTTCTCCGGTTCACCTGCTCCTGCCCGAATTCTGCGGTGGTTGTTAAGAGATCCTTGACCTGATTATTCGTTGCATGGTGGCTGTAGCCGGACAGGATGGAGACGGACATGCTGTCCACAGCATAACCCGCCCACAAGTAGCTGATTTCCAGGGCGCATAGCCCGGTATGGGTCTGATTCAAGAAACCCCCCCCTAATTATTCACACCAGTGATTTTATGCCCACCCAGGGTCTTAGCAGGTAAGAAGCGGCACGTAGCAAATCAACCTGCTTCATGTTGAACAGCTTGTGCCCGACGGGTGTATCCAGCCACTTGACGATGGAGTCCAGCTGGTCATTGCCAATCTGCTCCATTGCCTTGCGGAGGATAAGGGAATTGTCATAGCTTTTGCGTAAAGGTCGGGTCAGCTTCCCGTAGTCTCCCAGCCCGCACATATCCCAGGCGGCGTACACGCCGGTTGCCAGGGAGGAAAATTGCCCGAAGCCGAGAAAGGGCATAATGCTGCCGAAGTTGTTTCCCACAAAAAAAGTATTCCCGATCCGGGAGTCCCGGGATATGCCAATGGGATAATGATTGATCTCGAAGCCGTCTGTCACAGTCAGAGCCTGCTGGAGGTCGGAGCAAACCCTGGGGAAGAATTTGTCCCAAAGAGAGTGGATATCCACGTTTTGGTTCAGCGGGTAATCCGGATAGGCGATGACGACACTGGCTTCCTTTTCGGACAGGGGGATGAGATATCCGTAGCCCTTGGGGCAATAGGCATCGTTCAGCCAGGTATACACCCGGTTGAGATCGAAGCTCCCCGATACGGTGCAGCCCTTCATGGATACGGTCAAGGCCAGATCATAATTTTTGAGCCGCCGGGCAATGGTCGTTTCGCCTGTGGCCACCACCACGTGAGTATAATCCTCCAGCAATTCCTCATAGGTTACCTGGGAACGGAAGCGGATTGGGGACTGCAGCTGCTGTTGGAGATGCTTCTCCAAGGCTTTTTCGTGCCGCCCCCGGATATTGGAATGACCCAGGCTTCCCTCCATCACAGCGGTTTCCCCGGGCCCGTGAATGGACATGGTGCGGATCATGTACACGGGGTTGAGGTAAATCCCCAGCTCATTGGCCAGGTAGGTTACACAATCCCTGGCAGGTCTGGCGGTTACGCCGAAGAAAATTTCGGCATAGACAAAGCGGTCCCCAACCTGGGCGCCGGTTTCGTAGATATCCGGGATAATACCGTGTTTTTCTAACGTTAGGGCACAAGCCAGTCCGGATAAACCTGCACCCATTATCGCCACTTTCATTACAACACCACCTTTTAATCTTAAATTTGGTATTATCAGTAATTTTTATGCATCTTAAAAACAAGAAAACCACCCCGGAAGAAGGGTGGTTAGTTCATGGGATAGATGGTTGCAGGATGGTTACAGCATCAGACGGTAAATCTTCGCCACATCCTCCGCATCCAGCTTGGCAAAGGTGCCTAGGGAGCCTTTGCGCACGTCGCCGTGGCAGGCAAGGCGGGCCATATGCTCAATATCCTCCGGCTTGGCTCCCAGCTCCGCAAAAGTGGTTGGCATACCCAGTGAGGTCCAGAACTGCTTCAGAGCGGTAATCCCCGCTCTGGCGGTATTCTCCGGATGGGTGAAGTCCATCTGGCAGCCCCAAACCCGGACAGCAAGCTGGGCAAACCGGCTGACGTTATGCCCCATGGTGTAGGTCATCCATGCGGGGAACACGACGGCTAGTCCCGCTCCGTGAGCGCAGTCGTAGAGCGCCGACAGCTCATGCTCGATATAATGGCTGGCCCAGTCCTGGGTACGGCCCACGCCGCAGGAATTGTTGTGGGCCATCATCCCTGCCCACATGAGGTTGGCCTGGGCCTGGTAGTCGGAGGGATCGGCCATCACCCGTGGAGCTTCCTTGATCACCGCCAGAAGCAGACCCTCGATGAGCCGGTCGGTTACTTCCACATCTGCTGTGGTGGTGAAATAACGCTCCAGAAGATGCGCCATGATATCGGTTATCCCGCATGCGATCTGGTAGGGGGGAACTGTCTGGGTCAGCGCCGGATTCAGAATGGAGAAGGCGGGGCGGAGATGGTCGCTGTTGGCGCCCCGTTTGTACATGCCCTCCTCCTTGGTGATGACACAGTTGGGGGAGCCCTCGCTGCCTGCCGCGGCGATAGTCAGAATGGTGCCGATAGGCAGCGCCTTAGTGATGGGTTTTCCCTGGTGATGGTCCCAGAAGTCCCCCTCATAAAGAGCGCCTGCGGCAATGGCCTTGGCCGAATCAATGACGCTGCCGCCTCCCACCGCCAGCACAAAGTCCACCTGCTCCTTGCGGCATAATTCAATCCCTTGATAGACCAGACCGCTGCGGGGATTGGGCTTTACCCCGCCCAGCTCCACGAAGGAGATGCCTTCCTCCGCCAGGGAGCGCTTCACCCGGACCATCAGGCCCGAGCGGATCACGGAGCCGCCACCGTAATGGATAAGCACCCGGCTCCCGCCGAAACGGCGCACATACGCGCCAACATGGTTTTCCTCATCCTTGCCGAATACAAAACAGGTAGGACTGTAAAATACAAAATTATCCACTGGTTTCCCTTCTCTTCCCGAAATTCCGCTTTATCTGCGGTATATGCCTCGAAAACGGCAAAAGCCGATTTGAGGGCCTTCTCCGACATTTCATCGGTCTATGGTGCAGCGGGAACCGCAGCATGAGTGTCTCTATCAGCATTATAAGGGCAGAACGGAGGATTTCAAGAAGCAATCCGGTTACAGCCGCAGGCCGGAGGGGCTTATACCATACCGTTCCTTGAAGAATTTGGAGAAATGACTGAGGTCGCAAAAGCCCAGGGTTTGGGCGATCTCGGTAACAGGCATGGCCGTGGAGTGAAGCAGTTCTACGGCCTTATCCGCTTTGGTATTCAGGATATACCGGTGGAGCGGCGTCCCGGTATGCCGGACAAACAGGCGGTTCAGATAATTGGGATGGAAGCTGAAGCGGTCGGCTAAGGCCTGGTTAGTCAAAGGCTGGTTCAGGTTGCTGTGGATATAGTCCATGATTACTTCAACCAGCTCCCGGTGCTGTCGGGCGGATTCCCCCTGATGGGCCAATTGCCGGTATACGCAGACCAGGAGGCTCAACAGCATTCCATTGAGGGCGGGGCCGCTGAACAGCTTCTGCAGCCTGTATTCCTCCACCATCTGGAGAAGCGGGCGTTCGCTTTGAAAGCTGGCAGGCAGGCGGAAGGGCTTGGTGAACAAGGGGGCATCCGAGAGCTCCACCTTTTCTGTAATCAGCTCCGCCCGGAATTGGGGGAGGAAGGGGGCCGGAGGCATAAAACGCTTTTGCCGGTGGGCCTGGGTAAAGTCAAAGTGGACATTCATAACCGTCAGCGGATTCTCCGCATCCCGGTGGACGGCGTAGGGCACATCCGGCCCCCAATAGAAAAGATCGCCCTTTTGGCAGACATACGCCTGGTTTTCGATATGAATTTCTCCGGTGCCGCTGCATATGTAGGTCAGCCGGTGGTCGTAGAGCTTTTTCCATAGGCCGGTGATGGCGGGGTCCAGGGTAACGTGCTGGACGTAACGGACATGCGGTGCAATATCGCTGAAGGCTAAGGCGGTTACGGGTATACCGGTCATGGCGGCGGTCCCTTCGGTTTGTTTTATACAAATATAAGCTTACTATACCTAAATACGTTCTTATCTTCCAGGCCTATAATCAGGATTGTGGAGAAACCAATTCTACAAGCGGGGTGGAAGAATGGGGACGATTGGACATGCGGATTATTTGCGTTTGCTGGAGCCGTGGGTGAAGCCGTTCACGGAATACTGCTATACGCCTCCGGCGCGGAAGGAGCTGCTTTGTTACGGAACCGGATATAACGGCTGGGGGATGCAGACCCATCAAAAGGCTTTTGCCGCCATCGCCGTTTTGGCTGCAGACCCCGGGACGGACAGCACCCGGACCGGCATGAGCCGGACAGAGCTGCTGGACAGCGCATTGCGGATGCTCCGGTTTACGCTGGAGAGCCATGTGGAGGGGAGTTATCAGTGCGAGGACGGCACCTCCTGGGGGCATACTTGGATCAGTGCGTTGGGCGTGGAGCGGATGATGCACGGTGTGGAGGCCATTGAAGAGCATCTGACGGCAGAGGACAGGGAGCTTCTGCGCAGGATGCTGGTGTCGGAAAGCGACTGGCTCTTGGACCATTATGAGATTCTGGGCCATCCCTTGAACGAATCCGGCCGCAATAAGCCGGAATCCAATCTGTGGAACGGCAGCCTGCTGCACCGTACTGCCGCCCTTTATCCGGGTACACCCCGGGCGGAGGCATACAGGGAGAAGGGCTCGCGTTTTCTGGTCAATGCTGTATCGGTTGCATCCGATGCTCTGTCGGCTGCTGTGGTTGACGGCAGGCCGGTATTGGAGTGGTTTGTGGGGGATAACTTCCTCGAGGAATCGTATGCCCTGAACCACCACGGGTATCTGAATGTGGGGTATATGGTCATCTGCCTGTCCAATGCGGCCATGCTCCATTTTACCTTCAAAGGGCTGGGTATAGCTCCGCCTGAAGCGCTGTACCATCATGTGCGGGAGCTGTGGGACACGGTGAAACCCATGCTGTTCCCGGACGGGCGGCTGATTCGTTTGGGCGGAGATACCCGGGTGAGATACTGCTATTGCCAGGATTATTTGCTTCCTGCGCTGCTGCTGGCGGCGGATGTGTTCGGGGATGAGGATTGCCCGGCTCTGGAGGCGGGCTGGCTTGGGCAGGTGCAGGCGGAAATGGCGGCCAATGGGGACGGCAGCTATTTGTCCGCCCGGTGTGCGGAGCTGAAGCGGGTGTCTCCCCTGTATTACACCCGGCTGGAATCGGACCGGGCGGTGAGCTTGTCCTATGGCGCATATTGGCGGAGGCTGTTTGAGGGTCTACCCGGCGGGCGGGGTGAGGGCGGCTTGTACAAACCCGCTGTGCCGTATGTTTGGAAGGACACGTACCATGGGGCCTGCTTCGTCAAGGGAGAGAGGCGTATCGCCTCCTGGACATGGCTGGCCGCCGAAGGGCCCCAGGGACTCTGCCTGCCGGCGGACGGCAGCGATCTGGCGGAGTGGCGTTATAATTTGGCGGGCCGGATCCGGGGAACCGGGGTGTTGAATGAGTATCAGACGGTATCCCATGCCCATCGGATGTTTGAAGGCGGGTTTGTGACCTGGGGCAAGGCGCTGGCCTGCTCCGGGGAGCTTCTGGCCGAGCAGCAGAGCCGGGATGTGCTGGCGGTATCGCAGACGGCTGTTGCCGCGCTGCCGGATGACTGCACCGTGGTGGCTCTGCAATATGCCAAAACCGTCACACGCAGCTATATCTCCTCCGTGCGGGGACTGCTGCTTCATGTGCCCAACGATGTGTTCAACGGCAGCCGCAGGACGTACCGGTACGGGCAGACGGAAGCAGTGCTGGAGGGAGCAGGCGGCGGGGAGCATATTGGCACCGAGCGGAGGAACGGGACAAACCCGGCAGGCGGTGCGGAGGGGCGCGCCGGGATGGGGGGACTGACCGGAGGAAGCGGACAGCGGATTGGTACGGGTCAGCAGGGGAACGGACAGCGAATTGAAACGGATCAGCAGGGGAGCGGACAGCGGATTAACACGGGTTCGCGTTGGCTGAATGTGGACGGAAGGCTGGGGGTGGTCCAGGCTTACGGGGATGAGCCGCTGACCTTGTACCGTCCCGGCCGCAGGCAGATCGGCCTGAAGCACAGGCATCAGTCCGATACGCTGGGTATGCTGTATGCCGATGAAATCTGCAGCCCGTTTTGGAACAGTCTGCGGGATGTGCCGCCGGATACGGTGCTGGTGGATACGGGCTTTGCCGTATTGGCGGACGCCGGTCCCCAGGAGACGGGGGAACTTGCTGTAGGCGGGGGATGCGCTGCTATTTCTGTGGAGGGTGCGGCAGAAGCTGTCCGGGTGGTGCTGGTGAAGGGTGCTGACGGGCTGCGTTATCTGCTGGCAGCCAATTTTGGTGAGCAAGGGGTCAGTGCGGCAGGTGAGCTTCCAGCCGGTACGTCAGCTGTTCTCCTCCGGGAGCTGGCCTCATCCGGCGAGATTCTGCTGGCGGGCGGAAGATTCACCATGGTGCTTCCCGCAGGGGAGGCGCGGTTGTTCGTGGTGGAGGAAGCCGGGAGGGCGTAAGGTTGACTGGTGCTGGAGGCTGCTGCTGGTCGGGCGGTTGGGCGGCTGGAGATGACCCACTCAGCTGCAAAAGTGCAGTTATTTGCCGTCTCCCGCTCCAAACTATGCTCCATCCTGCAAAAATACATTTATTTTACTCGAAAATCCCGTTTGCCCCACCGGCTTAGTGAAATAACTGCAGTTTTGCAGTTAAGGCTGCATTTGTGACATGAAACGCCCAAAATAACTGCAGTTTTGCATTTCGTGTAGACGGTTACAACCCGGAGATAAGGCGGGTCAGCCATTCTCAGCCGTGATTTGCCTTGGCGGCGGGAATTTTTTACTCCGATTTTTTTCCGGAATCACCCTTGACACACCGAGTAATGTTGCCTATAATAATCCTCAATATTAAGAAAATTGCTGCAACGGCTATGATGAGGACGAAGTGATAAGGGCTCTTATGAACCAGAGAGCAGCGGGTTAGCTGAGACCAATGCCTTAATCCCTTATTAACGAGCTCACCTCGGAGCTGTTTTCCTGAAAAGCATATACGGAGGCAAAACCGGATATGGCTATTAGGGGGAACCGGGAGGACACACGTTACCGTGTCGGAGTATCAGGACCGCTGCATGCGCGGTGCTCGTACTTGTCAAGGCTGCCGTTCGCGAGAGCGGCCGCAAACCATGGGTGGTACCACGGAAGCTAACCCCTTTCGTCCCTTCGTACGCTTCTTTAGCGTCGGGACGGAAGGGGTTTTTTGGTTTTCTGGTGAAGCAGCTGATATATGCTTGCTCCATACATTGAGGGGAGGATCACTATGAGTATCGAAAATCAGGCTAAGGTGCTGAATGGGGAACTGAGAGAAAGGCTGCTGGCGCCCGATGTGATTTCCGGCTCGGAAATATTGCTTCGCTGCCTCTTGCTGGAAGGTGTGGAATGCGTCTTCGGCTATCCTGGTGGAGCGGTCCTATACATTTATGACGCCATGCACAACAATCCCGACTTTAAACATCTTTTAACCCGCCATGAGCAAGGCGCCATCCATGCAGCCGACGGTTATGCCCGCACCACCGGTGAAGTGGGCGTTTGTATCGCCACCTCCGGCCCTGGTGCAACTAACCTGGTAACCGGCATCGCCACCGCCTATATGGATTCTGTGCCGCTGGTGGTCATTACGGGCAACGTGGCAACCCCACTCATTGGTACCGATGCCTTCCAGGAAGCGGATATTACCGGCATCACCATGCCGATTACCAAGCACAACTATCTGGTGCGCAACGTGGAGGACCTGCCGCGGGTGATCCATGAGGCCTTCCATATTGCCAATACGGGACGCAAGGGCCCCGTGCTCATCGACATTCCCAAGGACATCTCGTCCCATACAACGGTATTTAAACCGGCCATTAACGATAAAATCAGCATCCGGGGCTACAACCCCACCACCGATCCGAATAAAAAGCAGGTAGAGAAAATCCTGGCGGCCATCGAAAAGGCAGAACGCCCCGTCATTCTCGCCGGAGGCGGCGTTGTCTACGCAGGAGCCTCTGCAGAGCTTATCGAATTCGTGGACAAAACCCGGATTCCCGTCACTACTACTCTGCTTGGCCTTGGCGGCTTCCCCAGCGCCCACGAGCTGTGGATGGGCATGCCCGGTATGCACGGAACTTTTACCGCCAATAAAGCCATCCAGAATGCGGACCTGCTCATCTCCATCGGCGCCCGTTTCGACGACCGGGTAACCTCCAAGCTGGCGGGTTTTGCCCCCAAGGCGAAGATTGCCCACATCGATGTGGACCCGGCGGAAATCGGCAAGAACGTACCTACAGAGATTCCCTGTGTAGGCGATGTGAAGTACGTGCTGGCTTACGCCAACACCAAGGCTAAACGCGCCAACTCGGAGGCCTGGATCGCGGAGATCGCCGAAAGTAAACGGAATTTCCCCCTGCGCTATAACGATTCGGACAAAGAGCTGAAGCCCCAATGGGTCATCGAAATGCTGCATGACACCACCAACGGTGAAGCCATCGTCACCACCGACGTAGGCCAGCACCAGATGTGGGTTGCTCAATATTACAAGTTCAACCATCCCCGTGCATTGGTTACCTCCGGCGGACTGGGTACGATGGGTTTTGGCTTCCCTTCGGCGATCGGAGCCCAAATGGGCAATCCGGACCGGTTGGTTATCTCCGTCAACGGTGACGGCGGTATGCAGATGTGCTCCCAGGAGCTGGCAGTTTGCGCCCTCAATAAAATCCCGGTGAAGATTGTGGTTATCAACAATCAGGTGCTTGGGATGGTCCGGCAGTGGCAGGAGCTCATCTACGATAACCGCTACAGCCATATCGATCTGGCGGGCAGCCCCGACTTTGTGAAGCTGGCGGAGGCTTACGGGGTGAAGGGGTTGCGGGCCCGGAACAAAGAGGAAGCCCGGGCGGCCTGGCAGGAAGCCATGGATACCGACGGTCCGGTTCTGGTGGAGTTTGTGGTCCGCAAGCATGAGAATGTTTATCCCATGGTTACAGTTGGAAGCACGATAGATGAGATGCTGATGGGGGATGAAGTGGATGAAGCCAACGAAGCACACTATATCAGTTCTTGTGAATGACCAGCCCGGGGTCCTGCAGCGGGTGTCCGGCCTCTTCGGCCGGCGGGGCTTTAATATCGAAAGCATAACGGTGGGGGAATCCGAGGAAAAGGGGCTCTCCCGCATGGTTATCGTGACCACTGGCGACGATAAGACTATGGAGCAGGTGGAAAAGCAGCTGTACAAGATCATCGACGTCATCAAGGTGGTGGACCTGAGCGCCAACCCCATGGTGGCCCGGGAGCTTGCCCTGATCAAGGTCCATGCCGAACCCTCCGCCCGCCCCGAGATTGTGAGCATCGTGGAAACCTTCCGCGCCTCGGTGGTGGACATCGGCCCCAGCAGTATGATCGTGCAGGTGGTGGGCGATTCCGAAAAAATCGACGCCATGGTCGAGGTGCTGCGCCCCTACCGGATCAAGGAGCTGTCCCGCACGGGAGCCACAGCGATGGTGCGTGGGGCGGTTAAGTAGAATTTTGTTGAGCAGGAACGGCTGCCGGAGCTTACGTTTGACTCCGGCGGCTGGACGCTAAGTTGGCTGCGCTGGCCGGGACACAAACGAAACTCAGCAGCCCTTACTGACAAAACACCGAAGTCTGTACGACGCTACCGGAACGCTACAACGCTTAGCGGTTAAAACTCCCCTATGCTGGGTTCTAACGGAACTCAGCAGCCCTTAGCCGACGAATCGCGTTGATTCCACTCAAACGGAACTCAGTGGCATTTACCTGCAAAGCTACGATGGCCTTGGGACGCTAACGGAACTCAGCGACCCTTAGTCGGCTAAAATCGCACCGTTTGTATTCTAACGGAACTCAGCGACTCTTACGGGGCAAATGAGGCGGATCTGAGAGTAAAATTAGTGTTTAAGGGCGTCTCAGTTCCGTTACGGAACTGAAGAAGACGAATTTTCCTTCTAAGCGCTTCTCAGCTCCGTTAGAGAGTAGAACCCCGGGGTTCGCAGAGAAAGTTGGCGGATTCGAGCGTTCCCTGCTCCGGTAAGAATCTCTGGAAAAGCGAATTCTTACATCAATTGATGCTAAATAGTTGCTAAATTTAATTTTCCCACTTTAATGCTTTACATGATTGGAGTTATAATAGGGTTTAATCACAAGCCTCCCTATCCGGGAGCGGACGCCCGAGAAGACGGGCAGCGTGGAGTGGCAGGCGGTGGCCCCAAAGGCATCTCGCTAAGAGACGTTGAAGTTGGCGGGGGGCTCCCCAGGGTGTCCTCGCTAAGAGACGTTGTGAAGTTGGCGGCAGGCTCCCAAGGGAGTCCTCGCTAAGAGACGTTGAAATTGAGCGGCCCCACAGCCAGCCCGTGTCCACCGTCTTCTGCGGCGTCCGCTTCGGAGGGACTTGAACTATTGACGACGCCCATCAGGCGTACATCCAAGGAGGAAATATCGCAATGGCCAAGATTTTCTATGAAAAAGACGCAGACCTGAGTGTACTTCAAGGTAAAACAATCGCAATTATCGGCTATGGCAGCCAAGGCCACGCACAAGCCCAAAACCTGCGTGACAGCGGCCTGTCCGTTATCATCGGCCTCCGCCCCGGCAAGTCCTGGGAAACTGCCAAAAACGACGGCTTCGAAGTGCTGGAAGTGGCTGATGCAGCCGCCAAAGCGGATGTCATCCAAATCCTCCTGCCTGACGAAACCCAAGCCAAGGTATACAAGGAAGAAATCGAGCCCAACCTGAAAAAGGGCGCCACCATCATGTTCTCCCACGGCTTCAACGTTCACTTCGGCCAAATCGTGCCTTCCGCCGACAAGGACGTGCTGCTGGTTGCTCCTAAATCCCCCGGCCACATGGTGCGCCGCACCTATGTGGAAGGCTTCGGCGTTCCGGGCCTGGTAGCCATCCACCAGGATGCAACCGGCCTCGCTACCCAAATCGGCCTGGCCTATGCCAAGGGCATAGGCTGCACCCGTGCAGGCGTATTCGAAACCTCTTTCCGCGAAGAAACCGAAACCGACCTCTTCGGCGAACAAGCCGTATTGTGCGGCGGTACCTCCGCACTGATCAAGGCCGGCTTTGAAACCCTGGTGGAAGCCGGATATGCGCCGGAAATGGCCTACTTCGAATGTCTCCACGAGCTGAAGCTCATCGTGGACCTGATCTATGAAGGCGGTCTGGCAGCAATGCGCCACTCCATCTCCAATACTGCGGAATACGGCGACTATGTGACCGGCCCCCGCATCGTAACCGACGAAACCAAGAAGGAAATGAAGCGCGTCCTGTCCGACATCCAACAAGGCAAGTTCGCACGGGATTTCATCCTGGAGAACCAATCCAACCGTGCGTTCCTGACCGCTACCCGCCGCGCCGAGTCCGAGCATCAGCTTGAAGTGACCGGCCGTGAGCTGCGTGAAATGATGCACTGGATCAAGAAGTAAGCTTCCACCCCCGGCCATCAGCCGGACATGCGGCCTGTGCATCATGCGCAGGCCGTTTTCCCCGATAATGGGGCACATTTCCTGGAGGTGATGATCATGCGGAAAATTTATATTTTTGACACCACACTCCGGGATGGCGAGCAGTCGCCTGGCGTAAACCTGAACACGGAGGAGAAGGTGGAGATTGCCCTCCAGCTGGAGCGGCTGAAGGTGGACCGGATCGAAGCAGGCTTCCCCGCCGCTTCCCCGGGTGATTCTGCCGCTGTACAGGCGGTGGCCGGTGCAGTAAGGAACTCCACCATCATCGGTTTGTCCCGTTCCCGGATGCAGGATATCGACGCGGCATGGGAGGCGCTGAAGGGCGCCCAGGACCCTTGCCTCCATCTCTTCCTGGCCTCCTCGCCCATCCACCGGAAGTACAAGCTGAAGATGGAGAAGCATCAGGTGCTGGAAACCGCGGAGGCCGCCATCCGGTATGCGCGCCAATTTTTCAGCAAGGTGGAGTTCTCCCCGGAGGACGCCGGACGCACGGAGCTGGACTTCCTGTGTGAGGTGACGGACATGGCCATCCGGGCGGGAGCCACGGTGGTCAATATCCCCGATACGGTAGGCTATCTGTATCCGGCGGAGTTCGGCAACATCTTCAAGACGTTGAAGGAGAATGTGCCCGGCATCGAAAAAATCCAGCTCTCCGCCCACTGCCATGATGACCTGGGGATGGCTACCGCCAATGCCCTGGCTGCCATTCTCAACGGCGCCGACCAGATTGAAGGCACCGTAAACGGCATCGGTGAACGGGCCGGCAACACGGCCATCGAGGAGGTCGCCATGGCGCTTAACACCCGCCAGGACTTCTTCCAGGCCAAAACCGGCTTGCAGCTGGACGAAATCGCCCGTACCAGCCGCCTGGTGAGCAAGCTCACCGGCATGGTGGTTCCCGGGAACAAAGCCATTGTAGGGGCTAACGCCTTCGCCCACGAGTCCGGCATCCACCAGGACGGTATGCTGAAGGAAAAAACCACCTATGAGATCATCTCCCCCGAGACCATCGGGCTGAAGGAGAGCAAGCTGGTGCTGGGCAAACACTCCGGCCGCCATGCTTTCCGGGAGAAGCTCATCGACCTGGGCTACGACCTGGCGGAGGATGCCCTGAACGCGGCCTTCGCCAAGTTCAAGGATCTGGCGGACAAGAAGAAGGAAGTCGGCGACGAGGATATCCGCGCTCTTCTGGACGAGAAGCTTGTTTCCATTCCCGAGGCCTTCACGTTGGAAACCATGCAGGTGTCCTACGGCAACCAGTCGGTACCTACGGCAACGGTTCGTATCCGCAAGCTGGACGGCGAGGTGTTCGACGAGGTGGCCATCGGCAACGGCTCGGTAGATGCCATCTACAAGGCCATCGACAAGGTGACCAAGGAAGAGGTGGAGCTCGGCGACTACTCCATCAAATCCGTTTCCCAGGGGAAGGATGCCCTGGGTGAGGTTCATGTGGTCCTTCGCCAAAACGGCATCGCCGTCTCCGGCCGCGGCATCAGCACTGACATTCTGGAGGCCAGTGCCAAAGCGTACGTCCATGCCGTCAACCGGCTGTTGGACAAACGCTCCAGCCAAACCGCCAGCCGGAACAATGTTACGCTGATATAATGCAAATCAACACATCAAAAGCGCCCTGGACTCTGCTTGCGGAGCCCGGGCGCTTTTTGGTTGGATGAGGGGAAACAAAGGAGGAGCGGGCAATGAAGGCAGCGTTTTTGAACAAAAGGGTATGTGGGGTTTAGGCTGTGTTTGCAAACCCGCTTGAGGGTACCTTTCACCGTCTTTTCGCCCCATCCCGCGTTACTTCCGTTTGACGTACCCCCGGTACGCCTTCACGAAAGTGCCTTGTTTGGAACGAAAATTCGGCAAAATTTGCTCCCCTCGGAGTTTGCAAACACACCCTGGCTGGTTTGGGTGGCCGCGGTCATCCTGATCGGGAAGCTTGTCGGGGGGAGCCAGCTTATTTCCATGCCCGTGTTTTCATTCGGCTATATGGCAGGGGTTTTCGGCATTTTATCCAATAAAAAATTAGCCCGAAAGCTTTCCTACGGACCGCCAACCTCCAGACAAAACAAGCTGACGCTTGCCTCCATCATTTTTATGTTTGTGGTCATGGTACTGGTTGGGGGCCCCCATTTCGGGGACGGGAATTTCCGGCTGGTCTGGCTGGGTGCTTTTCTGGCGATTGGGCTGCATTTTGTTCCGATGGCATGGGTGCATGGACGATCCATGTTTCTGCTGGCTATCCTGTTGACGGTTGATGCGCTGGCAGGGAGATGGATGGAGGATATTTCATTTGATGTGGTTGTATATATAGATATCGCGATTAAGCTCCTGTGGGGGATTGGCCTCTTGCTGTCTGGCAAACCTGCGGGGGTGTCTCCGGGTCTGACTCAGGGGCATTAAGGCTTTCAGGTAGGCAAGGCTTGGAAGATAGGGTAAGATAGGCATAGAACAAGCTGTAAGGGTTTTCGGCATACGAGGGAGCAGCTTAGACATCTTTTGGGAGGCGCCAGCAGATTGAAGCAGAAAAAATGGTTTTACCGGTTGCTTTTATCCTATTTTCCGGTTTTTTTCACCTTGGTATCCGTGCTGATTGTGCTGACCTTCCTGCTGATCAGCCAGCTGTCCCACAGGGAAACGGTGAACGCCAATCGGGCGTATGTAAATCATGTCATCCAGCTTATTGACCATTCCATGAAGGAAATCGACAGCATGCTGGTTCAGGAAATTGAATCGGCAGCTCTGCTGAAGCAATTTTTCGCATCCACCCAGGAGGAGCAGCAGCCGTATACTATATACGAGGTTTCCAAGAAGATCAACCAGCTGTCCAATTATAATAATTACATCGACTCTGTCTATCTGTACCGGACTGCGGACTCCACTGTGTTAAGCGGCAACATGCTGCTGCCGGTGGACAGCTTCGGGGACAAGGGTTTTATTGAGCAAATGAGACAGGCGCCGGATTTGTACCAGCTGTCCAAGGTGCGCCGTTATCAGGAGCTGCCGGGTCAGGACACAGGGACGCCGGAGGTGGTGTCCATCACCCGCAAGTACCCGCTGCTGACCGGCGGCGAGGGGCTGGTGGTGGTGAACATCAGTCTCCATAATCTGGAGCGGTCTCTGGTGGAGCTGTCCAACTCCAGCATCAGCTATCTGGAGGTCCGGGACAAGAGCGGCTCCCTGATGCTGAGCTCCAACCCCAACGGGTCTGTGCCCGGCTCCGTTCTGACGGAAATCAGCTCCCCGTACACCGGATGGACCTACCGGAGCGGGGTTCATGATATTAAGATTTTTCAATTCTTCTCGGTGTTCTCTTATATCTGGGCGGCTATCGGCATCGGTGTGGTGGTGGCCGGTTCAGCCTGGATTACCTTCATCACCAAACGTAATTACCGCCCCATCGAATCGCTGATTCACCGAGTGGAGGAATATGCCTTCAAGAAGAATGAGGCTTCGGGTAAAAAAGGGGAGGACGAGTTCCGGTTTATCGAACGGGCCATCGACAGGCTTATTGAGGAATCGGACACCTTCCGGAAGATGCACGAGGAGGACTCCCAATTCCGGAGGCGGCATTTTTTCCTGGAGCTGCTGGAGGGTTACCGCAGCATCGACCAGGAGGAGTGGGAGCAGGAGCTGCAGCGCTTCGGCATGAAGGCTCCGGGCGGAGGCGAAGCCATGGCCATCGGCCTGTACGAAATCGACCGGTACGCCGAGGTGACTGGCAAATACACCTACCGGGATTTCTCTCTGCTGAAATTTGTGCTGATTAGCGTCATCCGGGAGGTGGCCGAGAAGGAAGCGCTGCCCATGGAGGTTTGGACTGAGTGGACGGACCAGCACCGGGTAGCGGCCTTGTACCGGATTGAGGGTTCACCGGAGGCCTGCGAGCTGCTGGTTGCCGGTTTGGCGGAGCAGGTTCGGGCCTGGGTGGAGCATAACCTGGAGTTTACGGTGACGGCGGGGATCGGAACGGCTGCCGGGGAATTGGCTGAGCTGCCCCCCAGCTACCGGACGGCATCCAAGGCATTGTCCTTCAAGCCCGCCTTGGGGCTGAACCGGATTATCCGGCAGCGGGATCAGGCTCCTGCGGATAGTGGAGGCGGCCTGCCTTATGACGGCAAGGAGCTGCGCAGCTTCGCCCATGCTTACCGGGCTGGGGAGCCTGACTGGCGCCCGCTGTTTTCGGAGATTTTCCGGGAGCAGCGCAATAAAAGCTTTACCCGTGAGGAGCATACCCGCCTTCTGGAGGCGATTATCGGGCAGCTGCGGCGGGAGCTTTCGGAATTTCCCGAGGAGGTCCAGAGTGACTGGCGGGAGGATACGGAGCCTCAGCTCCTGGCTATCAAGGAGCAGTTCGATTTGGCGGAGGATACGGAAATCCGCTTCCTCGGGATCCTGGAGGCTTTCCATCAGCGCTTGGAGACCTACCGGGAAAGCCGGAGCCATCTGGCGTTGATGAAGGAAGTCAAGGCCTATATGGAAACGGAATTCGCCAATCCGGATCTGTCTTTGACTCATCTGTGCGACCGCTTTGGGCTGAACGGCAAATATTTGAGCCGTCTGTTCAAGGAAGCCTTCGGCGTGAAGCTGGTGGACTTTATGGTCCATGTCCGGATTGAGGAGAGCAAGAGGCTGCTGACGCAAACGTCGCTGTCCCTGCAGCAGATCGCCAATGCGGTGGGCTACATCCACGATATTTCATACATCCGCGCGTTCAAGAAAATCGAAGGGGTCACTCCCGGTGATTACCGCAAAAGCCATACCGGGTAAGCCTGGTGCCTTCAGGCGGGCACGTAAACTGGTTAGTTGGCTGGCTGGACCCATGCGCGGCGGGTCATAAGGCGAGGGCCGCGTTCTTCCGCGAAGGGAGAATAGCGGCCCTTGTTTGTTTTTGGAGGCGATTCTAACGGAAGTGAGAGCCCTTATTAGGCCCCGGATAGGGTTTTGAATTTTCTAACGGAAGCAGGAGACGCTATTCCCGGCAAAATGAGCCTAAGAGATGGTGTCGAAGAAAAATAAAGGCTGTAGCTTCCGTTAGAATTGAAAAGGGCCAATTTTAGGGCAAATAACGGCGCTCACTTCCGTTAGAATTTGGAAGAGGCGTACACGGTATAAATTAACGCTGGCTGCTAATAGATTTTATCTGCCAGGTGAGGGGAAGCAGAGTTTCGGAGGCATACTGTATGCCATGAGATTTCACGGGTAACAGATTGGTTCATTATGGAAATCACGGGTACGGGTTGGATATTCCCCGCAAACCCGCGCCACACCTGGATTTTTTGCTTGGTTAGTCGATGTTTTTTTCTGTTTGGTTTATCGGGGATTTCCGGTTAGCCCACGATTTTGGCCGATCGGTTAGTCCGGGAAACATGTAAATTGCCCGGGGCATTGCGGCTGTTGTATTCTGCAATCGAGGAGCTTTACGAAAGCGCCGAGCATCGTCAAAGGAAAACCGATCACCGCAAGTAAGCGTTTTACGTAAAGCACGCATCTATCCATGCGAAGGGGGATTTACAAGAATGGCAAAGCATAATTGGAAGAAGGCAGCAATGGGCGGCACGGTGATGGTAACCGCGGCAGGTATGCTTCTGGCAGGCTGCGGCAGCAATGATAATGGTGCATCCAGCAGCACAAGCCCCACCACCGGCGCTTCCGCAACCACGGCTGCTTCAACAGCACCTACCGCTGCGGCAAGAGGCAAAATCACAGCAACTATATATGACCGCAACAATATTCCTCCCCAGGAAGGCAACTGGGACAAAAACCGCTGGACCGAGTGGATCAACAAAAACGGCCCCGTGGATGTCCAATATGTTCCCGTACCCCGCTGGGAGTCCCTGCAGAAGCTGAACACTCTGTTCGCCAGCAACTCTGCACCTGATCTGATTCTGGAATATGATACTGGTTACCGGAATTTGTGGTACAGCCAAAAGCTGCTGGCCCCCATCGACGAAATGGTGGAGAAATACAGCACCACCTATAAAGACTTGATGAAGCAGTTCCCCCAATTGAAGAAGCTTGGCACCAAGGATGACGGCAAGCTGTATGAGGTGGGCAAGGTATCGAGACTTGTAGCTGGTCACGCTGTTTTTATCCGTCAGGACTGGCTGGATAAGCTGAAGCTTTCCACCCCCAAAACTGCCGATGATCTGTTTAATGTAGCCAAGGCCTTCGCCGAGCAGGACCCGGACGGCAACGGTAAAAAGGATACCTTCGGTATTAACTTAAGCGGCAATGGCTTCTCGATTATCAGCCATATGTTTGGATATGGGGAAGTGGCCTGGCGTGTGGACGGCAGCAACTTTATCCACGAATGGGAACGTCAATCCGCTGCTGTGGATTACCAAAAGAAGCTGTTTGACGCTGGAGTGGTAGATAAGGATTTCCTGGCGGACAAAAACGGCGAAAAAGCCAAGCAGGATTTCCTGAGCGGCAAGTTGGGAATCTATCTGCATCAGAGCACCCTGGATACCAGCATTGGCGAAAAGGACTACGATACACTGAAGCAAAATGTGCCGGATATGAAGCTGGCGATTGTCCCCTTGCCATCTACTCAATATGGCCAGTTTAGCCCGGTTATTTCCAGCCCAATTCAAATGGTTGGGATTGTCAACGCTAAAGCCAAGGACCAAAAAGCCATCATGCAATATATTGATTTCATGATCAAGCCGGATGTTTCCCTCACCGTTAGCAAGGGTCTGGAAGGCGTCCATTGGAAGCGGAATGCAGAGGGTGTACCTGAAACCATTGATGCTGAGAAAAACAAGATCGAAGCCTCCTATACCGCTGACTTGGCGATGATGAGCTCTACTCTCCTGTGGGGAAATACCACCTTCAAGCCGAAAAATGATACACAAACCGCTCTCTTGAAGCTGTCTGACGACGCAATTGCCGCCTATGTCAGCAAGGACCGTCCGATTCCTACGCTGAAGCCGGAGTACCTGCCTGTACTGCCTGCCGATTTGACCATGATCTCGAAGAATGTGGACCAGCAGATCAAGGATAACTGGCTGAAGGCTATTGTCAGCGGCAAAACCTTCACGGCCCAACAAGCTCTGGACACCTCCAAGAAAACCTGGGAAGCCGCTGGCGGCACCAAGGTGGATGAGTTCTATGCGAAGTGGTACACCGCAAACAAGGACACTGCCTTTATGCTGAAGGACCTGTATGAATTCGGCGAGCAAGCCGACAAGCTTCTGAAAAAATAAGCCAACCTGCCGGAGCATCACGGCTGGAATCCACGACCGGCAGGGGAGGGAAAGCCTCCGCCTGCCGGCTGGTTCTTCCGGGGGTGACCGGAGTGGACAGACGGGCTGAAGGAAGATCGGAAACGGAGTGAGGTTGATGAATACCCACCAGGAAAGAGCAATACTGTCGCTGGATACAGCGCTGGAGGAACAGTTCCGCAGGCGGGCGCAGCTGCTGCTGGAGAAGCTGCCGGAGCTTGCAGTTCCGGAGTGGGACCGTTCCCGGAGACATGTGTTTTTGGCCATCGGCCGGCTGGGTTTGGGGAAGGACAAGGACTGGGCTTTGGAGAGTCTGGCCCAGGTGTGCAAGGATCCGGGAGGAGAGTCCATGTTTGTCCGCCACGGGCTGGCGGATTGCCTGTACCGCTTCGGCGGGCTGATGGGTGAGGGCCTCACCGGAGACATTAAGGCGTACCTTACCGCCAAGGATCATTACCGGATGGAGGGCGGTACGGAGAACCATAAAATCATGCATGCGGCCGCAGGCATACTGGCTGCGCAGCGTTGGCCCGATTGGGAGCTGGCGGCGGAGATCAGGGAAAGATGCGTTTCCTATCTGGAGCAATATTTCTCCCGGGTGGTCCGCTACGGGCAAGGAGAATTCGATTCTACTACGTATAGTGTGTTTTATCTGACCGCATTAGCCAGCCTGTATGATTTCGCGGAGGACCCGAAGCTGGCCAAACAAGCGGGCATGATGATGGACTGGTATCTGGCCAACACAACAGGGGACTGGCAGAACGGGCGGTTCACCGGGGCCCATTCCCGGGATTACCATCCCACTAATGAAGAGGGTGCTGCGGAAGGGGGAATCGCCTCCTCCTGGCTGTATTTCGGCGGGCGGACACCGGATCTGTCCTTGGGCGAGCCCCATTACAGCTCCATTCTGGCTTTGTCCGGCTACCGGGTACCTGATGCGCTGGCGGCGGCGGCCCAAGAACGGGATGAGTCCTTTCTCCACCGGGAAACTCATGATTTGGTAGCCCGGGAGGACCGAGCCCATGATGGACACCAAACCCATCAGGCGGAGAGCGGCGGTGCCAAGGGCTACGGCTATATCAGCCGGCGTGGTGTGCGCAAGCTTAGCTGGGTTACGCCCGGTTACACCTTGGGAAGCATGTGGGACGGCAGGCAGGGGGATATTGTCTGGTCCGGCCAAATGAGACGCTGGTCCTTGATGTGGGATGGGGAAGCGAACCGGAGCGCGTTCTTTTTTACCCATCCATTCCCGGATTTTGGCCATGAGACAGAGGATTATGTAGGCAAGTGGCTGGGCTCGTCCCCGTATGAGCAGGTGCTGCAGCATAATGGTGCGCTGGTGGCACTGTATAACATTCCTCCCGGGGAGAGCTATCAATACGGGCCGCGGCAGCCCTTTCCTTCGGACCGGGATCCCTACATTGACGGTTTCCTGGACCCTTCGGCAGTGCTTGTTTCGGAGGAAAAGGACGGGTGGCTGTTTGCCCATGGCGGTACTGTGATGTTTGCCTTTAAAACCTTGAAGCCCTGGATCTGGACGGAAGCGGCGGGAGAAAAGAGGCTGCGCAGCCCGGGCCTGCGCAATGCTCTGCTGGTGGTAACGGCAGAGCCGGACAGGTTCATCCGGGAGCCGGCGTCAGACTCCGAATCCGCCCAAGCCCATCTGGAGCTGGTACGCTTTTGCAAGCAGGTCCTGGAAGAGACGGATATCCAGGCGGATCTGGGTGCCGACCAACCGGAGGTAGCCTTCACCGTGCCGGGAGGAGACAGACTTTTTATCCGGTACGATGGCGCTAGACAGGTTAATGGGGAAGATGTGGATTATGAGGGCTGGCCTCTGCTGCATAACCGGCATCTCCATTCGGAGCTGGGCAGCGGAATTATGGAGTGTAAGCCGGGCTTCGGCGGGATACGGTGGGACTATAATGCCTGGGAGATTTCCGTTCCCGGAGCGGTCCCGAAAGGAGCGGAATCATGAAATCGAGCGCGAATGAAACCATACAAGCCGGCATCCCCGGAGCGGTAAACCCCGCTGCAGGTACAGCCCTCAGAAGGAATTCCAAAGGAAGATTGCGGCGAAATATGCCGCTGCTTCTGATGTTTTTGCCGGTGGCAATTTTCTTCATTACCTTCAAATATGTACCAATGCTGGGCAATATTATCGCCTTTAAGCAGTACAATCTGATGCAGGGGGTGTTGGGTAGTCCGTGGGCGGGCTTGGATAATTTCCGCATGATTTTCAGCAATCCCCAGACTCTTCTGATTATCCGAAACACCTTTATGATTAGTCTCCTGTCCATTGTCATCGGTTTTCCGTTTCCGATTCTCATTGCTGTAATGCTCAATGAAGTGAGAAAAACCTGGCTGAAAAAATCGGTGCAAACCCTTTTGTACATGCCTCACTTTTTCTCCTGGGTTATTATCGGCGGTATCGTGGTGACGCTGTTCGGTACCCAGGCGGGGGCTATCAATGCCCTGATCGTCAAAATGGGCGGGGAGCCCATTACCTTCCTGTATCAAACCGGCTCATGGATGGCCATCTTCTTCGGCTCCGGAATCTGGAAGGAGGCCGGGTTTAGTGCAATCATTTATCTGGCGGCTGTGGGGGGCATTGATCCCCATCTGTATGAATCTGCTGCGCTTGACGGGGCCGGCAAGCTGAAGCAAATCTGGCATGTGACTTTGCCGGGTATTCTGCCTGTCATTACCCTGATGTCCATTCTGTCCATGGGACGGATTATGGAGGTTGGTTTCGATCAGGTATACAATCTCCAAAACGCCGTTGTCTCCGATGTGTCCAATGTGATCAGCACCTACATTTTCACCATCGGTATTCAGAGCGGTCTGTACAGCATTACCACCGCCATGGGGCTGTTTGAGTCGGTGATCGGCTTCACCCTGGTGCTTGCCGCTAACCAGTTGGCCCGCAAATTTAACCAATCCCTGTGGTGAAAGGAGCTTACCCGCTATGAGAATGTCAAAAGGCGAACGGATCTTTTACATTGTGAACAACTGCCTGCTGATTCTGGCTGCCTTGAGCTGCCTGCTTCCCTTGATGAACATCGTGTCCCTTTCCTTCAGCAGCTACGGGGCCATCGCCAGCGGCAATGTCGGCATCTTCCCGGTGGATTTTACGCTGGAATCGTATGAAACTCTGATTAAGGGCACTCCGATTGTGCGCAGCTTCCAGAACAGTGTGGTTATTACGGCAGGCGGCGTCCTGTTCAGCATGGTGTTTACCATTCTGGCGGCTTATCCGCTGGCCCGCAAGTTCTTCTACGCCAGGAAGTTTCTGACTATGGCCATCGTGTTCACCATGCTGATGGGCGTTCCCCTGATTCCCGGCTTTCTGGTGAACCGCGCCTTGGGCATCCTGGATACCTACTGGGCCTTGTGGCTGCCCGGTCTGGTGAGCGCCTATAACATGATGGTGCTGAAATCCTTCTTCGAAAATATTCCCGATGAGCTATATGAAGCCGCTGAGATGGACGGCTGCAGTGAGATGCGCCTCCTGGCGAGAATCGTGCTGCCTCTGTCCCTGCCGGTGCTGGCCACCCTGACGCTGTTCTATGGCGTAGGGTACTGGAATGCCTTCCAAAGCCTGCTCATCAACATCAACACCACGGCCAAATATAATCTGTCGGTGCTGGTGCAGAGTATGGTGGCCAACCAGTCCCTGCTGCAGAGCCTGAACAATATCAGCCCGGAGGAGGCGCAGCAGCTAATTACGCCGGAATCCATCCGGTCCGCAGGGGTTGTGGTGATGCTGGTGCCGCTTCTGGTGGTGTACCCCTTCCTGCAGAAGTATTTTGTGAAGGGCGTTATGATCGGTGCGGTGAAAGGGTAAGGTGTTACGATGTGAGGCCCGCAGCTGAATTGTGCTGCGGGTCTTTTTGCTGTGGTTGGGACCGAGAAGGGGGAGGCGTCGGGAAGTCCTTTTTTGCGTAACGGAACTCAGAAGCTCTTAGCGGCTGAAAATGAACCCATTTGAGTCTTAACGGAACGGAGAGTTCCTTATTGCCTGTTTCGCCGCCCAATCTCCCTCACCAAGTTTGCTAAGCCCTCTTTAGTTCCGTTAGCGCGTCAGGACGCCGGATTCCTGTCCCTAAGCGTCGCTGATTTCCGTTAGCGCGGATGCACACCAAGAGCTGCCTTGTTCGGTTATCGCTTGTTATGCTGCTGGAGCTGCTCCTGCTCTATCGAATCATAGCTAAACCTCCGGCGGGGCATACTGGATGCGCCAGGTAAAATTAATTGACCAATATGTGAATAATCGTAAATGTGTGATGAAGATCACGGATATTGACCCTTGTTTAATAGAAAATAACAAAGGATGTCAAGTTTGATTTAACGAAGTAAAGCATTGAAACGTTGATAGGATGGAGAGTGCGGACAGCATGAATTTGTTTCGAAGGAAAAGCGTTGCGACTTTACTCGGCGCGGATGACGGGGGTCACGGCGGCGGTGTGAGGCTGAGCAAGTCTTTGGGAGCCTTTGATCTTGCGATGCTGGGTGTGGGTTGTATTATCGGTACGGGCATTTTTGTTATTACCGGTGTGGCGGCAGCGGAGCATGCCGGGCCGGCGTTGGTCTTATCTTTTATTATTGCGGGTATTGCCTGTGTGTTCGCGGCGCTCTGTTATTCGGAGTTTGCCTCTACCGTCCCTGCGGCGGGAAGCGCGTACACATACAGCTACGCTGCCTTCGGTGAGCTTTTGGCGTGGATTCTCGGCTGGGACCTGATATTGGAATACGGGGTCGCCGCATCGGCCGTGGCCAGTGGGTGGTCAGGCTACTTCCAAAGTCTCTTAAACGGCTTCGGACTGCATATTCCCCATGCGCTTTCAAGCGCCTTCGATCCGGCCAACGGCACCTACTTTGATTTGCCGGCGGCGGCGATTATCCTCCTGATCGGCTTCCTGCTTACGCGGGGTGTAAAGGAAACCGCCCGGTTCAACACTCTTATGGTTATCATTAAAATTGCGGTTGTGCTGCTGTTTATTGTGATTGGTGTTTGGTATGTGAAACCTTCCAACTGGACGCCTTTTATGCCCTTCGGCTTCCAAGGGGTCGCCTCCGGAGCCAGCGCCATTTTCTTCGCTTATATCGGCTTTGACAGTGTATCCACTGCGGCTGAGGAAGTCCGCAATCCCCAGCGGGACATGCCTATCGGCATTATTTCGTCCCTGGCCATCTGTACATTGCTTTATGTTGTCGTTTCCCTGGTTTTGACGGGGATTGTGCCGTACACCGAACTGAACGTCAAGAACCCTGTGGCATTTGCGCTTGAATATATTGGTCAGGACTGGGCTGCCGGTCTTCTGTCCCTTGGTGCCATTGCGGGGATTACCACGGTGCTCCTAGTGCTGCTGTTCGGACAATCGCGTTTGTTCTACGCCATGTCCCGCGACGGCCTGCTGCCGGGCATTCTTTCCCGGATGAACCCTAAAACCAAAACACCTTCAGTAAACACATGGATGATTTGCGCAGCAGTTACATTGGTTGCCGGATTTATCCCCCTGGGCCGTCTGGCCAGTCTGACCAGCATCGGCACGCTGTTTGCCTTCTCTGTGGTATCCCTTGGTGTATGGGTGATGCGCCATACCCAGCCGGAGCTCCGCCGTGGCTTCCGGGTTCCTTGGGTGCCCGTGATTTCCAGCTTGAGCGTACTCTCCTGCGGTTACCTGATGCTGCAGCTGGAGCTGTTCACCTGGATGGCTTTTGGGGTTTGGCTGATTATCGGTCTGTGCATCTATTTCCTTTACGGATACCGCCACAGTGCGTTGAACCGGACCGGGAAATAGGAGCAGCTTAGTCTAACATATAAAAACCGGCCCAAGCTTGGGCCGGTAAGAGCCTCGGATCAATAGTTGATCCGGGGTTTTTTGTTGTACAAGTGAGGCCGAGGAGAAGGACCGGGAATTTTTAGTGGAACACATATTCCGCTATTATCTCCCGAATGGGGGTGACTCGCTGGATAGCGGAAAGAGATTTCCGCTAAACCGTGCTCACTGGGCGTGGAGCTCTCTGCATCAGGCCGTTAGCGGAAAATGGCTTCCGCTAACGGCTGGGATAAGCGGATCCTGTCCTCATAACGGAAAAATGCTTCCGTTATTCGCTCACCCGCACCTCCTCCACACTTGCGGTGTAGCCTTCAGGTGGAATCACCTGAAGCTCCACTGCCGCAGGCGCTTCCACCCGGATGCGGATGGTGCGCTTCCCTTTATCCGCCTGCCACGACACATCCACCCGGCCGCCGCCGGGGAGGGGCACGGCGCCGCGGGCCCAGTCCAGGGAGCCGATCTGCGGCTCCACAATGACCCGGCTCCAGCCGTCGCTGTCCCCGCGCACACCCAGCACATGCCTGCCCAGGAAATACCCCGGCCCGGCGGACCAGGCATGGCAGTGGCTGCGGGTCAGCTCCAGCGGGTGGGCCCGCTCCTCAAGCGGCTTGGGGTAGGTTTCCCAGCAGGTGGTGGCTTCCTCGTCCACCATCTCGCTGTACCGGCTGCGCAGATCGGCGAAGAGCAGATCGTAGCGGTCCAGCTTGGCCAGCGCCTCGTGATAGAAGAAGGACATAAACGGGCTGCCGATTTGGACAAACCCCGCCGGAGGGGATTGGATCATGTCTGCCACCCGCTTCAGCTTCTCCCCGTCAGGCACGCCGGCCAGGAATGCCGCCACTTGGGTCTGCATGCTGAACACATGGGAGAAGGTGCCGTCAGCATGGATACAATCCACATAGGCCTGCTTCTCTTCCCGCCAGAGCCGCCGGTTGATGGCTGCTTTCAGTTCTTCTGCCTGCCGGCGCAGCTCCGCTCCCCCAGTCCGGTCCGTGTAATCCGCCAGAAAAGCGCCCGTGTCCAGCGCCTTGGCCAAGAACATATTCTGGTGGGCCACCGTGCCGTCCCGGGGCTGGTCAATGGGCGCCCAATCCAGGAAGTTCCAGCCCTTCATGTTCAACAGCCCATGCTCATCCAGCCGCTGGCGGTAGGCGTCCAGGGTGGAGCGAACATGCGGATACATTTCCGCCGCGAAGTCCGTGTCTCCAGTAAACTGCACATACTCCGCACATGCAGTGATCCAAAAGAAGGTCCAGTTGGGAATGACACTGTTCCAGCCGCTGGGTACCTGGTCCACATACAGCTCCGACTGGAACCGGGAGCCGGGCACCAGCCTCAGACAGCGCTTGACGATTTCGCTTCCGCCGAACAGATAATAATTCACCAGGGCTTCGTTGCGGGCATCCCCCACCCAGAACACCTGCTCATACGCCGGGCAATCCACGAAGGTATCCTCCATGCACAAGCGGGTGGTGTGGCGGCTGATTTCCCATATATCATTCAGCATTGGATCGGAGGAGTGGAAACGGCCCACCTGGGCCACGGGATAGTTGCTTTGCAGCAGGTTCACCCGGTGCAGCCGCACTGGCCCGGAGGCATTGCGTACTGCAACAGCCAGATAACGGAAGCCCCGGCGGATGGGGGAGGAATACCGCTGTTTGCCCTCCCGGCACACGTAGCGCAGGGTGTTATCCAATTGGTAGGTATGATGGCGCCAGCCGTTCCGCATATATTCAAAGCCGTACAAATCGAGAATCGTACCCCCTGCGGCCTCTACCTCAAACTCCACATAACCGGAATATTCACGCCCAAAGTCAATTACGATTTCCGTATCCGCACCGGGAAAAACCGGAATTATAGCTGAGGCTGTATTGGCCATCACCGCATTTTGCAGAGTGTGTGGCACCGCCAAGCGCGTCTTCTCCGGGGTCCAAACAAACAGCCCGAACAGGTCCTCGTCACTTACATGCTCTCTACTGAAGGGCCTGATCCAATCGCGGAAATTCTCCAAATCCCCAACACCGGCAATACCGCGTGCACGAAGATAGCCTGCAGGCTCCGGGTCCCAGGTTTGCCCCTCCACAGCCTCCTCAAAGCTGCTGAAGGGCCCGATGCCCATAAACGGGGTGGTTGCGGACGCCCCAAGAGGTGAAAGCAGCTGAAAGGCCTCCTCACT
Source organism: Paenibacillus mesotrionivorans (assembly GCF_046098205.1). Lineage (NCBI taxonomy): Bacteria > Bacillati > Bacillota > Bacilli > Caryophanales > Paenibacillaceae > Paenibacillus > Paenibacillus mesotrionivorans. The sequence goes on along the minus strand of NZ_JBJURJ010000002.1, from coordinate 398,878 downwards.
GTGGATCCCGAAATGGAAGCCGTGCCCGTGGATGGTCCCCTTGAGATCCATCAGCAGAAAAGTATCTCCCGCAGCCAGCTCCACGTCCAGATAACGCTCCCCCATCTCCCCATACCAGCCTGATGTGTCCAGCCAGTTGCCGTTCAGGCTGATAGAAACGGAGGTCCGGCCGCCATCCGGAATGCCGATGGTAGCTTTCGTCGCAGCCTTTGTACGGATCACGGTGGCCAAGTATCCGGTAAATTGCACGTTATTGGCATGATGTTGGCTATTGGGGACAAAATGGTTCCGCAGGTCCAATACGGTTCCCCATGACCGCGGCCGTACCCGGCTTAGCTCCTCCACCCGCACGGGATAAACGGGTTCTTCCGTCAGCATAGGGATATCCCGGGGAACAAGCCCGGTCCAGGGCTCCATACCGGCAGTCCCCAGCTCATCAGCTGATTCCCAGTGACTGTCGTCGTAACCGCAGCCAGTCCAGGCTTCATCCTGCACCCGGGCATCAAAGGATTCCACAAACGGCAGTTGGCAGGACATCCGGGCGGTGAAGGGATTCATCCCTTCGTATACCGCTGTTTTCCATGTCCCGTCGGTAACAAGCACCACTTGCGGATTTTCTCCGGTGGTTTCCAGCTGAACCAGCAGCCCACCTCTGCCCCGCAAATATTGGAAGGTGGGAATTCCATAATGGTTCACCAGCACGGCAATGGTATTATGGGCTCCCGGAATAAGAAGGCCGGTAAGATCATATTCGTCATAAGACAATGCGGATTGCCAGGAGCGGACAGGCCCTCTCCCCAAACGTACACCATTTACATACAGGATGTACCGGGAATCGGCGGTCAGCTTCAGGCTTGCACTGCCGTTTGCATTGTCATAGAAAAAGGTTTTACGGAAGCAGCGCCATTCATTGCGGGGGCTGACTGCACCACCGCCCCATATCCAGCGGGCTTGCCACATGTTAAGGTCATTTTGCATAGATAGAGCCACCCTCCATCATTTTTAAATTGCAATTGTACACCCATACTATAAACTAAGAGGTAAGGAAGAATTTCGCCGATCCGGACAATAATAAGGGTGTATCCGGACATTCCATACGGCTGGAGGGGACAGCACCGTGCAGAAAGCCAAACGGTATATTTGGACTACACCCAGGGAGCTCTTTCTGGCGGAAGGCCCTGATCTATATATGAACCGGGTGGAGGAATCCTTCCAGCTGGAGGAGCACACCCATGAATTCATCGAATTGAACTATGTGATGGAAGGCAGAGGATATCAGCACATAGGTGACGCGGTGATGGAAGTGGCGGCGGGAGATGTATTCTATTTGCCCCTGGGAACGTCCCATGTGTTCCGTCCGGCGGGGGCGGATGCCACCAAAAACCGCCTGATCGTCTGCAACTGCCTGTTTGGACCGGAGCTGCTGGAGAGCCTGGTATCCCGGGGCGGGGAATTCGCTCAGCTGCTGGAGATGCTGAACAAGCGGTTGGATCTGCTGGAACCAGGATGGAAGCAGTGGAAGGACCGGGACGGGGAAATCCGCAGACTGTTCGGCGCTATGCTGGAGGATTACGCTAACCCCAGGCCCTTCAGCAGGCTCATGCTCCAGACCCGCTTCATCGAATTGCTGGTCCAGCTTCATCGGCTGGAGGAGCAGGCAGGAACAGGAGCGCCCGCCGCGGGACGGGACGATCTGATGGACAAGACTATACACTGGATCCGCGAGCACGCGGTGGAACGGTTAACTGCAGGCCAGGCTGCGGCTGTGGCAGGCTTAAGCGAGCGCCAGTTCCGGAGGCGTTTTACCGCCAGGACGGGGATGGGCTTTTTGGATTATGTTCATACGCTGCGGATTGAGCGGTGTTGCGTCCGGTTGGCGGGCTCCGGCGACCGGGTTGCCGATATTGCTGCAGAGGCGGGTTTTTTGGATGTGAAGTTTTTTAACCGCCTGTTCAAACGCAAAACCGGCAAAACGCCCAGGCAGTACCGCATCTTCACTGCAGAGTCAACTGAGGTCGGGAAACGGTAACACCGCCGGGGGTTATTCCATAAGAATCGTCTCTATAGGAAACGCCTATAGAATCCATAGTTATTATATCTTGGCGCAGGCCACTGGAAGTATGGCACAATATAAGCTACAGTAACACTTAAGAACGTAAGAACAAGGGAGTGTTCATCCATGTCGGATGCAAAGAAGATCGCGGTAATTGCCGGTGACGGCATCGGCCCGGAGGTTATTGCGGAAGCGGAAAAGGTACTGAAGCGCACCGAAGAGCTGTTCGGATACAAGTTTGAGCTGGAATACGGTTTATTCGGCGGTATTGCCATCGACGAACGCGGCACCCCGCTGCCGGAGGACACCCTGGCCATCTGCCAAAAAGCGGACGCTGTACTTTTGGGCGCCGTAGGCGGACCCAAGTGGGACACCAACCCCAAGGAGCTGCGTCCCGAAACCGGGCTTCTCGGCATCCGCAAGGCATTGGGCCTTTATGCTAACATCCGTCCCGCCGTTATTTTCGATTGTCTGAAGGAAGCCTCCACCCTGAAGCCGGAGGTTCTGGAAGGAACCGACCTGATTGTGGTGCGTGAGCTCACCGGCGGCATTTACTTTGGAGACAAGCTCCGCCGCGAAGGCCCCAATGGCCAAGAAGCTGTGGATACCTGCACATACAGCGTGAAGGAAGTGGAGCGGATTGCCCGCTCTGCCTTCGAAATCGCCAAAACCCGCAAGAAAAAGGTTGCATCTGTGGATAAGGCCAATGTGCTGGAGACCTCCCGTCTGTGGCGGGAAACGGTCATTCGTGTAGCTGCCGACTATCCCGATGTGGAGCTGGAGCATGTGCTGGTGGATAACTGCGCTATGCAGCTGCTGCGCCGTCCTTCCAGCTTCGATGTTATTGTGACCGAGAACATGTTCGGCGACATCTTAAGCGATGAAGCCGCCATGCTTACCGGCTCCATCGGTATGCTGTCCTCGGCATCCCTGGGTGAAGGAAGCTTCGGCCTGTACGAGCCCATTCACGGCTCCGCGCCGGATATTGCCGGCAAGGGTGTTGCCAACCCCATCGCCACCATTCTGTCCGTTGCCCTGATGTTCCGTCTGACCTTCGGCTACCATGAAGCTGCCGAAGCGGTAGAGAAGGCGGTCAAGGAGGTTCTTGACGCCGGCCACCGCACCTGGGATATCGCTACCGACAAGAGCGCGGCTATCGGCACAGGCGCCATGGGCGATCTGATTGTCGCCGCTATCAAGGCGTAACGCATTTCACGGAAGTACGTTATACCCAAACCAAGCCCCTTCCCCCGCACCGGAAGCAAGACCTCCGGAGCGGGTCTTTTTTTGCCGGCACAAAAAAGAAGCTTCATTCCTGCAGGGGGCAAGAAGGAAGCTTCTTAGATGTTTACATAATTTTACAATTAATTGTACCAATCAAACAGCTGCCGTTAACGTGCCCCGATATTTTTCCCTGAGGGTGTACCGGAGCCGATCAGATCACTGCCGGAGGCCAGCTTCAGGAAGTTGCCCAGATTGGGTGAACCGTCGGCATTGCGGGTGACACTGGGTGTGAGGCTGAGGAAGTCGCTGCTGTCGGCGATCAGTCCCTTGGCATTGGTGCTTTTGTTGTTTTTCCACCAGACGTTGGTGCTGGATACATCCGTTCCGCTGGTTTTGTCACTGGAGCTGCCGGCGAAGCTCAGGTTATTGGTGAACACATGGGTACCGGAGTCAAAGGCAAAGTTGCTTTGGCCGTTGCTCCAGGAGGTGTTGTTGGTCATTTGGATGGAGCCGGGATTGCTGTTGTAGGTAAAGCCGTGTTTTTTGTTCTGGAAAGCGATGGAGTTCTGCACGATGTGGTTGACGGCAATTTTATCCCCGCCCAGCTTGAAGCCGTTGCCGTCGCTGTTGGCCGTGGTGTTGCCGTCGGAGGTTTGCCCGTTTTTGTAGGCGATGCTGTTGCGGATGGTGACGACGCCGATGGGGCCGGTGTCTGTTTTGGTGTACAAATCCCAGCCGTCATCCGTATTCCAGGCGGCGATACAGCCGTCGAACACGTTGCCCGGACCGATGGTCAGCTTGGCGGCAAAGCCGTCCGCATCCTCGCCGTTGTCCGGATCATAGTTATCGTGGGAATACACATTAATAATTTCGTTGTAGCTGGGCCATTCGCTCATGGAGGCGGCGGTGGAGGCATAACGGCTGATCTGCAGGCCGGAATCCCGGTTGTGGTGGGTCTCCACATTTTCGATACGGTTGTAGTTGCCGCCGATGAAGATGCCGTTGTCTCCGGCTCCTCTGACCTCAAGACCCTTCACCAGCCAATAATGGCCGTTGATTTGCAGGCCCCGGTTGGTAGAATCGAAGGTTTGGCCATAAAAATCGAGAATCGGCTTTTCGGAGCCGTAGGCCACAATGCTCTTGCGGCTGCTGGTGGAGCTGCCACTGTTGTTCCGGTCAATAATGACAGGCACGGAATAAGCGTAAACGCCGCCACGCAGGTAAATGGTTTTGCCTGCAGCGATTTTGGTGAGGGCGGAGGTTAAGGTAGTCGGGCTGCTCAGGGTTCCGGGATTGCTGTCAAGCCCGTTGGGGGCGACGAATAAATCACCGGTCACAGGCGTAGGTGTTGCGGTAGCGGTAGGCGTTGGTGTGGGTGTAGCCGTTGCGGTAGGTGTCGGAGTCGGAGTGGCTGTTGGCGTAGCTGTTGGCGTAACTGTAGGAGTGGCCGTTGGTGTTGCCGTAGGAGTGGCTGTTGGGGTCGGAGTCGGTGTTGTGCCTGAAGCGGAATCATACAGCACACTGCCGTTCTGAATCACCTTCACTTCACTGAACACAGCTGTGGTGGCCGAAACCGCCAAACCCACATAGGCGCTCCCCGTCCCGATGGTGCTGCCGGAGTCCGTGTCCGAGCGGAAAGGAGTAGAGCTGAAGGTGCTGGTCGTGGAATAGTAGGTTTTAAAAACATTCCCCGTGCGCTCCAGCTTCAGGTAAACCGGAGCTGTGACAGTTGTGCTGCTGGATGCGGCAATGCCCCCGCTGGTGAAGCGTTTGTAGGTGGTGATGGAAGGTGTTGTATACGAATTAAAGGCTACGGAATAGCTGGGGGAGGTGGCGGCATTGGTGACCGGGTCTTTTTTGACCATGAGCATGGCCCGTGTGTTGTTGGAAACCCCCGTTGCCGAGGCCACCTTGGCAGTAATGCTGAAGTCTCCGGTTCCAACCGGCATGTAGACAAAATGAACATTATCGTCAGCCGATTGCAGCTTGCCTGCTGAAGCCGACAGAGTGAACTGTCCATTGGCAAAGCTGGATGCGGTTGTGCCCAGGCTGGAGGAGCCTTGAATATTGGCGGCATTCCAAGCTCCCGGATAAGCCCCCGCTGCTTCGGCACCGGCCGGGACTACGGCGGGTAACAGTGCAAAGGACAGCATCAGGCTTAACAACGGCCGCCATTTTCTTTTGCCCGGATGGGCAGGTTTACTGGCATTCATCATTTACATCCTCCTTGTTTTAGAAGCGTTTTGACAACGGTTACATTTTGAAAAGTTCAAAACAATTGCCGCCTCGGATGAACATGAATTTGAAATGCAGGACCGCCTCCTTGGACTGTGGGATCAATGGATAACCAACTCTATGCACAGGGCAAACAGATGAAAGTTTGTATGTGTAATCTTCCCTTGCACACGTTTTCATTATAAAATACTCCACATTAAACTTCAAGGGGAATTTTTACAATAATTCCTTATATATGATTCGTCCCCAACCCCTGTGTATGTTCACAAAATGTTTATATTTATTACTAGTAAATATTAAATTCATGAATTGACTTTCTATTAGTTGAGTGTTAGGATTTGGTTTGTAAAATGTTAAATAATAGATTACCACTCAATTAGATAGGGTTATCACCTATACCGCCCGTAAAGCCGCGTCCATAGCAGCGTGGCTTTCCTTATATTATGATCATCTCAGGAGGTTTTTGAACATGGCAGAACGTTTGGTAGGCAAAGCGGCACCGGATTTTACAATGGAGACGGCTCTAGGCAATGGCGAAGGCTTCAGCAAGGCAAGCCTGGCCGACTACAAAGGCAAGTGGCTGGTTCTGTTCTTCTATCCGTTGGATTTTACCTTCGTTTGTCCGACGGAAATTACGGCGATCTCCGACGCTGCTTCCAAATTCGAGGAGCTGGATACCGAGATCCTGGGCGTCAGCATCGACAGCGTACATACCCATAAGGCATGGATCAACACTGCGCAATCCGCCAATGGTCTGGGCAAGCTGAGCTTCCCGCTGGCCTCCGACATCACTAAGTCGGTATCCAAGGATTACGGCGTTTACATTGAAGAAGAAGGCATTGCCCTGCGCGGCCTGTTCATCATCAATCCGGAAGGTGAGCTTCAATACCAGGTGGTCCACCACAACAATGTAGGACGCAGCGTGGAGGAAACTCTCCGTGTGCTGGAGGCTCTGCAGTCCGGCGGACTGTGCCCGGTAGGCTGGAAGAAGGGTGACAAGCACCTGGTAGCTAACTAGACAGACTCTAAACCGGCAGCATTTCAGATTAGACAAAACATCAGCGCTCCGTTGCACGGGATCTCCTTTGCAGCGGGGCTCTTTTTTCGGACGGAAAGCTTATGCCAGGTTTGGTGTTCAAATTATTGCCTATTCTTATATAATAGAAGAACCGGCGGATAAGTCGGACAAGTTGGCCATGAAAGAAGGGCAAGCCGCTGTATGGCAGAGCACGGTTCATCAAAATAATCTGTAGGGAGGCCTTCCATGCTGTTCATCGACAATAAGGGTATTACCGATCCTGCGGTCAATCTGGCCCTGGAGGAATATGCATTAAAGCACATCAACACCGGTGAGGACTTCTTGCTCTTCTATATTAATGAACCCTCCATCATCATCGGCAAAAACCAGAATACGGTAGAAGAAATCAACGGGGCTTATGTGAAGGAGCACGGCATCCATGTGGTGCGGCGGTTGTCCGGCGGGGGAGCGGTTTACCATGATTTGGGCAATCTGAACTTCAGCTTCATTACCAAGGACGACGGGCAATCCTTCCACAACTTCCGCAAGTTTACGGAGCCGGTGGTGCAGGCCCTCCATTCCCTTGGCGTAGATGCCCAATTGACGGGACGCAATGATATCCAGGTTGGGGAACGCAAAATCTCGGGCAACGCCCAGTTTGTAACTAAGGGCCGTATGTTCAGCCACGGCACCCTGATGCTGGCCTCGGAAATCGAGAATGTGGTTTCGGCGCTGAATGTGAATCAGGACAAGATTAAGTCCAAGGGAGTTAAGTCCATCCGCAGCCGGGTGGCCAATATTTCGGAATTTTTGGCAGAGCCCATTACCATGGACGAGTTCAAGCGGAAGCTGCTGGTTTCGATTTTCGGCGGTGAGGATATTCCCGAGTACCAGCTCAGTGAAGCCGAATGGGCAGCGGTGCGGCAGCTGGCGGATGAGCGTTACAGAAGCTGGGACTGGAATTACGGCAAGTCCCCCGCCTTTAATATCCGCAAAACGGGCAGGCTGGAGGGAATCGGTACCTTCGATCTTAGGCTGGATGTGGCAGGAGGGGTTATAGCCGGCGCCGTTATTTACGGCGATTTCTTCGGTGCGGAGGATGCGGCCGAGTTTGCGGCGAAGCTGCAGGGTGTCCGGTATGAGGAGAGCGCCGTGGAGAAGCTGCTGGAGGATGTGGAGCTGTCCCGTTATTTTGGCCCGATGACCCGGGAGCAGTGGCTGGGTTTGATGTTTTAGGTATGTACGTAGGAACACCGGGCTAAGAGAGCCGGTGTTTTTTTGTTTTCTATACAGGCATTTTGAGGAAATTCCGAAGAACGTCATAGATATGTCATATTGTAAGCGTTATAGCCGTTTTGAGCCCTGCCACCCGGAGGTAAAATAAGGGGGAACGGAGCTGCGAGCCGTCATGGTCTTGTGAGCGGAACGATGGGAAGAGCGGGTTTCCGGACGCTGGAGACTGCGTGCAAAAACGGGTAAAAGAGCCAACTGGCATGGCTGATGAGTAAAATCCAGTAAACAATATCCACTGACTGATATTCAATGACATGTAAAGGGGTTATCCCATGCTGAATGAAATTCGTATCGGCCCAACCTCCTGGTTGTGGACCAAAAAGCTGGCAGGCGGCAAAACGGCCGTTGGTTTAACAGAGGATGCCGCAGATGAATGCGGCTTGATCGTCCATGTGGAGCTTCCGGTAGAGGGGGATCATGTCCTGCGGGGGCATCCCTGTCTATTGATCGAAACCTTGGCGGGGGAGATTGAGCTGCCGCCTCCGGTTTCGGGCAAGGTGGTGCTGGTCAACGGGCTGGTGGAGAAAAACCCGGGGATCCTGCATCATCAGCCGGGGGACCGCTGCTGGCTCATTGAAGTGGAGGAGGCGGAGGGGTTCTGACAAGGAGCCCAGCCGCTATCCTGAAACAACCGCAGCATGGGTGGCTATTCCGGCTGTGGGAGTGGGGGCATGACCTCGTAGATGCTGATAACGGTCCACAAATGTATGCTATTGGCACAGCAGGCCGGTTTTTTGCCCAATAGGATACATAAAATGTATGCTAAGGCATCAGAATCGGCCATTTTGAGGGGAATCGGAAGGGATAGCGTACATTTTATGTACGCTATTTGGCATTTTTGGGGACTCTGCGGAGGAATAGCATACATTTTATGACGCTTACATCCTGGAGGAGAGGGCCAAACCAAGGGAAATAGCGAAGATAAGCCAAAGTGGGGGCATATCAGGCGCAAAACCAAGGCCAAGCGAAAACCACAGCCACGTGCACGTGCAAAACCAAGGCCAAGCGTTAAACTATACCAAGACCAAGCGCAAAAATAAAACAAAGCCAGGCGGAAGCTCCGCTTGGCTTTGTTAGCGTACAATTGAGGCTTCCGCCTTTACATAAAACCGGGCATACGGCTGGCCACCGGGTCCTGGATGGCGCTGAGCTGCCGGTATTTGGTGGCGTATTTGACCACAGCCAGAATGAAGGTGGCGTGGGACCAGGTCAGGGGAGCCACGGATACCGGGCTGCCGTCAAAGGGGTCCAGCTGCTCCGGCAGGATGCCGCTTTCCATGGCATGGGAGACCACCCATTCCAGCGTGCGCCGCGGCGTTTCCAGCTCGCCTAAGGTTTTGGCCATCTCGATTTCCCACTCCGCCGTCCACAGGGTGCAGATGATCCACGGGTTGCCGGGCACCAGCTCAATATTGGAGCTGCGTTGGAAGTAGTAGTCATGGTAGTACCGGGCAATGCCGCCCACGGAGGTTTTGGCGGAGAGGCCTTCCTTGATGGCGGTCATCGTTTTCACCACACAGGGATCATCCGCCGGCAATACGCCGAATTCGAAGATGCCGTAGATGCTGGACTCCAGCGTGGTATCCTTCACCCACTTGCCATCCTCCAGATATAGGCCCCGGACAAAACGGCCCAAATCCTCATCCCACAGATGCTCCAGCATAGCGGAGCGGATGTTCATGGCTGCCTGGAGGAAGCGGCTGCTGCGGTCATCGTCGCCGAACAGGCTGCAGAAGTTGGAGGCGGCCACCAGCCCGCCATAAACGGCGGAGCAGGTGAAGGTGAAGATGCCGTAGCGCTCCTCCCACAGATCATAGCTGGGCTGGGGCAGCCCCAGCTCCGGATCGATGAAGGCCGCCAGGAAACGGGCCGCCCGGCGGATCAGGGTGCGGAACAGGGACTGGGGCAGCTCGATGTTGCCGTGTTTGGCAAAGTCCTGCCACAGGGCATACAGCACCAAGGCTGTTTCGTCCTCCTGGATAGGCAGGCGGGTGGCGCCTTCATAGATATACGGGTGCCAGCTGGAGCCCACGGTACCGTCCGGGTTGTACTTATGATGGAGAAAGCCGTCTGGCGTCAAAGCGTCGGAGCAGAATTTGAAGAAGGGGGCCACCATGCCCGAATAACCGGCCATGGACATAGCGTAGGCCACAAGCGCCCCATCCCGCGGCCACATGTAGCTGTAATGGTCCCGGTTGTGCTGGAGAATATCCGTATCATTGGCGGCGACAATAGCGCCGTTCACATCCGTTTGGGTCCGCACGATGAGAAGGCTGTGCTTGAAGAGCTTAATCACGTCCAGGGGCAGATCACCGTAGTTGCGCTCGGACTTATTCACCCACCGCTGCCAGTAGATCTTCACCCGGTCCAGCAGCTTGCCCGGCTGGCTGTCCTTGACGTATTTATCCAGCTTCTTGACTTCCTCGAGATTTTTGCCGATGCTCATCCAGTAATACATGGTGGCTTCGCCTTGAGCCGGGACCTTCAGCCGGAAGCTGATGGTGCTGTCTACGGAGCCCTGGGAAATGCCGTTGCCGCTTAACACCCCGTCCTCCGCATCGCGCCAGGTGCCTTCGGCGGAATGGAACCGTTTGACCCCGGTGGTGTATTGGTAGATGCCCTCTGTGCCCGTGGAGCCGTTGAACATGAAGTAGCGGTCTTTTTTATAATGGAACAAGGTATTGTTGGACGGATAATAGGCCGCGGTATCGCCGACCTCCGTTTCATTGATCATCATATCCTGCTGGAAAAAGAAGCGGACCTCCCGCTCCGTATCCCGTTCATTCTTAATGACGATCCGCTTGATATATATGGCCTCCCGCTGGTGGACGCCGTCATTGATGGTTAGCGTTATGCCCAGGCCGTTATGCGTTGCCTGCAAATTGGTGATCAGGGAATCCTCTTCATAGGCATGCCGGAATGACCACCCCGCATCGGAAAGCCAGGCGAAGCTGCCGTCCACCCACATGCCGACCCGGCATTGGTAGCCCCCCACGTGATTGAGCTGGCCCACAAAGGGATAGTAGATATCGCGGATAAAGGAATGGTCATCCAAATTGATCAGAAAATTACCGTTGCCAATCGAATAATGTCGAGGCATGTCATCACTTCCCTTCTATGAATCTACTATTACAATGATGGGCAAAAATTGCAAGAAAAAACCGGAAGCGGCGGAAAAAATTTTTGAGAGCGGAGCAGGTATGCATCGGTAAAAACTCCCTCCACTATCTTATGGGCAGGGGCAAATTCAGGTTCCTGGTGAATTCAGCAACCTTTAAGCTTGGCTTCAGTTCCTTCTCATATTGCCGGGGTATGCTTGGTCCATCGCATATGGAAAGATCAGGCATACATACAGGAGGCGTCGGGATATGAACTGGTTTGCCAACCGGAAGACATCGCAGAAAATGGGGTTTTTGGTAGGGCTGATGATTGTCATGCTGCTGTTGACGGGAGGGATCGGGTTTCAGAAGCTCCATGTGGCGGCACGGGATATGAACGCGATGTATGAGAATACGGTGGTGCCTATTGCGGCCTTGATCCAGCTGCAAAATGCCAGCAGTGGCATGGAGAAGGGGCTGATGCAATATTCGGGGGCATCTGCGGCAGACCGCCAGGAGCAAATTGCTGCAGCTATGGAGAATCAGCGGACTCAGCTGACAGGGCTTCTGGATACCATCAAACAGAGGGATTTGGATGCTAAATCCCAGGAGCTTCTGACTACGATTGAGGCCGCGCTTACTCAATATACGGAGGATATGGTGCCGGTTTTGCAGGAAATGGCCAACCGAGGAGCGGGAGGACAGCCGGGAGCTGCGGGGGCTGTGCCTGGAGGGGCGGCTACGGCTGCCGCAGAAGGGGCACCTCCCTTCGAGGCGGGCCAGGAGCAGCTGGCCAAGCTGGCAACGGCCATTCAAGAACTGACGGAATACAGCACGGACATGGCCAAGGAAGTGACTCTCCAAGTGGAGGCCAGTGCGAAGGCAGCATCCCGGAGTATTCTGCTGCTGGGTGGTGTGGCGGTGGTGCTTTCTGCTGCATTAGGCTGGTGGATTTCCCGGCAGCTGTCCATTCCCATCCGGCGGATTGCCCGGGTGGCGGAGCAGGTGGCGGCAGGGGATCTGCGGGTGGAGCCGTTAGCCATTTCCCGCAAGGATGAGCTGGGGGAGCTGGGAGGTTCTGTGGACCGGATGCTGGAATCCTTGAAGAATCTGATTCACCGGCTGGCGGCTTCCTCCACAGTGGTGGAGCAATCCTCCCGGGTGCTGCTGGACCAGGCGGTGCGCACGGAAGCCGCAGGGCTGGCCATCTCCCAAGCCGTCCATGAAACTGACGAGGGCGCCCGGACCCAAAGCATCCAGGTAGGGCAAATGACAGGTATTCTGCAGGAAATGGCAGCAGCTATCCGCATGACGGCCGCCTCCGGTGAATCCGCTGCGTCAGCCTCCACCCGTTCGGCGGAGCAGGCGGGACTGGGGCTCCAGGTGATTGGACGGGCTATGGCCGAAATGGAGACGGTCTGCCATGACGTACAGGAGGCTGCGGAGCAGATGACGCAGCTGGACAAGGAAGCGGCACGGATATCGGAGATTGCCGGACTGATCAAGGAGATATCCAGCCAGACCAATCTCCTGGCGTTGAACGCTTCTATTGAAGCGGCCCGAGCCGGTGAACATGGAAGAGGCTTCGCTGTGGTGGCGGAGGAGGTGCGGAAGCTGGCGGAGGAGGCCAAGGAGTCCTCGGAGCGGGCGGCGGATGCTGTGAAGCTGCTCCGCAGAGGCACTCAACAGGCGGCGGAGCAGATGCGGCGCAATGCCCAGGGGGCGGAAGCCGGTATGAAATCGGCCCTGGAGGCTGGAGCAATGTTCAAGGAGATTGCTGCCGAGGTAGATTCCGTTTCGGCGTTGATGACGGATTTGTCGGCAGCGGTAGAGGAGGCCTTCGCCGGCTCGGAGGAGATCGTCAGCCAGGCGGAGGGATTGAGGGGTATTGCGGATCTGAGCTTCGACCGTTCGAAAAAAGCAGCGGAGCAAGCCGGGGAAACCGTCTCCGCCATGAAGGAAATCCGCCGTTATTCCGAACGGCTGGAGCAGGAGTCCAAGGATTTGAGCCGGGTTATGGGCGAGTTCAGCCTATAAAAGGGTGTGTTGGACACTTGTGACAGTACAGTGACACTATGGATCAGCTTATTGACGGGAGCGCCCGAAAGAAAGTAAGATATAAGCATAATTCCGATAAAGTAAGTATGAATTAAATATCCGCTGACTGGACTTCCAGAGGCCGAATCTCCGCAACCCTCACTAAGGGCGCCGGGTTCGGCCTTTTTTGCCGGTATCGGATGGGAAAAGCCATTCATTCAGGACAGTAACGGAATTTAAGAAGGGAGGACATCATATGGGTAGCTGCGGAAGTGCGTTGCCGGAGGAAAGGTTCGGCCATCTGGTGCGCAAGCATCCCTGCTTCAGCGGGGAAGGTCATTTTAAGTTCGGGCGGATTCATTTGCCTGTCAGCCCTGCCTGCAACATCCGGTGCAAGTTTTGCAAGCGCAGCTTCAATAAATCCGAGCACCGTCCGGGTGTGGCCTCGGAGCTGGTCAAGCCGGAGGCGGTGAATGCTCTCATTGAGAAGGCGCTGCGTCTTTGTCCGGAGCTTACTGTAGCCGGGATTGCCGGTCCGGGAGACACCCTGGCAACCCCCCATGCGCTGGAGGCATTCGAACAGGTGCATGAGCGTTACCCGGAGCTGATCAATTGTTTAAGCACCAACGGGCTTCTGCTGGAGCAGCATGCGGAGCGTATCGCCAACGTGGGCGTACAGACTGTAACCGTCACAGTCAACGGAGTTGAACCGGCTATACAGGAGCAGATTTGCTCCTCCATCGCTTTGGACGGGAAGCTCATTATGGGAAGGGCGGCAGCAGAAACGCTGATCCGGGCCCAACTGGCGGGTATCCGGAAGGCCAGCGCACTGGGTATCACCATCAAGATCAATACGGTGCTGATTCCCGGCATCAACGAGGGCCACATCGGCGAAATCGCCAGACAAACCCGGGATGCGGGGGCATCCCTAATCAATATTATCCCTCTTATTCCCCAGCATGAGCTTAGCCATATCGAAGCGCCGGATTGTTTCCAGCTTGGTGATGCCCGGGAAGCGGCGGAGCAATACCTGCCTGTATTCCGGCACTGTCAGCAATGCCGTGCAGATGCCTGCGGCATCCCCGGCTCCGGACGGGACCTGGCCTCCCAGCTGTATGACAAACCGGTGGCGGAGACCTTTTCACACGGGTAACGGACAGGAGGAGGAAGCATGGAATTTCAGGTGGCGGTAGCCAGTCTGGATGGCATCCTAATTAATCAGCATTTTGGGAAAAATAGAGAATTCCTGATATACCGGATACAGGATAATGGTGAGTACGGCCTGGTGGAAACCCGGGAGCTGAAGGCCCCATGCGGGCAGGGGCAGCATCAAGAGGAAACGTTGGTCCGTTCGGCAAAGGAGCTTCAGGATTGCAGCTTTGTCCTGGTGGCACGGATCGGTCCCGGAGCAGATAAGGTTCTGGCCTCCCACGGCATTAAGGCCTTCGAGATCTACGACCGGATTGACCGGGCCATTGATAAGCTGATCAAATATGTAAACGGAACAACCAAACGATAATCCAACAGGGAGTGGCGGCAATGGCAAAAAAACTGAAGCAGATCGCAATTTACGGGAAAGGCGGAATCGGCAAATCCACAACAACCTCTAATATCAGCGCCGCCTTATCGGTGGCGGGTTATAAGGTCATGCAATTCGGCTGCGACCCCAAAAGTGACTCCACTAATACCCTGCGGGGGGGCGACTATATCCCGACTGTGTTGGATACGCTCCGGGAAAAAACGAAAATAAAAGCCCATGACGTTATTTTCAAGGGTTTTAACGGCATTTATTGCGTAGAGGCAGGAGGACCCGCTCCAGGTGTAGGCTGCGCAGGCAGGGGGATCATTACCGCCGTAGAGCTGTTTAAGCAGCAGAAGGTGTTTGAGGAGCTGGACCTGGATTACGTGATTTATGACGTATTGGGTGATGTGGTTTGCGGCGGTTTTGCCGTTCCTGTCCGTGAAGGGATTGCGGAGCATGTGTTCACCGTTTCCTCCGCCGACTTTATGGCCGTGTATGCCGCCAACAATCTGTTCAAGGGGATTCACAAATATTCCAAAGCGGGTGGCGCGCTGCTGGGCGGCGTTATCGGCAACTCCATCAATGCTCCGTATTCCAAGGATATTATTGATGATTTTGTGGCCAAAACCCAAACCCAGGTGGTGGAATATGTGCCCCGTTCGGTAACCGTCACCCAAAGCGAGCTGCAGGGCAAAACCACCATTGAGGCGGCGCCGGACTCCCAGCAGGCCAAGATTTACAAGGAGCTGGCCCGGAAGATTGATGAGCATGAGGTATCCAAGGTGCCTGCGCCTCTGGAGGTCAGTGAGCTGCGGGAGTGGGCGGCCAAGTGGGGAAAACAGCTGGTGGAGCTGGAAAACGGCGTTCTTAATCCCCAAGCGGTAGGGAATTTATAAGATACGAGAGGAGTAATACCCATGAGCAAAATTGCCAGAAGCTTGACTGATCTGATCGGCAATACCCCGCTGCTTGAGCTGGGCCGGTTCGGCAGCACCAAACGGCTGCCCGCCTCCCTTGTCGCCAAGCTGGAATATTTTAATCCGGCGGGGAGCGTCAAGGACCGGATCGGCTATGCCATGATTAAGGATGCGGAGGAGAAGGGGCTGCTTGGGAAGGATACAGTGATTATCGAACCCACCAGCGGCAATACCGGCATTGGTCTGGCTTTTGTGGCCGCCTCCCGGGGATACCGGCTGATCCTGACCATGCCGGAAACTATGAGCGTGGAACGCCGCAACCTGCTTAAGGCGCTGGGTGCGGAGCTGGTGCTAACCCCCGGCCCGGAGGGGATGAAGGGGGCTGTGCGGCGGGCGGAGGAGCTTGCGGCGCAAACACCCAACTCCTATGTGCCGCAGCAATTTAACAATCCGGCCAATCCGGCCATCCACCGCAAAACCACCGCAGAGGAAATTTGGCGGGATACGGACGGCAAGGTGGATATCTTTGTGGGCGGGGTGGGTACAGGCGGAACGGTAACGGGTGTGGGAGAGGTGCTGAAATCCCGCCGCTCCGATATCCAGATCGTCGCCGTCGAGCCGTATGACTCGCCCGTCCTGTCCGGCGGCGCCTCCGGCCCCCATAAGATTCAAGGCATCGGGGCTGGATTTGTGCCGGGGATTCTGAATCTGGATGTACTGGACGAAATCTATAAAGTGAAGAATGATGAAGCGCTGGAAACCGCCCGGGAGCTGGCCAAGTATGAGGGGCTGCTGGTAGGCATCTCCTCGGGTGCGGCTGTGTTCGCCGCAGCCCAGCTGGCGAAACGCCCGGAAAACAGAGGCAAAACCATTGTGGCACTGCTGCCGGATACGGGGGAACGTTATCTGTCAACCGTGTTGTTTCAGGAGGAGGTTAACCAGAAATGAGCAAAGTTATTGAAAGACCCCGGTTTACCTGTGCACTGGGAGGAGCCATCGGCACGGTCCAGGCCCTTCCCCGGGCGATCCCCATACTGCACACCTCTCCCGGCTGCGGCGGCAATCTGGCCGGTGCCTTATCCGGAGCGTCGGGCTACCACGGCGGCAGCTATTGCGGCGGCCAAACTCTGCCCAGCTCCAATGTAGCGGAGCGGGATATTGTGTTCGGCGGCGAGGAACGGCTGGCGGAGCAGATTGAGAATACCATCCGTATCATGGACGGAGATTTATATTTTGTGGTGACCGGCTGCATGGTGGAGATGATTGGCGACGATGTGAACCAGGTGGTCAAGCAATTCCGTGGCGGCGAGCATCCGGTGGTGGGAACGGAAACCACCAGCTTCAAGGGGAATTCCTACAAGGGCTACGATTATGTGCTTTCGGCCCTGTTCAGGGATTTTACGGAGCCCGCGCCGGTGAAAAAAGCCGGAACTGTGAATCTGTTCGGGATTGTGCCCCTGCAGGATGTCTTCTGGAAAGGCAATATCGATACCCTGAAGGAGCTATTGGAAAAGCTGGGTCTAACGGTCAACACCTTCTTCGGCACCGGGGAAACCATGGACAATCTCCGTTATGCCGCTTCGGCTTCCTTGAATATTGTGCTGTCCCGGGTATACGGCCAGGAGGCGGCCCAAACCTTCCAGGAGGTTCATGATGTGCCTTGGCTGACGGCGGAATTCCCCATTGGCGACCATGCCACCTCCGCTTTCCTCCGTAAAGTGGGTGAGGCAGCTGGGGTGCCGGCCGAGCAGGTGGAGCAGGTTATCGCCGGAGAGCGCAAATATTATTATGACTTTTTGCAGCGGCTGTCCGATTCCTACAATGACCTGGACTTCCAGCGTTATGCCACGGTGGTGGGCGATGCCAACTATGCCCAAGCCTTAACCCGGTTCCTGGCGGATGATCTGGGCTGGCTGCCGGAGCTTGCCATTGTGACGGACCCGCTTCTGCCGGAGGAGGAGGACGATATTCGGGCAGGCTTCCGGGATTACCATTCCGGGCTGGAGCCCACTGTGGTCTTCGATACGGATGCCTCCAACGTAGCCAAACATATAAACCGCCAATGGCCCCAATCCAAGGGGCAGCGGTATTACGATGGTTTTCTGCCCGGTTTTATTGCAGGAAGCGTCATGGAACGGGACACGGCGGAGCAGTTCAAGGTGCCGCTGTTGGCAGTCAGCTATCCCATTACCAACCGGGTAGTGCTGAACCGGACGTATGCGGGTTTCAAGGGTGGCCTGACTCTGGCCGAGGACGCCATCTCCCTGCTGGTCAGCCACCGGTAGAAGCTTTTTTCGGCATTCATAAACTGGAGGGATACACATGGATTATCTGAAGAATAAAGCGGCCCCCATCCGGGAGGACCGGCTGGCGGCCTGCGGCGCCTACGGCGGCTCCTGCTGCGATCTGTCCGGCCAATCCAAGAAGGGCGGCTGCCTGTTTAATACCAAACGTACCTTTTCCCAAACCCAGGGCTGCCAGTTGAGTCTCAGCCTGGGGATGGTTGCCTCCATGCGGGATTCGGTGGTGGTGGTGCACAGTCCGGTAGGCTGCGGTGCCAATATGCTGCAGATGGCGGGCATCAACAAGGTATTCCAGCAGCTGCGCAGCGCCTCCGCCCGGGGCTTGCGCTGGATCAACACCAATCTGGACCAGGTGGACGTGATTCAGGGCGGCGAGAAAAAGCTGCGCCAAGCGGTGCTGAAGGCAGAGCAGGAATTCCGTCCGGAGGCCATTATCGTGATGAATGCCTGTGTACCTGCTTTGATCGGCGACGACATCGACAGCATTCTGGATGATCTCCAGACGCAGGTGAATGCCCGGATTGTTCCCATCCATTGCGAGGGCTTCAAAACCCGGATTCAAGCGACGGCCTATGATGCCGTGTATCATGGAATTTTGCGGAATCTCGTAGGGGAGGACAAAGCCAGGGATAAGCGTGTGCTGCCTGAGGATCCGCTGGAGGAGGCCAAACGCCAGGCGCGCATCAGCCGGACTGTTAATCTGCTGAATGTGGGCTCCATGAGTCGGGTGGACGAGGTGGAGCTGATCCGCATTCTGAACGCCCTGGATTTGGAGGTGCGGGTGCTGCCCTGCTTCTCCCATCCCGACGATTTCACCTACTCTTATGAGGCGGCTCTCAACGTCAGCATTTGCGCCACCCATGACGACTATTTCGTGGAGCATTTCCAGAGCAAATACGGCATTCCCTATGTCATGCGGACCATTCCCATCGGCATTACCAATACCAACAAGTGGATCCGCGATATCGCCGCTTACTTCGGTATCGAGGAGCAGGCGGAGCGGTTCATCGATGCAGAGAACCGCGAGCTGAACCAGGCGCTGGAGCCGTACCGCAGGCAGCTGCAGGGCAAAAAGGTGTTTGTCACCGGCGGCGAAATCCGCATTATGACCACAGCGGAGCTTTTGTACAATTTGGGGATGGAAGTGGTGGGCTTGCGGGGCTATCATTTTGACAAATACGGCGAGGCGCTGTTGGATGATTTCCTGCAGGATGTGCCGGGTGTGGACGACAAGGTGTTCAATATAGGCGCGGGGCAGCTGTTCGAGCAGGCCAACCTGCTGCGCCGTATCCAGCCGGATCTGTATGTAGGCCATCTGGGGGGCAATGGCTCCGCCTCCAAGCAGGGCTTCTCCATCTTCCCCCTATTCGGTCAAAGCAATGATTATCTTGGGTACCAGGGGGTATTCGAGGTGGCGACCCGGGTGGCCCGGATTATGCGCAACTCCTCCTTTAACCGCAATTTGGGCGGCAATACCAAACTCCCGTACCGGGAATCCTGGTACAGCGAGGACCCGTTTCGCTACATTGACCATTCTGCCCTTGAAGAACATGAAGCGGAGGTGGTGGCCAATGGCTGATTCACCGGCAAGAATCGAAATCCGGAACGTCAACCGGGACTACCAGATTAAACGTA
The DNA here is from genome assembly GCF_046098205.1 of Paenibacillus mesotrionivorans. Taxonomy (NCBI): domain Bacteria; kingdom Bacillati; phylum Bacillota; class Bacilli; order Caryophanales; family Paenibacillaceae; genus Paenibacillus; species Paenibacillus mesotrionivorans. The sequence continues at coordinate 379,543 of NZ_JBJURJ010000002.1, read as the reverse complement.
ATGCCAGTGGGGAGGAGCAGATTTTCTCCGCTCTCCAGAATGTTAGTCTGACGGTGAATAAGGGAGAGTTTCTTACTATTGTGGGTCCCAGCGGCTGCGGTAAATCCACACTGCTGGACCTGATCGCCGGTCTGGCGCTGCCCACCTCCGGTGAGCTGTTCATCGATGGCAAAAAAATTACCAAACCCGCTTTGGACCGGGGGATTGTGATGCAGGGTTATGCCCTGTTCCCCTGGCGGACGGTGAGGCATAATGTGGAATTCGGTCTGGAGGTAAAGGGGGTTCCCAAGAAGGACCGCCAGGAAATCAGCGACCGTTTCCTCAAGCTGGTGAATCTGTCGGGCTTTGCAGACCGTTATCCTTATGAGCTGTCCGGGGGCATGAAGCAGCGGGTGGCCATCGCCCGGGCATTGGCCTACGATCCCGAGGTGCTCTTGATGGATGAACCCTTCGCCGCTGTGGACGCCCAAACCCGGGAAACCCTGCAGGATGAGCTGCTGCGGATTTGGGAGGAAACCCGCAAAACCATTATCTTCGTCACCCACAGCATTGATGAGGCGGTAGCGCTGGCCGACAGGGTGGCTGTGATGTCAGCAAATCCCGGCAGCGTAAAAGAGGTTGTGAAGGTGGGGCTGCCCCGCCCGAGACGGGTGGGAGATGTGCTGTCCACCACGGATTTCAGGCTGGTCCGGTACCGGATATGGGAGCTTCTCCAAAGCCAGGAGGAGCAGCTGCCGCCTGTGGAAGAGACTCCCCGCGCGGCACAGGACATCCATTTGGAGGAGCAGATTTCCGCTTCTGCTGTCTTATAAGGAGGCTCTGCCATGGGTCGAACACTGAATGTGGTTCACAACAAGCTCTTAAGCTGGTACTTGTTTTTGCTGCTTCTCCTGATTTGGGAGCTTGCTCCCCGGTTGGGATGGGTCAGCCCGGTTTTTGTCCCGCCCTTCTCCGAGGTGATACGGGTAGGTTTGGATATGACCGTGATCAAAATGATTGTATACATCTCCGTTAGCCTCAAGCGGGTGTTCATCGGATTTCTGCTGGCTGCCGCGTTGGCTTTGCCTGTAGGCTTTATTCTGGCAGGCGCGCTGCCGCCCGTGGCCCGGTTCCTTAAACCTCTGACGGTATTTCTGTCACAGATTCCCCCGTTTATCCTGTTTCCTATTTTTGTTGTGATAGCCGGTGTGGGTGAAGGTGGGATTTATACGGTTATCTTCTGGTCCTCCTTCTGGCCGATTCTCTTTACCACCATGGCAGGCATTCAGAATGTGGACCCGCTTCTGGTGCGCTGCGCCAAGGCCATGAGCGCCGGTCCGGCGACCATCTTTTTCAAGGTGGTGCTGCCTGCTGCCTTCCCGGCTATTATGACCGGCATCCGCAGCGGTCTGACCATGAGCTTCCTGATGCTCATCGGTGCGGAGAGTATGGGAGCCGACTCCGGTCTGGGCTGGCTGATTCATAATGCCCAGAGCATGGGCTTTGTGCCCCGGATTTATTTGGGAGCTATTCTGGTGGCGGGGGTAGGACTGCTTCTGAATGTGCTGCTGGAGGCGCTGGAGAAAAGCATTGTGGATTGGAAGGAGACGCCTGAGGGCAGACATGCTTGACGGAGCTCGAGCATTTTGGCCATTTACGGGAGGAGGTCGTACGCGAATATGAACAGGTTTCAGCGAGGGCTGCGAAAAGCGGCTTATGGCAGTATCCCGATTCTGCTCTTTTTTGTTCTGTGGGAAATCGGGGCGGGACTGGTCCCGGAAGGGGTGATTTCCTCGCCGTCTCTAGCCATCCGTTCCCTCTACCATTCCGCCATGTCAGACACCCTTTTTAAGCAGATGGGAGTGAGCTTGGGACGGGTGGGACTGGGGTTTGGCTTGTCCTTTGTCATCGCGGTGCCATTAGGCTTTTTGCTGGGGACCTTCTTCAGAGGCTTCGAACGGCTTCTTCTGCCCTTTTTGCGGATGTGCGAAAAGCTGAATCCCTTTGCCATCATCCCGATTTTTATGATTTTCTTCGGAATCGGAACGGCGGAGAAGGTAGCGGTGATTTTCTGGGCGGCCAACTGGCCCCTGCTGTTCCAGACCATTGCCGGAGCAAGAAGTGTGGATCCGCAGCTGGTCCGGGCAGCCAGGTCTATGGGGGCCTCACGGAAGGAGCTGTTTTTTAAGGTGATTCTTCCGTTTACGCTGCCTAATATTTTTACGGGGATCGAAATGGCCGCCCAAATCTCCTTCTTTATGATTATCGCCTCAGAGGTGATCGGAGCCAGCACCGGTCTGGGCTGGTACTATGTCAACGCTACGGTGCGGTATGACCTGCCGCTGATGTATGGGGTAGTCCTGTTTATCACCTTGCTTGCCATCATCATCAACTTGGTGTTTGGCCGGCTGAAGAAGCATTTTTTGGTGTGGAAGGAAGCAGTGGAGATCGGATAAGGCTTGGACCAATGTTATTCAATTTAAGGAGGAACAGAATATGGCATTGCAAAAAAAACAGCGGTTTATTCTGATTGGAGGAATTGCCCTGGTGATTGCCGGAGGAGTAGGCGTAGGTGCTTATTACGGCAGAACCCAGGATTCCATCGCCGGAGCGGAGGGGCTAAAGGATCTGAAGAGCGGTGCACCTGCCGCCGCCGCTTCGGGCAAGGAATTGATCACCCTGAAGGTGGATACCCAGAAGAATTGTTCCTCCACCCCATGGGTGGTGGCGGAGAAGAAGGGCTTTTTCGCTGCCGAGGGGCTGAATATCCAATATACCGGCGAGCTGACCACCGCCCAGAAGCTACCTGCCATATTGAACGGCACTAATGATATCGGGACGGCGCTTCCCAATGCATTGGCTACCTTCGTAGCAGGCGGTGCGAAGATCAAGGCCGTTACCCTGAAGGAGGTGGACCCGCCTTCCAATGTGGACCCGAAATTCCGGCACATGCGTTATGTAGCGAGCTCCAAGTTCGAGGGGAAAACACTGAAGGAATTTGTGGAATCCAAAAAAGGCGGCAAAATCACCGTCAGCGGCACTGCTCCCAGCTGCAATACCTTTATTCTGAACCAGATTTTCCGTCATGCCGGGCTTGATGCCAGCCAGATTCAGTATGTGACCTTCGATACGGATACGGCGGCGATTCAGGCGGTGCAGCAGGGCAATCTGGACATTGCGGGTATCCATCCCCCGTTCTACAAGCTGGCTGCGGACAGCAAGCTGGCCCTGCTGGCGGATTCCAATGACACGGGGCTGGGCGCTGCTTCCGGCGTGTCCACCTACTATTTCTCCGAAAAGTTCATTCAAGAGAATCCGGAAGCCGTCCAACGGTTTGTCCACGCCATTGAGAAGGCTCAGGAGTGGGCCAACGCCAACACGGATGAATCGGTGAAGCTGACAGCGGAGTACATCGGCCAGCCGGTGAATGCAACCCACTATTTCTACACGGATGCGAAGCTGTCCACCGATTTGCTCCAGCCGTGGGTGGACGATTTGGTAGCGGCCGGTGCCCTGAAGAAGGATCAGGTGAAGGTAGCGGATCTGGTGACCACTCAATTTAAGCATTGATCTGTAGATAAAATAAGAAAGCCTGCCGGATTTCGAATTCGGCAGGCTTCTTTCTGTGACGCAGGACGGCCGGGCGGTTACCGGAACACAGGTCCGGGGAATTCGCAGCCCTGCTGCTGATCCTGGACTACCGGCAGGCAGCCGGGCGGCGGCCCTAAAAGCAGCGCATCCTGAATGGGAGCTACGGTCTTGGCATATTCCTGCGGATTTATGCAGAAGGCGCGGTTCATTACCTCGGGAGGGGTGCAGCTCAGGAAGTCCGCACCGAATACCACGTCAGGGGTAGGCACATCGAATATAGTGAGCACATGGGTGTTGTCGGTCACGGCAACAAACCAGTGATACCAGCCTTTGGGCAGCTGGATCACCTGGCCGGGCTTCAGGGTACAGGTCATGAGGCGGCGGGTAAAGGGATTAAATACGGAGGCAACAATCTCTCCGCAGATCACAAATACCATCTCATCGGCGTTGGGGTGCCAATGGGGCGGGACGATCATGCCCTGGCTCATATGGACGTTGAAGAAGCCGGTTTTGATGGCCGGGAATTCTGTCCCGAACAGCTGGGTTACGTAATTGCGGCTGTCTCTGCGGTAATTCAGGGTTTGAGTGGAGTCTGCGCACAGACACAGACGGGGGTCCTGTAAAACGGGATTCATACTCATCCATCCTTTCTATTGTCCATCGGGATATTCGTCTATTCACTGTATGTGCAATAGGCAAAAGGGTGAAAAACCCGCCCATTTTTTTATTTGTATGTGTATGTAAAATTATGGATATATTATCAAGTGCAACATTTGCCAGTACCGTACCGTTAAGGAAAATGTACATCATCATGATCATAGCGAAAGGAAGTGGACAAGTATGCATCACACAACGAAAAAAACGGCGGTGGCTATAGCGCTGGCACTTGCAGTCACAGGAGGAGGCGCTGCCTGGGCTCAAGCCGAAGCGGCGACCCAGCCGCAGGGGCAGCCTGTTCCCACCCTGGCGCTCATCAGCTCCGATCATCTGAAGCAGGCCGTTGTACCCGTCCAGGTAAACGGACAAAATCTCGAGGACTCCGGATACCTGGGCCAAGGCGGAGAAGCGATGCTGCCCCTTCGCGCCGTAGCGGAGGCTATGGGCTTCCAGCTGCAATGGAATGCTCAAGCGTATTCTGTGGAGCTGACGAAGGACAATTTATTTACCACAGTGAAAACCGGAGAGAATGAGTATGCAGTGAACAAAATGCTGAAGAAGCTGGAGGCCGCGCCTGCTTTGGTTGAAAGCAAGCTGTATGTTCCGGCGTCCTTCTTCGTGGAAGTGCTGCCTGGTGCGGTTGTATCCGGCAATGACGGGATCTCCATCACTGCCAAGGAGGAGAGAAAATCGGTTCAGGCTAAAGGCGTAGTCACCGCTGTACGGGATCATGAAGGACGCCGTTCCCTTCACATTAAGGGGTATGGGACAGACGGCGTTGTGTTGAATGTGGGAGAACAAACGGAAATTCTCGGTGCGGACGGAAACAAGCTGGATTTCTCCGCCTTGACCATCGGGATGGAGGTTGAAGTGGAGCATTCCATGGCGATGACCATGAGCCTGCCTCCCCAAACCGCGGCTTTCCGGATCAAGGTTGTTTCTGCCCTGGAAGCCAAGGATGTCCTCGGAACCTGGGGTACTATTGAAGAAATTTTGCAAAGTGTTAACGGAGACGTATCCGTCCGGGTGAAGGGCGCCGGTCTGACAGATTCCTCCCCTGAAGAGGTCGTGCTCCGGATCGCCAAGGATACGGTGCTGCAGAATGCAGAAGGCAAGGACATCGGGGTGAGCGAGCTGACAAAGGGTGCGCGGGTGGTTGGTTTCTATACACCGATGCTGACCAAAAGCCTGCCTCCTATCGGCACGGCACTGAAGATGACTCTTGTGGCGGAAGCCTCTGAGGCCTAATTCGCTGAAGGTTCCCTAACAGAAATATATGTAACAACAGCAGGAGCCCTTATTATGCGGAGGCCGGCCTTAAGCCGGACACTCCGCATAATAAGGGCTCTGTTTGCTGGGAGAAAGAGGAGGAGCGGCTCCGCTTTCCCTCAGCTGCGGTTATTCTTCAGGAACTGGTAGACAATGCGGCACAGCTCACCCACCCGTATGATGCTCCCGGATGAATCGCCGGCACCGCCGGAGAAGCCGCTCTTCAGGCCCGCGTCCCCGCTCAAGCTGACCCCTGCCGACAAGCGGCGGTTCAGTGTCTCCACCCAACGCTCCAGCATCGGCCTGGTCAGCATGGGATGCGCCTGCCAATATGCAGCCGGTGAAGGCTCATCTTTGGGCAGCCTCGGGCCCATATCCACACCGGCGGGCAATATAGAGGCCGATGCAGGCAGAGCGGGCAGACTGCGTCCGCCGGGCAACAGCCGGGCCAGAGCCAACAGCCTGGAAGCGAAGGCCATGCTTGCCGGCTGATCCGGCCGGGCTTCATAGCCGCCAAACACACCCTTTGCCCCCCAATATTGCAGGGCTGTCCCCTCCTCCGTAAGCGGGGCCGCATCCCGGAAATAGGTGATCATCTGTCCTTCCTCCAGGAGCCGGTCCTGGAGCAGGTCAATGGGCATTCTGCGCTCCGGGATGTTCAGTGCAAGGCTCATGTCCGCCGCAACACCGGCTGCAAAACCCAGCTGCATCCAGCACGGTTCCATACGGATGGTGCCCAACCCCATATGTGTGGCGGAAACGGCTACGGGAACCAGCAGGCCGTCCACCTTCTGCGGCACCATCACCCCATAAGGAACCTGATAAATTTCGGTAATCCAGCCCAACCCCAGAAAACCCTCCAGAGCCACATGCTCCCCTTCCGGCTCCCGCTTGCGCGTAGCATGGGAATCGATGGCGTAGGAGCCCACCACCACACTGTCTGCGTGAATCGGAGTCCGGTCCAGTCCGGGGGCAAGCCTGGCGTCATTTTCCGTAAACATGTATTCGCCGCAGATCCGTCTTCCCTCCCGGACATAGAGCTGGGGCGGGAAATGCCCGTTATCGGCAAATTCATCGGCCGCATAACCAAACCGTAGGGCATCCTGCCGGAAGGCGGCAGGCAAAGACTCATCATTTTGGAGAAACCAGAGAAGTCCCTCCAGATAATGGCGCTGCCGGGTGCGGATGCGTTGACGGACAAACTCATCCCCCTCCAGGTACTCCTGATTTTCCTCCGGCAGATCGCTGGAGCACATGCAATAGTGATGGTTGTTGGCATCGGTTTTACCGTTGGGGACGGGAAGAATATTCAGCACATCCCGGATGGACTTCACCCTTCCGGCCTCCACATCGCCGATCAGACTGGTGTAATCCTCTCTTTGGTATACCTCCGGCTTATAGCAGGTTACCCGATTCTCCGGCACATCTGTCAGGCACAGCCTATAGTTGTACGCCTGAATCCGGTGGTCTCCCTCACCTGTGCTTCCTGGCAAAACCTTTTTGGTGGGATCAAAATTCATATACAGCACTCCGGCATATTCCTCGTTCCAGTCATCCCGGGATTCCCGGCCTGTCAGATAAGGCACTCCAGCGGCGGCAGCCAGATCGCCCTCATAGGTGGCGTCAATGAAAGCATCTGCCTGCCAGCGTGTCACCCCTCCGTCGGCCGCAGGTGCTTCCACGGCAACCAGCCGGCCATGTTCGGTGACGGCACGCTTCAGCAAACAGCGGGTGATGACGGTCAAATTCGGTTTTTCCGCCTCCAGCATTTCCGCGAACAGCTGTGATGCCACGGACGGCTCGAAGAACATCCCGCCCCGGCACTCTTCCACCTGCCGGGAGCCGGCGCCGTAACGGTCCGTATAATGGGTCAGAACCTTGTGCAGAAATTCCCGGTAAATGGCACCGGAGGCCTCCGGCCAATCAATATCTGTCCTGCCCAAACCGCTGGTCATCAATCCACCGATATGCCCGGTGGGTTCAGCCAACACTACGCGCCTGCCCCTTCTGGCGGCAGCTATAGCCGCTCCGATTCCTCCCGGCGTGGCCCCATAAACAAAGATTTCACAATTGGCAGACATGCGGCATTCTCCTTCGTCACCTGTGTTGAGCTCATTATAGCGCCGTTCTCCAGGGAACCACCATGCAGAAAACATGAGAAAGATGCACTTTTTTTCACAAAAGCTTCTCTTGGTTTAGTACAATACAAATAAGAGGGGAGACGACGCCATGCACTATCCGGTTACCATGCGTTCATATGGCTATTCCATTAACAAACGCCGGTTTGTCCAGCCTTGGGCGGTTTTGGAGAAGGAGTGGACGCTGTTCATTCTGGAGGAGGGCAGCTTCCGGTACAAGCTGGGCGGACAGGAGGGGGAGATGGTGCCGGGAGTAGTGCTTTTGGGCCCGCCCGGTGTGGTTTTGGAACGAGAATCCTTGTCTCTTATGAATATCCATTATCTAGTTTTTCAGCCCTCCAATTCTGAGGGACAAGCCCTGCTGGACGGAATAACCCGTAACGGCAGGTACCGGTTTTCTGTAACGGACCGAGCCCGGCTGCTCTCCACCCTGCGCCTGATCAAACCCTCCTCCGACCGCCAGGAGGAGAAGGCACAGGCAGCGGCCACCCACTACCTGCATGACCTGCTGCTTCTCATCATGCACGAAATTTCAGAGGAGGCGGGGCTGTCCCGCAGTGCTCCCGAGCCCCGTATGCTGGCGGCCCGCAGATGGCTGGAGACGAACGCCTTCGGTGAAGCGCAGCTGACGGAGCTGGCACATTCTCTTTGCATCAGCCAGGTGGCCTTAACCCGCCAGTTCAAGGCAGCCTTCGGGACCGGGCCCAAGGAGTATCTCACCGCCCTCCGGCTGGAAAGAGCCAAGGCGCTGCTGACGGATACGGATTTTACCATGGAGCATGTGGCCTCCTTATGCGGCTATGACAACGGCTACTACTTCAGCCGGATTTTCGAAAAAACCGTTAAGCTGCGGCCTTCGGTATACAGGCGGATGTACAGGCTGTAGTGGGAGGCGTTGTTTGCGTCAATAGCTTAGCGGTTCATTAACTATGATATACTGATGGCAACAGAAAACGATTATGGCTGATAAACGGAAAAAGCCGCGGGAACAAGTTAAGCTGGATGAGGAGGTCAGGCAAATGCTTAAACCCTGGATCGACCCGAAGGTGAAGCGGAAAGCCCTGATGGAAGGACGCCGGGAAGGAAAGCTGCAAGGCAAGATCGAAGGCAAGATCGAAGTGGCCGAGCAGCTGCTGCGCCGGGGGATTATGACGCCGCCGGAGATTTCGGAGATTACCGGTTTGCCGCTGGAGCAGGTTTCGCGGCTGCAGGAGGAGAACAGCCAGCAGTGACTAAAGACAACCATCACTTAGGGTCCGCGCACAAACGCGGGCTTTTTCGCCGTTCCCGCGGGGGCCTGTCCAAAGTCTGACATGGAGTGCCATGTGGAAAATATGATATAATGAGTCGATTGTGGTCTAAGGAGGCATTTACATGTATTATGTGTTGAAGCATAAAGAGACGGGTGAAATATTTTCCTGCAGCCAGAAAAATATCTATGACTTCATGTACCATGGCGTAAAGTCCTGGGAGGACGAGGATACTGCTGCTGCAGAGATGGCATCGGTATTGGCGGGGCAGGGATATGACGAACCGGAGAAATGGGAAGTGTTCGATCTGGAGGAGGAGCACACCCTCAAAATGTGCAATGTGAAGCTGGCCAACAATCCGGCCAAACGCTTATATATGCGGGAAGACGGCCGGCTGGAGGCCCGCTCCGATACATAAGACGGCCAATGGTCTGACGCGTAAATCCAATAAAAAGGAGATTGAACGGATATGACATATGAGGAATTTGTGGTGGAGTACCTGGAGCTCCTGCGGGAGCTTCCCGATGACTCCGAGGAATCCGTGATGGTGACGGGCTTTCTGAATGAGCAGATGGCTGTGAATGATTTTAAGGTGCCGCTGGAGGAGCTGATGGTCATTCTGAAGTCCTATCGCCCTGCTATTGCAGGATATCTGGATCTGGTAGGCTCCCGGGATTTCAAGAAGCTGCTGCGTTCCGAATTAACGCCGGCCGAGGCGTTTGCCCGTGTGGGGCAGCCTGCAAATTATTTTGATTTACCCCCGCAAGACGATGCGGCGAAACGAAACCTGTAGTGTGAGGTGGGACTTTTGATACTTGTTTTAATGAAGCGCTTCTTAGGCAAAAGCCAATCTCACACCTCCGGGAGCAGCCGGCCCCCGGAGGAGCTGGTTCGTTTGATCCAAGCAGGGGATATGCGTCTGCGCAACCAGTTTATTACCGATTACCAGCCTTATGTGGCCAAGGTCACCAGCCGCTTCTGCAAGCGGTACATTGATCCCTCCCGGGACGATGAGTTCGCGGTGGCCTTGTCTGCGTTTAATGAAGCTATAAGCCAATATTCCCCCGAAACGGGACGCCCGTTTCTCAGCTTCTCCGAGATGGTTATCCGCCGCAGGCTCATCGACTTCATCCGCAAGGAGCAGCGGTTCCAGCAACAGGTGCCCTACAGCTCCTTCGATATGGAGGATGAAGAAGAGAACCTGATGAATCCGGTGGATATCCATCAGGCGATCCGGGAGTATGAGCTGCAGAAGGATATGGAGGACCGCAAAAGCGAGATTATGGAACTGAACCATGTGTTGAATGATTTCGGCGTCAGCTTCTCCGATCTGGTGGAGGCTTCCCCCAAACATGCCGATTCCCGTGAAAGCTTGGCCAAGGTCGGTTTGATGCTGGCCCAGGATAGCGGGCTGATGCGCCTGCTTTTGGGCAAACGAATGCTTCCCATTAAGGAGATGCTGGAGCGGACCGGATTTTCCCGGAAGACGCTGGAGCGCAACCGCAAGTATATTATAGCGGTGGCCATTATTTATAACGGGCCTTTTCCCTATTTACGTGAATATCTGCGATTTGCTAGGCCGGAGGAAGACGGGAGGATGGAGCCATGAGCAAGGGCATTGTAATGGAAGTCAGCGGAAAATACCTCATCGTCATGACTCCGTCAGGTTTGTTTGAACGTATCCCCCGGATGGACCGGAGCTGCGACGTGGGTGAGGAAATTGTCTATACCCCCGGAATAAGCCGCAGTCGCCGTCCCGCATTTGCTCTACTGTCCGGCTTTGTGGCCGCCGTGATGCTGGTTATGATCCTGTTTACCGGACTTACCTCCGTATTTACCGATAAATCCGTCGTGGCGTATATTTCAATCGATATCAATCCTAGTATTGAACTGGGCATCGATAAGAACAAACGGGTCCGTGAAATGAAGGGATTGAACGACAAGGGTCTGGAAATTACCCGCAGCGTCTCCTATAAGGGCCGGTCCATGGATGACGTTACGGACAAAATCCTCCAAAAAGCCGAAGAAATGAAGATTTTTGCCGAAGGGGAGGCCGACATCGTCATCGCCGGTACCATCGTGAAGGAGGACTCCTCCCTGGATGATACCCAGGTAACGGAGGCCTTGAAACAGCAGGTTCTGGCCCATGTGGTCACCAAACATCCGCAGGAAGCGGATAAAATCCAGGTTACCGCCTTCGCGGCGCCGCCGGAAATTGTGGAAACCGCCAAGGAAAACGGGCTGTCTCTGGGCAAATATACCGTCTACCTGAACGCCAAAAATGCAGGCCATGATATTAAGGTGGAGGACCTGCAGAAGGATTCCATCCACAATATCGCCAATACGGAGGGCGGGATCGCCAAGCTGGTGGACCCGAAAAAGCTGGAGAAGGAAAGCATCCGGGAGCTGCTGAAGGAAGAGAAGGACGGTACGCTGGACAAGAAGCTGCAGGAGAAAAAAGCGACGCCGACACCTACCAAATCTCCGCAGAAATCCACGTCACCCACCAACAAAGCCAATGCAACACCAACCAAAAACACGGCTCCTACGCCCACGGCTACACCTAAGTCCTCCGTAAAACCTGCCGCCTCGTCCTCTCCGGTCAGGAACGGCAGTGCCCCCGGGAAAACCCCGGCTGTGGGCAATGACAAAAAGGACGACGATAAAAAGGACGACGATAAAAAGAATAACGGCCAGAGCGGCAAGAAGGACGACGACAAGAAGGATGACGGCCGGAACGACCGGGACAAAAAAGAGGACGACAAAAAGAAAGAGGATGACAAAAAAGACAACGGCAACAAGAATAATGATAACCGCAACAACGACAACGGACGGAATAACGGCAAGGATGATGAGAAAAAGGGCCCCGGACACTAATATCAGTGATATATCGGACCCAAGGCTAAACCGGAGGAAACCGCCTCCGGTTTTTTGCGTTATTGCCCGACGGGTGGTTTCCAGCGGTATTCCTTTTATTATCCTCGGGCAAATGCAGTATACTGGACGTATCGATTCGAATTACCAAGGAGTGAAGCAGGGTGTACAAGCTTGTCATAGTGGATGACGAACCGTCAGTGGTAAACGGGCTTGGTACTTATTTCGATTGGGCCGCGTACGGGATCGAGCTGGTGGGGACGGCGGACGACGGGGATAAGGGACTGGCCTTGATCAAAGAAGTGGAGCCGGATATTGTGCTGACAGATGTGAAGATGCCTTCTATGGACGGCATTGCCATGTCAACGGAGATCCGCAATATTCTTCCCCATGCCAAAATCATCTTCATCAGTGGGTTTGATAATGCGGAATATCTGAAGTCCGCGTTAAAGGTCCATGCGGTGGACTATATTTTTAAGCCGGTCAGCCGTAAGGAGCTTCATACAGTGATTACCCGGGTCCTCACCTCTCTCCAGGAAGAGGCAAAGGCGAAGGAGCTGGTCAATGAGATGCAGGTCAAACTCACCGAGAGTCTGCCGCTTCTTCGGGAAAGATTCCTGTTGTCCGTTATTTCCGACGGCTTCAAGGAGGAGAGGGTCAGGGAGAGGATCCGGTTTCTGAACCTGCCTCTGCTGGATGCTCAGGCCTATATTGTAATGGTTGTGGTCATCGACGATCTTTCCCAGGTTATGGATTCCCGCAGTGAACGGGACAAGCAGCTTTTGTCTTACGCGGCGCTGAATATCATTCAAGAGCTAATGGATAAAACGAAACGGGGTGTTGTTTTTGAGAAGGTAACCGGTGAATATGTCGGTATTTTGTTGCAGGGACCGGAAATGGAGGGCGAGGAGGACGGCCTGCTGGTCCTGGCTGCGGCGGTCCGGGATAACCTGAGCCGGTGGCTGAAGCTCAGTGTAACCATTGGTGTAGGGGAATATGTCAATAAGCTGTCCGAGCTGCCTCTATCCTACAAGCAAGCCAGAGAGGCGGCCTCCCAAAAATGGTACTTGGGGAAGAACCAGATCCTGACGGTGGACAGTCTGCAATCCGTTGAGAGTAAACATTACCGGCTGGCCGAAACCGCAGAGCAGGTGCTGGCAGCCATCAAATCGGGAGATAATACCGGACTGGGCAGGGAGCTGGACGAAATCTTCGATTCCATGAGCCGGAGCCGCAAGGAAGGCTTTCGTTATGGAAGAAACATAAGTCAACAGCTTATTCTGCTGTCCACCCGAGTATTGCTGGAGCTGAATGCGCTTAACGGGGACTGGGAGGCCAAGGAGACAGAGGCTTGGGAGATGGTGCTGCGCCAGGAAACCATCCAGGATTTGAAAAAACATGTAAGCAGCTATTTGGATGAGGTTTGCTCCTGTGTGAGGGAGAAACGCAGCGGCAGGACAGGCAGTGTCATCGACCGCATTCACCGGCTTATCCAGGAGCGTTATGCCGAAAACCTCACTATAGTCGAAATTGCTGAAGGTGTTTTCCTGAGTCCTACTTATGTCAGTCTTCTCTTCAAGCAGGAAACAGGCGAGACCCTGTTCGAATATTTGACCAAGGTACGGATTGAAAAGGCCAAAGAGCTGCTCCGCGACCCCCGCAATAAGTTCTATGAAATATGTCATGCCGTAGGGTATGTGGACCCAAGCCACTTCAGCAAGCTGTTCAAGAAAATGACCGGGTTCACACCAAGTGCTTACAGGGATCAGCTATAGGTAAAAGGGGGAGAACCTTGGGAAAAAAATCGCTGAAACTAAATTGGGATTATTTGAAGGATCTATGGCAAGGGATTATTTCTGCCAAAAAATGGATATTAGCATATGTTGTATTTATTCTTGTGCCCGTTACAATCATGCTGGCCTCTTATTATCAGCGTTCCTCGGAGATTTTGGAGCAGGAGGTCACCCGCTCTATGCAGCAGACCTTACGTCAGGCGGGGATGAATCTGACCTACAAGCTGGATCACATTCTCGATATCAGTAATTCGGTTTTTATGAATAAGGAGATGTACACCAGCCTGTTGCCCCAGAGCACGATTAGCGAACAATTGGAGCAGATGAAGAGCCTGCGCAATCTGGCGGATACGGTGCAGACCAATACGGATATCCAACGGTTTCGAATTTTTGTGGATCCCTCCCGTTTATATGCCGGAGACCGGATCAATCTTCTGCCCATGTCCATGCTGGAAAAACGTCCGTGGTATAAGGACATCATGGATGCCGGCGGAGGCATGGTCTGGACTGGCGTGTATCGGGAGAATTACTTGGATATGGAGGAAAAGGATGTTTTCTCTGTAGGGAGGGTGCTCCGCAATCCGCTTCAATACGGGGAGATATTAGGTGTGCTTATGCTGGATATCTCGAATCAGGTATTGAAGGAGGTCATGTCGGGAGTCAATTTATCTGCGGTTTATTCCCCTTATATCGTGGATAAGGAGGGAAAGCTGATCTATGCATTGGAGGCTCCTGCGAATGTAAGCGGTGGAGAGTATACAGGGGGCGATTTGCCGGAGGAGATCATGCACACCGTACTCCAGACCGATGAAGGCATTGTGAAACGGAGCAATGGCAGAGAGAATGTGTATGTGATGTTCGCGTCGATTGAATCCACCGGGTGGAAGCTGCTGGCTGAGGTATCCCAATCGGAAATCGCCCACCGTGCCGTAGCCCAGAACCAGTTCACCAGTATCGCTACGGTCGTAGCCATCACCGTCCTGTTTCTGGTTCTGGTTTTTGTTTTGCTGACCTTTACTATACAAGGTCTAACCAAACGGATTCAGGTGGTATTGAAAATGATGCGCAAGGAGGGTGTGGGCTGGCTGGAGGAGTACCGCCATGCACCGGAAGGGGATTTCCGTCTTTTGGAACGGAGTGTGGACCAGCTGATCCGCAAGGTCAATAATCTGATGGAGGAAACCTACCAAGCCAAGGTATTGGAGCGGGAGGCGCAGCTAAAGGCGCTGCAGGCCCAAATCAATCCCCATTTTTTGTATAACACTCTGGACATGATTAATTGGTCGGCCATTGCCCATCATGCTGAGGATACCAGCCAAATGATCGAGGCCCTAGCCCAATATTTCCGGCTTAGCCTGAATAAGGGCAAGGATCACGTCAGTGTCGCGGATGAATTGAATCTGGCCCAGGTCTATCTGGAAATTCAGCAAAACCGCTTTCCCTCAACCTTCTCCTTCCACATTGAAGCGCAGCCCGGTCTGGAGGGGTATCTGATTCCTAAGCTGACTCTGCAGCCTCTGGTGGAAAATGCGCTGCTTCACGGGATCCGTAAAGCCAAGGATAAAAGGGGCAGCATCCGGATTGCCGCAAAGCTGGAGCAGGATACCCTGCTGCTATCGGTCACGGATGACGGAATCGGCATGGAGGAAGAGACGGCCAGGAAGCTGCTGCTGCTGCCCCGCCCGGACATGCGGGCTGACGGCTCGGGCAGCTCGTACGGCTTATATAATGTGAACGAAAGAATCCGCATTTTTGCAGGTGAGCAGTACGGATTGTCCATAGAAACCATACCTGGCCAAGGAACAACCATCTATGTCCGGGTCAAAGCCATCGGTCCGCAAGAACAATAACGAGAGACCAGAAATAGTAGGATTACCTCCTGTAAAGCGTTCTCATGTGCTGTGTATAATAATGACATCAGATAAACAGAGGACATGGAGGTGACCGGAGTGAGCGTAAGTGCAACAGATTTGAACAAAAAGGCACATGCTGCAGCAACCAAACGTGCTAACTCAAGCAAATGGAAGCTGGCCATGCGGAATTTGGACTATTACCTATTATTGATTCCGGGGCTTATCTTTTTATTGATCTTCAAGTACACGCCCATGTACGGAGTGGTTATTGCATTTCAGGATTTTAACATCTTCGAAGGAATCGGTGGAAGCGATTGGGTGGGCTTTGAGCAGTTCCAGAAGCTGATTCATTCTGAGGAATTTGCCCAGGTGTTTACCAACACCCTTTTGATCAGCGTATACAAGATTGTCTTGCTGTTCCCGATACCCATTCTTATTGCACTGATATTGAATGAGGTTCGGGTGATGGTATTCAAGCGGACCATTCAGACGATTATTTATTTGCCCCACTTCCTGTCATGGGTTATTATTTCCGGATTATTCATCACTATTCTGTCCCCTTCGGGCGGATTGATAAACAATATAATCCAGTGGTTTGGCGGAGAGCCCATCAGCTTCTTTATGAGCAATTCATACTTCCGGAGTGTGGTAGTATTCACGGCGGGCTGGAAGGAAGTGGGCTGGAATGCCATTGTGTTCATTGCAGCCATCTCCGGTATTGACCAGGAGCAGTACGAAGCCGCCTCCATCGACGGAGCGGGCCGGATCCGGAAGATGCTGTATATTTCCCTGCCGGGAATTCTTCCTACCATCGTATTGATGTTTATTCTCCGCCTGGGTAATGTACTGGAGGCAGGGACCGAGCAGATATTGACCATGTACAATCCCGTGGTTTACCAAACCGGGGATGTCATCGGCACCTTTGTATACCGTGTCGGTCTGGGGAAGATGGATTACAGCTTCAGTACGGCGGTGGGCCTGTTTAATTCGGTAGTCGGCTTTATCCTTGTGATTTCCGGCAACTATCTCAGTAAAAAACTGCTAAACCGGGGAATCTGGTAGTGTAAAGGAGGGGTGGCACAATGAAAAATAGAACAGCCGGGGATTGGTTTTTGGACAGCTTTGTTTATCTGTTCCTGATCATCATGGGTATGGCCATGCTTCTGCCATTAGCCAATGTATTCTCTAAATCCGTCAGTGAGGAATGGGCGATCATTTCAGGCAAGGTGGGGATTTTCCCTGTGGGCTTCCAGTTGGATACGCTCAGGCAGGTTATATCCTCGGATATCTTCATCCGGGCATTTACGGTCTCTGTAGGAGTTACGGTTGTGGGAACGGTGTTGTCCATTCTGCTGACGGCCGTCACTGCTTATCCGTTGTCCAAGCGGCACTTGCCAGGCATTTCCTTCGTCATGGTACTGTTCGTATTTACCATGCTGTTTAGCGGAGGAATGATTCCCAATTATCTGCTGATGCGCAATCTCAATCTGATCAACAACCTGTGGGCCTTGATTTTGCCCGGCATGATCAGTGTGTTCAATATGCTGATTATTAAAAGCTATTACGAGAATCTTCCGGAAGCCTTGGAGGAGTCCGCACGGATCGACGGGGCCAAAACGTACACCATTCTGTTCCGGATTATCCTGCCCCTGTCCATGCCGGTGATCGCCACGATCTCGCTGTTTTATGCGGTAGGGTTCTGGAATGACTTCTTCAATCCCATGCTGTACATCAATGATACCTCCCTCAAAACCCTGCAGCTGTATCTCCGGGATGTGGTCATGGATGCGGATACCTCCAACGCCGCCAACAAAAGTCTCGATGATCTGATGAATATGTCACCAGAGGGCATCCGGGCAGCTACGGTTGTAGCTTCCACCGTTCCGATTCTGTGTGTGTATCCCTTCCTGCAGAAGTATTTTATCAAAGGGGTACTGATCGGTTCTGTCAAAGGTTAATGGAAAAGAGTTGCAATGGCACGTAGGCTGCGCCTCTGGCGGAACTTATTCGGCAGAGGCTTACCTATACAAGCAGGATTCATTACTTAAATATGGAGGGGTATACATGAAAAAAAGCAAATGGCTTCTATTGTCCGTTTCTGCAGGTCTTGCAGTCACTGCGGCTGGCTGCGGCGGTTCGTCTGGCGGGAAGGATACTGCAGCGTCTCCCGGCGCGTCAGCTGCCGCAAACGGAACGGTTGCTCCAAGCAACGGTCCCAAGCCTGATTTGAGAGCGTTGTCAATTTGGATGAAGGATGATTATAACAACTATCCTGTTGCCAAGGTCATTGAAGAGAAAACCGGTTATAAAGTGAAGTACGACATGCTCCCTGCGGACAAGGCCGATGATAAGCTGAATCTGCTGCTCTCCTCGGCGGAGCCGTATGATTCCATCACGTATTCGGATAGCAGGCCCTTATATACCGATTATGCGAGAAAAGGGGCATTGGTGGACTTGGGCCCGTTGATTGACAAGTACGGTCCCAATATTAAAGCGGCGGTTTCTGAAGAAAGCTTTAATGCAGTAAAGGTTGACGGCAAAATCTATGCCATTCCCAACAGAGCACAGGAATTCTCAAGCACCAGTCTTATGGTCCGCAAGGATTGGCTCGACAAGCTTGGTATGCAAATGCCGACGACAGTGGATGAATTCACTGCCATGCTGAAGGCCTTTAAGGAAAAGGATCCGGGCGGCAACGGCGATAAGAACGCCCCTATGACCATTAATGGCAGTGCTCCCATTATCGAGAATCTGATCGGCTCCTTCGGCATGCCGAACAACTGGAATGCTTTGGATGGCAAGCTTGTGCCACGGCCGCTGCACCCGGGCTTCAAGGACTATCTGAGCTATGTAGCCGATCTCTACAAGCAAGGGCTGCTTGACAAGGAATTTGCCGTTAACAAGGATGCCACCATGAAGGAGAAGTTCACCAGCGGCAGAGCTGGGGTGATTTCGCTGAACTGGGCAGACATTCCCTCCATCGGCGACGCTCTGAACAAGAATTTCCCTGATGCCAAATTCGCTTATTTGCCCATTCTCAAGGGTAAAGACGGCAAGGCTGGGCTCGGCAGCAGATCCGGTTTCGACAGACTCACCTTCATCCCCAAGGCCTCCAAACATCCGGAGGATGCCATCAAGTGGATGAACGCCAAGCTGGAAAAAGAAGCCTTTAAGGAAATTGCACTTGGTGTAGAAGGCAAACACTATTCGGTCAAGGATGGCATGTACATTCCCATTCAGCCTGCCTTCACAGACGAGCGGAATCAGTCCAGCAACTATTTGACCGGAATCGACGAGAAGAATTTCCCCACTTACTGGCAAGCACGGGTACAAAAGGACGCCCGTTTGTATGAGGGCTGGGCTTACCTGAACAAGGTCATGCCGAAGGAAATGAGAATTCCCGATCCATTGGGGGTTGCGCCTGTTATGCCTACCTACTCGAAGGAAAACTCTCAGCTGAACCAGATGATGAATGACTTTGCAATCAAGGTCATTGTTGGTGAAGAGCCTCTGACTAGCGTGGAATCCTTTACGAATAAATACAAGCAATCCGGCGGGGAAGCCAGCTATAAGGAAATTAATGAGTGGTATGCAACCAAGAAATAATGTGCACCTGCATGTATATATTCCATAATTTGTAAAGTGATGAGGCAGGAGAAAAAGCTCCGGACTCCAGATTTGCAAAGAAGAACACCGGGTCTAAAGCACCCGGTGTTCTTCTTTTATTTAGAAAAGGGATATGTTACTATTTTCACAACATCACAACACAACATCACAATAAGCTGCCAGGCTTAAGCGGGAAAGCTCTTGCGGACGGGAGTCGTCCGATGCTCCGTTTTGGCCGGGTCGGCAGGACGCAGGTCCTCCAAGCGGATCACAAGCCGGGTCACCTCGTCGGTGGTATAAGACAGAGTGCGGAACCGGGCGGCCACATTAGCCAGCTCAATGCCGTACATGTCCTTGCGGCGGCGGTGGGGAACCAAGTCGTATTGCAGAACGGGAATGCCTGCGGTACCGGCTGGATAAGCAGAGGGTACGGCAGCCGGCAGTCCATCCAAGGGGAAATACAGGCGCTTTTTATTCCAGGGAATGCCCCCGTGGAGAGCTTCCAGAATAATAAACCCTTCCCCGCTTTCATTATTGGTGCGGTATACCCGCATCCGGGGAGCGGCTTGGCCGGGCTTCACCGTCTGGCTGGTTTTCAGATCGGGAATGAAGGGAACCAGCAGAATGGGGATACCGGTAGCGGCATACAGCAAATAAGCCGATTCCAGCAAGATAGCCGAAGCAATCAGGCCAAAGAAAAGAATCAGGCCGGCGATAAGGGCCAGGCTGTGTTTGGATTTGGTCATTAGGTTAGAAGGCCTCCTAAGTCGATCATGAAGACAATATGGATAACATGACTATCTTACCATAAGCGGAGCCGGGTTAAAAGCTGTTGAAAAATGACAATTGCGGGAGGAATCCGAATGAGGGCAAAAGTAGGGATCATCGGTTTGGGGGACATTGCGCAGAAGGCCTATATACCCGTGTTGGCTGCCCACAGCGGTGTGGATATCGCCGCTGTGATGAGCCGTTCTGCCGAGACGGTGGAGCGGGTGGGGCATAGTCTCCGGGTGCCCGGACGGTATACCGGACTGGACCGGCTTTTGGGAGAGGTGGAGCTGGATGCCGTATTTGTGCACAGTCCCACGGAAACCCATTACGGGATCGTAATGCAATGTCTTCAGGCCGGTGTGTCTGTGTATGTGGACAAACCACTTTCCTACGAAATCGGAGAATCGGAGGAGATGGCCGCATGTGCCCAGGAAACGGGAAAGCTGCTGGCAGTGGGCTTTAACCGCCGTTTTGCCCCGCTTTATGTGGAAGCCAAAGCCTGGATGGAAGAGGCCGGCGGCTTCCGGCTGTGCTCCGCGGAGAAGCATCGCATCCGGCAGCAGAAGCATAGCGCCAAACAAACCCTGTATGATGATCTGATCCATATGATGGATCTGGTGCTGTGGTTGTCCGGCGAGATGGAGCCGGAGGTCCGGTACCGCCAGCAGGCGGATGCTGATGGGCGGCTGCTGTGGGGGACGGGTACTCTGGCGCTTGACTCCGGTGAAGCGTCCTTCAGCATGGTCCGCAGCGCAGGTCTGGACCTGGAGCGGCTGGAGCTGCACGGAGGCGGCCGGAGCGCGCGGGTGGTGAATCTGGAGCAGGGCACGTTTGCCGAAGCCGGCGGTGCTGTCCGTGAGGCTGGGTTCGGCAGCTGGGAGCCGGTTCCGCAGCGCCGCGGTTTTACCGGGGCGGTGGAGCATTTCCTGGCCAGCCTGTCAAATCCGGCAGCCTGCACTATCAGCGCTGACAAGGTGCTGCCGGTCCACCGGCTGATTGAACGGCTGTAAGCGCGGAGACAGGCAGCCAGTTTCGTAGCTTCCAAAATACACTCCCAGGCGGCGGAGGCTTGTGTTATTTCAGGTAGCGGAAATAACGGAAGGGAAAGCTACGCTATTCAAATGCAAGGACACGTTTGTGGGCGGATAACGGAAGCTCTGCTTCCGTTATTTTGCCGTTGCCGCAGGAGCTCATACACTGTGGTGGGGAATAAGGAAAGTTGGCCTTCCCTTAAGGCCCCCTTCCCGCAGCTGGGAATGGATTAGCGGAACCTTCCATTCCTCTATTTGGTGAATCTCATACCTCCATCCTCACCGCTCCTTCACCTTACGCTTTTGCTGCTCCTTGTCGTTGGTCATACGCATTGGGTATAATGGAAGGATCGACCTATTTTATGACAGTTCATGGCGGAGGAGTAGATCATGCATATTTTCCTGGCAGTGCTGGTAATGCTGGGCCTGATCGGCGTTTCTAATGTGGTAAATCGGTTTTTGCCGATGATTCCGGTTCCGCTGATCCAGATTGCTCTTGGCGCATTATTGGCAATGATGCCTTCCGGCGTACATCTGGAGCTGGAGCCGGAGCTTTTTTTCGTGCTGTTTATTGCACCGCTTCTGTACAATGACGGGAAACACACACCCAGGGAGGAGCTGTGGCGCCTCCGGGCTCCCATTCTGCTGATGGCGGTGGGTCTGGTGTTTGTGACGGTTTTTGCCGTAGGTTATGCCATCCACTGGATGCTTCCCTCCATTCCGCTTGCGGCGGCTTTTGGCCTTGCGGCGATTCTGTCTCCTACAGATGCGGTGGCAGTCAGTTCGTTAGCCGGACGGCTGCATTTGCCTAAAAGCCTCATGCGCCTCTTGGAGGGAGAGGCACTGATGAATGACGCCTCCGGTCTGGTGGCCTTTAAATTTGCCATCGCGGCTGCCGTTACAGGAGTGTTTTCTCTGCCCAAAGCCTCCTTCAGCTTTCTGGTCATTTCGGTAGGCGGTCTTCTCTTCGGTGCAGCTCTGGCCTTTGTGATCATCGGGGTGCGTAACCTGCTGCGCCGGTTCGGCATGGAGGATGTGACCATCCACATGCTGATCCAACTGCTGACTCCCTTTATGCTGTATCTGACCGCAGAGCATCTGGGCGTATCGGGCATTCTTGCGGCCGTTGCAGGCGGCATTGTCCACGCAGTGGAGGATGACCGTTCCCGTGACTACTCCACCTTTAACCAGCTGAACGTATCCCAGCTCAACACGGTTTCCTCCAGCACCTGGTCCGTTATTTTGTTTATCCTGAACGGTCTGGTGTTCGTGATCCTAGGCCTGCAGATTCCGGATGTGAGCATTACCGTCATCCGCAATCCCCTGCTTAATAACCTGCATATGTTCGGTTATGCCGCCGCCATATTTGTGATGCTGCTGGGTCTGCGTTTTCTGTGGACGCTGGTATTCACGAGAGTGGGAAAGGGCGAAGGCAAAACCGACTCTGTTTCCCTGAAAATGCTGCTGATGACCTCAGTTTCCGGTGTCCGCGGGGCCGTCACTCTGGCAGGTGCCTTCTCCATTCCCTTGGTGCTGAATGACGGCACGCCATTTCCGGAGCGGGACCTGATTATTTTCCTGGCTGCGGTGGTGATCCTGCTGTCGCTTCTGTCGGCCAGCCTGTTTCTTCCGCTGCTTGCCCGCCGGAAGGATGCCGCGTCCGGCCAGTCCCAGCTGGAGGAGGCCCAAATTAAGGTGCTGGCCGCAGCCATCCAGGCGGTGCGCCATGAGTCCTCCGAGGAGAATGAAGCCGCTGTTTCCTCGGTGATCGCCGACTACCGCCAATGGATCGGGCAGACGGAGGGAAAAACCTCATCAGGCAAAGGCGCCCGGCTGAACAAAGGAACGGAGATTCAGCTGCGGCTTGATGCCCTGCATACAGAGCGCCAATTCGCCCAAATCCAGCTTGACGAAGGACGCATTACCCCGGAGCAGGCGGAAATCTTCTTCAGAATGATGGATCAGATGGAGGCCCTGATGGCCAATCCCATGCGGATGTGGAAAGCAATGATGAAGCTGTTTTTCCGCAGATTGAAGCGTCCATTCGGCCATAAGGCCGGTTTTGACCGGTTTGCCGGAAAACGGAAGGATCTTGAAGCGGTAAGAAAGCTGAAGCTGCAAAGCAGTGAGGCCGCACTCCAGTTCCTGGTGGCGCAAAGCGGTTCACCGGTCCATAAGGAAGAGCGGGCTGCGGTAATCAGCCATTACCGGGAGGTGCTGGAGCGGTTCAACCGGATTTCCTCCATGGCCCGGCGCAATGACCGGAGCTTCCATGAGCAGCGGAAGGAGCTTCATGGTTTTGCGATCCAAGCCGAGCGGAATGTGGTGCAAGCCATGTACGAAACCGGCGAGCTCAACCGTGAAACCGCCGGTGAGCTGCGCCGCCGCATTAAGGCGCGGGAGGCCGTGCTCCTGGAGCAGGATGAAATGGTGTAAATACGCGGAAAACCCCGGTTGCTCGCGGCAACCGGGGTTTTTGTAGAGGCGCGGGATGCTTTGAATGATTTAACGGAAGCGTACTTCCACTATCGGAGTGATGAGGCCTGGAGTAGGCCCGTTAGCGGAAGGGGATTTCCGTTATAGGGCGTTAAGGGCCATGAACAGGGGTGACTTTGCGGCAATAGCGGAAATATGCTTCCCTTATTTCCCGTTATAAAGGCATTTGCCCGCCATAACGGAAAAAGGCTTCCGTTGCCGGAAGCCGCTGCATACATAGGGTGTTGGATGAAAGCTTACAAGCGCTTTTCCTTGAGTTTGTCCACCGTCAGCTCCACATCGGCTATACGGTGATTGAGAAAGCGGATTTCACCCCGCATATCGAGGATCTCTTCTCCTAGCTTCTCCTCGATCCGCACAAGATTGCCCTCCGCCCGGCGCACATCGAGGGTCAACCCTTCCAGCTTGGCATTGGTGAGCTCCTGGGCATTGCGGATCGCCGAGGACAGCTGGAACAGCTCCGCTTGTCCAGCTTTAAGATTGGTGACGTCGCCCTTGAGGTCCTTTATATCCGATTTGACCGTTTGCATATCTTCGCCCAGGGTCTGGACGGCTTGCAGGATTTGGAGCAGAATGGGATCATTGGTGGACATAACGGACAAGCCTCCCTGGTGGAGTCTGGCAGAACGGACAAACAGTACATAACGTAAACAATAGGTTCCCCAGACGATTGGTATCATTATATCAAGACTGGGGGACATGTACCATTTCATTTTTTTGATAGAAAAGGTATGGATGCATCTACCCGCCGCCGAATTTCTTCCGGTAGCCGCATTTCCGGCAGAGCTCCTCTACGGCGCGCCTGCCGGAGAAGCCGTCCCGCAGCCTGCGGGCCCGGTCGCCTTCCAGAATCTCCGCAAACGGCTGCTCCCGCACATTGCCCAGGGCAATAACACCTTCCCCGTCGAGGCAGCAGGGGACCACAGTGCCGTCACAGAGAATGGCTGCGTGAGTGCGCAGCGCATGGCAGAAGCCCTTGCCCTCATCCTCGGTGGCATCCAGGCTGGGCCACTCGAACCGGTAATCCCGGTTCAGATAAATCCGGTCCGCTACCCGCAGGCCTTTGCCGGGCGCCGCTGCTTCCAAGGCTTCGGACGGCAGAGCGAAGGTTTCCTCCATGATCTGCGTCAACCGCCGGTTCAGCTCCAGCCCGCCCGGCTCCTCCGTCCGCGGGGCATCCCATAGACGCAGGCTGACATAAATCCCCTGGCCGGCCGCCTCTTGGGCAAACCGGAGACATTGCCGCAGATAGTCCAGCTGGTATGCCTCGCCCTTTTCCCGGTGCTCTCCCATGCTGTGCAGCGAGAGGTTCACCTGCCGTAAAGCCGTCTTACCGAGAAGGCTAGCGCTTTTTTTGGGGAGCAGCGTGCCGTTGGTCGTGAGATTGACCTTTAGTCCCTCTTCTGCGCAAATATCCAGCAGCTCCCCGATGGACGGATGCAGCAGCGGCTCTCCTTTGACATGAAGGCATATTTGGTCGGTATAGGGCTCCACCTGCTTCAGAATATCCCGGAAGGCTTCCTGCTCCATAAACATCGCCTTTCTTTCTGTAGGCGGGCAAAAGCTGCAGGACAGGTTGCAGATGCTGGTGATCTCGATGTAGACTTTTTGGAAGGCTTTCATTGCGTTCTCCAATCCGTTATCGCTGATACTTCATTATACCAGCTTGTTCGCATTGCACCTACGGATTGATTATAATGAATAACAATCATATTCGAAAAACATCAACCATAAATGAGGAGAGACAAGCTCCATGACTGCTGCCCGATTCGCCGCTGACGGCGTGTTTCCTTCCGTTTGCTCCCTGGACTGTCCCGACCAATGCGGGCTTTTGATCCATAAAAAAGACGGCAAGATTATCAAAGTAGAGGGGGATCCCTCCCATCCCGTTACCAAAGGAGCCATTTGCAACAAGGTCCGCAATCTCCCCGAGCGGATTCATGATCCGGCCCGGCTCCGCACACCGCTTAAGCGTACCGGCCCCAAGGGGTCAGGGGAATTTACCCCGATTACATGGGAAGAAGCCATTGATGAGATTACCTCCCGTTGGAAAACTCTGATTGCGGAGGAAGGGGCTGAATCCATCCTTCCCTACAGCTTTTATGGCAATATGGGCTATCTGGGCACGGAGGGGATGGACCGCCGTTTTTTCCACCGGATGGGGTCGAGCCGTTTGCAGCGCTCCATCTGCTCTGCCGCGGGAGGCGTCGGCTACGGGTATACCATGGGCGGCGACTTCGGCACCAGCCCTGAGGATACGGTGAATGCCAAGCTGATCATCTTCTGGGGTGTCAATGCGGTCAGCACCAATATGCATCAGGTTATGCTGGCGGAGGAGGCCCGCAAGGCGGGGGCGGTGATCGTGGCCATTGATGTCCATAAGAACCGGACCGGCAAATGGGCCGACTGGTTTATTCCTCTGCGTCCGGGCACCGATGCGGCGCTGGCGTTAGGGATGATGCACATTCTCTTCGCGGAAAATATGACGGATGAAGCATTTCTACGGGAGTATACTGTCGGGGCAGAGGAACTGCGGGAGCATGTCCGTGCCTATAATCCGGCAAGGGTTTCAACTATTACGGGCGTCCCCGTGGATGACCTGTACAAGCTGGCACGGATGTACGGCAATACGCAACCCAGCTTCATTCGTATCGGCAACGGCTTGCAGCATCATGACAATGGCGGGATGAATGTACGGACCATTGCCTGTCTGCCGGCGATTACCGGCGCCTGGCTGCACAAGGGCGGAGGCGCCATCAAAAGCAACAGCGGGTACCTGACCCTGAATGAACGGGCGCTCCAACGGCATGATCTATTGAAGAGATCCACCCGGAGAATTAACATGAACCGCATCGGTGAGGCGCTGCTGGAGCTGACACCGCCTATCCGTTCTTTGTATATCTACAATAGTAATCCGGCTATTGTGGCACCAGATGCCAACAAGGTGCGGGAGGGTTTGGCCCGGGAGGATCTGTTTACAGTGGTGCACGAGCTGTTTCTGACGGAAACGGCCCGTTATGCGGACATTGTGCTGCCGGCAACGTCCTCCCTGGAAAACACGGATCTCTATGAATCCTACTGGCATCATTATATCCACCTGCAGGAGCCTGTGCTGGAGCCGCTGGGGGAGAGCAAGTCCAACGTAGAGGTGTTCCGCCTTCTGGCAGTGGGGATGGGATATGAGGATCAGGCCTTGAAGGACAGCGAGGAGGAGATCATTCGTCAGGCTCTGGATGCGCCCAAAAACCCCGTGCTGGAGGGGATTACCTATGAGCTGCTGAAGGAGCACGGCTTTGTGAAGGGGAAGGTACGCCCCTTGTTCCCGGGCAAGCTGCCTACGGCCAGCGGCAAAATTGAGCTGTTTTCCAAAGCCATGCTGCAGGACGGTTATCCGCCGCTGCCGGAGTATGTACCCCTGCCGGATGAGGACGGGCTGCCGTTCCTGTTTGTGCCGGCGCCGAACCATAATTTCCTGAACTCCACCTTTTCCAATAATGAGAAGCATGTCCGTCTGGAAAAGGAGCCGCTGCTCCATATGCATGCCGCGGATGCTGCTGCAAGAGGAATTACCGCCGGGGATATGGTCAAAGTGTGGAACCGGCGCGGCGAGTGTGTAATGAAGGCGGCTGTAGGGGAGGATGTGCTCCCAGGTACGCTGGTCAGCCAAGGGCTGTGGGCGGATGCCACAGGAAAGAAGCGGGTGGTCAATGCCCTGACGCCTGCGCGTACGGCGGATATGGGCGGGGGAGCCGTCTTTTTCTCCGGACGGGTGGAGGTTGAGCGCCTGTAGGCGTTTCCCGGCTGCGGACTTATGGTAGAGTAGAGTTACCATAAACGGAAAAGGGGGCAAAGCAAATGAGTATGCCACCGGAAAATAAACGGTACACCTATGCGGATTATCTGACATGGCCCGAGGATGAACGGGTGGAGCTGGTGGACGGACAGGTGTATGCTATGACTCCGGCGCCTAACCGGATCCATCAGGAGATTCTGGGCAGGGCCTTTAACGCTTTTTCCAACTTTCTGAAAGGCCGCCGCTGCCAAGTTTATATTGCCCCCTTTGATGTCCGCCTGCCCAAGGGAAACGAACAGGACGACCAAACGGATACAGTGGTCCAGCCGGATTTATCGGTGATCTGTGATCCGGTAGGGCTGTTTCCCGAATGGGAGCTGTCTCTTAGTGAGGTTTTTGAATAAGCCTATTAAGGAATTGCGGTGAAATAAAAGCTCCGGACGTTGGTTGTCCCGGAGCTTCTTGCTGAAATCGGATTGTGCGGATAAGATCAGATAGAAGGCCGGTTAGGGACGTGGAATTTGGCCTCATTCTGCGTCAGCTTGGAATCCTTGGTGCCTTGGGCGTTGGATGATTCGTCAGCCATGGCCTGCATCTTCTGCTTCAGGGTTTTCTTAGCCATTGGTTATCCTCCTATGGGCATTATGATGGGAAACAGGCTTAGCTTGCGGCTCCCGCCAGGCATTTAAACAAGGGAACTGCTGCCGGAGGGGATATACCCCCTCAACCGTTTGAAAATAACTTGCCGGATATGAGACAATACGGATTAACGGAAAACGGATAGGAGTCCGATCATATGAAACCTGGCATGATTCTATCAGCTATATTGTCATTGGCCGTTTTTGCGGCGCTAAATCTGTATTTGGGCTGGAACGGGGCGGTTTTCTGGCGCGAAGCCATACCGGATGTTTCTGTTTGGTGGTTTTGGCTGGGGTATGGCATCTTGGCCTTGTCCTATATCGCCGCCATGCTGCTGCGGAAGGCGCTGCCTTATACCCTGGGCAAATGGCTCAAAATTATCGGCTCTTACGGCCTGGCCATTCTTTTTTATATGCTGATTTTGGTGCCTTTGGCGGATCTGGCTTATGGTCTGCTGCGTCTTACGGGTATAGAGAGAAGCCCGGCTTTGCTCTATACAGGCTGGACCACTGCGGTTGTCCTGGCAGGCGTGATGCTTGCAGGAACGCGCAACGCCTGGAAGCCGGTTGTCCGGCATTATGAGCTGGAGGTGCCCAAGGCCTGCGGGGACGGACGTAAGGAGCTCCGAATCGCCGCGGCGTCGGATATTCATCTGGGTGCTGTGGTGGGTAATCCGCATTTGGTCCGGCTTGCCAACACGATGGACAAGCTGAAGCCTGATGTGATTCTTTTGGCCGGGGATGTGCTGGATGACAGTCTGGAGCCTTTTATCCGGGAAAACATGGCCCGGTCCATGAAGCTCCTCCGGGCGCCGCTTGGCGTGTATGCCTCCCTTGGCAACCATGAGTATTACGGCGGCCATATCGGCGATTATATCCGCCGGATGAAGGACATCGGCATCAAGGTCCTGACAGACCAGGTAGTGGATGTGGGGGGCAGCTTCTACATTGCCGGACGCAAGGACAGGGCGGCAGAGCAGATTGAAGCGGGAGGCCGCCTTAGTGTGGGACAGCTGCTGGCGGAGGCGGATCCGGAGCGCCCGGTAATTCTTATGGACCACCAGCCTTATGCCCTGCAAACCGCCGCAGAGGCGGGAGTAGATCTGATGTTATCCGGTCATACCCACAGAGGGCAAATGGCGCCGGCACATCTGGTGACGAGGAGATTGTTCGAGCTGGATTGGGGTTATTTGAAAAAAGGCGCCATGCATGTCATTGTATCCTCCGGCTTCGGATTGTGGGGGCCGCCCATCCGGCTGGGAAGCCGTTCGGAAATTCTTGATATCCGTCTGAAATTTATTTAATACAGGACAATCATTCATAAGGGGGAACCGCCATCATGGGAAATGAAATCAACATGCACGTGGAGCTGCTGACGTATACACCCGAAGCCAGAAAAATCGCCTTTACCGCTATCAGAACCTGCTATAGCCCCACGGAGCCCAGCGATCTGTTCGAAGGTGTACAGTACGAAAAATATCAGGAGCAAACTGCTACGGACGGACAAGGGGGCAGCGATGCGGACCGGTTGTTCCGCCATATCGTCGGCTCCGGCCATACCTCCACCATGGAGCATATCAACTTCACCTTTGCTCTTGAAGGAGTATCACGGGTTCTGCTGGCCCAATTGACCCGCCACCGGGCTGGCTTCAGCTTCTCCGTCCAGTCCCAACGGTACGTCTCGGATGCCTCCGACAAAAAGAAGGGCGGCTTCCATTATGTTGTGCCGCCGAAGATTGCCGATATACCGGAGGCTGCGGAGTATTATGCGGAGCTGATGGAAAACCTGCAGGCTGCTTACG
Organism: Paenibacillus mesotrionivorans; assembly: GCF_046098205.1. Classification (NCBI taxonomy): domain Bacteria; kingdom Bacillati; phylum Bacillota; class Bacilli; order Caryophanales; family Paenibacillaceae; genus Paenibacillus; species Paenibacillus mesotrionivorans. Next base: position 350,002 of record NZ_JBJURJ010000002.1, on the reverse strand, counting down.
ACAAGCTGGCGCAGCTGGGAGTGCCGCGGGAGGATGCGCGGTTTGTGCTGCCGAACGCAGCGTCCACCAACATTACCATGACCGCCAACCTGCGTGCCTTGTTGACCTTCTACAGCAAACGCCGCCCCGGCCGCGGCGCACAGTGGGAAATTGCCCAGCTGGCGGAGAAGCTCCGGCAAGAGGTGGTCAAAGCCGAACCGTGGCTGGATCCCTTTTTCGAGCAGGCATGATTACACTAATCGCAGCCACTGACCAAAACCGGGGAATCGGTCTGCAGGGCCGGCTGCCCTGGCGTTTGCCCGCCGATCTGGACCGTTTCCGGAGGATTACTACCGGCCACGCGGTGCTGATGGGCCGCAAAACCTGGGAGTCTATTGGACGGCCCCTTCCGGAGCGGACGAATATCGTAATGAGCCGCCATCCGGCTCCTGCGGAAGCGAAGGGTGTGCTATGGGCCGCTTCACCTGAGGAAGCACTCCGGGTAGCCGGGAACGGGGAAGTGTTTATTATCGGCGGCGCCGAGATATACAGCCTGTTTCTGCCCCGGGCGGACAGGCTCCTGCTCACCCGGATTCACGGGGAGTTTCAGGCGGATGCTTTTTTTCCGGAGCTGGATGAGGAGCAGTGGGAGCAGGCTGAAGCTGTTCCGGGAGTAACCGATAAGGACAACCCTTATTCCTACGAATTCCGGGAGTTCCGGCGGCGTTAACTTGAAATCATAGGGACCCTGCCCCAAGCTCTCTACATTGACAAAGAACCGTCTTCTGAACGAAGGCGGTTTTTTGGCGTGTCTGGATGTGTTCCGAATCCTTGTTTTCACAACATTTCGTCTATTTTAATTTTCTTTCGGGCACCGGGGCGAAGATAAAAAAGCTCATTCATAACCTCACATAAAGTGTGAGGGAAATCATAGTCACTGTTTCCGATAAAAAATATAATCACCATGATAAAATTATTTTCTAATACTTTCAACCGAGTGTTTTCGGGTTTCCTTCATGCATCATCATGAGGAAAAGAAAAAAGGGGATTCTATCATGTACATTCGTAATCTGGCCACCCCAGTTTCCATGGAGGGACTTATGAAGCAGGCACGTGATGTGGTGATGATTATTGTTTCCGCTCTGCTGGTTTCCGTTGGGCTGAAGCTGTTCTTGATTCCGCACCAGCTGCTCTCCGGCGGCGTCGCAGGTCTTGCTTCGGTGATCGGGTACTTGAGCAATCCGAAATATATTTCACTGTTTTATTTTGGCATGAATCTGCCTATTCTCATTTGGGGCCTGGTTGCTGTTGGCAAACGTTATATCTTCCTCAGCATCGTATCCGTTGCCTCCACCACCTGGTTTCTCAGTGTGCTGCCCAGTGTTAAGGTGGTCAGCGACCCGATTCTGGCGGCTATCGCCGGAGGTGTAATTATTGCCGGGGGCATCGGCTTCTCTCTGCGGGCGGGCGGCTCTACAGGCGGGTTCGATATCCTGGGCTCCATCATTACGCGTAAACGCGACATTCCTATCGGAACAGTGCTGTTCATTATGGACGGTATGGTTATTCTGACCTTGGGCTATTTCAAAAGCTGGGATTTGGCCCTGTGCACCATGCTGTGTACCTTCGTCAAAAGCAAGGTGGTGGATATGATCCATATCCGCCATGTGAAGGTCACCTGCTTTATCGTCACCAAAAGGCGGGATGAGATGCTGGCGCGGTTGAAGCTTTTGCCCCATGGCGTCACGGTGGTGAATGCGGAGGGCGGCTACAGCCACGAAGGCAATTGTATGCTGATGACCGTTACCACCCGCTACGAGCTGGCCGAGCTGCGCAAGGCCATTCTGGAGACAGACCCCAAATCCTTCGTCAATGTGCTGGAAACGGTGGAGGTTATGGGCCGCTTCCGGCGGCTGGGATAAAAAATGAATGTGGAAACACCCCCGGATGGACAAAAGCCGGGGGTGTTTATGTTAGGACGTGTTTGCAAAAATGGACTAGAGCTGCGCGATTATATCTCCTGCCAGGAGAGAAGCAGGGCCGCCGGGGCGCAGTTGTGCCGCCCTGTCACCGGCGGCGCCATGCAAATATACCCCCAAGGCAGCTGCCTCACCCGCGGGAAGACCCTGGCCCAGCAGGGATACGATTAAGCCGGCCAGTACATCTCCTGCCCCGCCGGTAGCCATGCCCGGATTGCCGGTGCCATTTATATAAACGCGGCCGTCGGGAAGTGCGGTAACAGTGCAGGCTCCCTTCAGTACCAGTACCACACCATGCTCCTTGGCGTAGCGGATGGCCGTGCCGATGCGGTCCTGCTGGATCTGAGCAGTAGGGATGCCCAGAAGGCGGGACATTTCCCCTGGATGTGGGGTGAGGATAGTCGGCCGGCCTTCGGGCGCTTTCCAGGCGGAGAAGTCAGTTGCCTCTGCCGCCATATTGAGGGCGTCCGCATCCACCACCAAGGGGCAGCGGGTTTCTTCCCAGACACGCCGCAGCCAGGCGGTGTCGCATGCCCACCGTCCCAGGCCGGGGCCGATAAGCATGGCGCTGCGGGAGGCGGCCAGCCCGGCCAGAGCCTGGGGCGGGACGGCAGCCCAGCCGGCTGGCACAGCTGAGGAGCGGGAGTCTGGTGAGTCAGCAGCAGCTGTGAAACGGGAACGTGGTGGAGAAGTGGCAGCAGCTGCCTGGTCGGGAGTCAGGTGATGGGAAGGTAAAGGCGATTCTGCCAATGGCGCCAGCATCAGCTCCGGCGGGCGGTTGACGGCCAGCGGCGATAGGGAGGCGGGCAAGGCCCAGCTCACCAGGCCGCTGCCGCCCCGCAGCGCGGCACCTGCTGAGAGCAGGCCCGCGCCTATCATGCTGGCGGAGCCGGCGGCCACCAGCACATGGCCGTAAGTGCCCTTGTGGGTGTCGGCGGCCCGGGAGCGGTGCGGGTCAATGCCCAGGGCCGCTGCCGCGGTCTGGGCATTGACGTAACGCACCGGCACATTCTCCCCGCGGGCCAGACTGGTTGGTATGCCAATGGGCGCCACGGTGACCTGCCCGGCGTATTCTGCGCCGGGGTGCTGCACCAGCCCCCGCTTTAAGAAGGCCAGGGCCACGGTGGAGATGGCCCTGATGCAGGCGGCATGGACGGCGCCGGTATCGGCGTCCATGCCGCTGGGGATATCGGCTGCCACGATAGGCAGCCCGCTTGCATTGGCGGCGCGGATCAACGCCGCATACGGCTCCCGCGGCGGCCCGGCCGCGCCGGTGCCCAGCAGCGCGTCGACGATGCCGGAGTACCGCTCCCAGCGGAGCGGTACTCCGGACGCCGACGCGTCCAGGCAGGGCACGCCGAAGCGGGCGGCGATGGCCGCCTGGGCCGCGGCAACGCCTTCAAGCTCAGCGGCGGGCACCGCCAGCGCCACGTCTACGGCAAGACCCGCCTCCATCAGATGGCGGGCCGCCGCAAAACCGTCGCCGCCGTTGTTGCCCTTGCCGGCCAGCACAAGCCAGCACTCCCGGCGGTGTGCGCTGTCCACCGCGTTGCTGCTGTGCTCCACGCCCTGGCTTCTGCCGTCAGACTCCGCACTCACCAGGCCGCCGTCCCCGCCGCCTCGCACCGCCGCGACCCGGAGCACCTCCTGGGCAATGGCTCTGCCCGCATTCTCCATCAGCACCATGGCCGGGATGCCGATATCCTCGATGGTCAGGCGGTCCAGTCTGCGCATTTCCTCCGACGTTACCACAAACATGCTTCCAACCTCCCTAAAAGAATGGTTTTCGGATAACGGAAGCATATTTCCGTTATTTGCTCCAGGAGCAGGGAAAAATGATCATAGCGGAAACCCGTTTCCGTTATTCCGCAAAAAACGGCCCGCTTGCTGCCTTCCCAATATGGATAACGGAAAGCCTCTTCCGCTATCACGCTTTTTGGCAGCAGCACGGCCTAATTAGCGGAAACCGGATTCCGTTAACTGTCCCGCACATAGCCGGCCAACGCTCTGCGCTATCCCGCTATGCGCACATAGCCGGTAAACGCACTACACCAACCTGTCTCGCACATAGCCAGCCAACGCTCTGCACTATCCCGCTATGCGCACATAGCCAGCCAACGCTCTGCACTATCCCGCTATGCGCACATAGCCACCACCGACCTTCACTAGCCCGCGCTGCGCTCAGCCGTCCTTAGCCCTTTCGTCCCCCCTCTCCCGCCTTCCCGGCCGGAGCTTCCTCTGCGGACCTTACCCATCTTTACCCCACCAGCAGATCCCAGATCTGCTTGCCGATTAAGAGGGTAGTCACCCCGAGGAACAGCGGCTTTACATAGGTGCTGCCGTTCTTGATCGCTAACCGGGAGCCGGTTAAGGCTCCGGCGATCATGGCGATGCCCATGGGCAGGCCGTAGGGGACATTGACCACCCCCAGCGCGAAGAAGGTGGCCAGGCTCCCCAAATTGCTGGCCAGGTTCAGCGCCTTGGAGTTGGCGGAGGCTCCGACAAAATCAAAGCCCAGCAGGAGGAACATAAAAATTAGGAAGGAGCCGGTACCCGGTCCGAAGAAGCCGTCATAGAAGCCCAAGGCCACCGCACCGCTGATCAGCACCGTCCGGTTTCGCCCTGTGGCTCCGGCAAAATGACTTTGATTTCCCCAGCTTTTCTTGCATAATGTATAGAGAGTTACCGCGATAAGCATCACCACCACCATGGGCTTGAGGAAGGTGGCGGGAATCTGCTGGACCGTCAGGGACCCCAGCACCGCTCCTGCCAGCGATAACGGAAACAGCCATGCCACAAGCCGAAAATTCATTTTTCCGGAAAAAAGGAAGGAGGCCGAACTGGTCAGCGAGGACATGGTGCCCGCCAGTTTGTTGGTCCCCAAAGCCAGGCCGGGAGGAAGCCCCGCAAATAACAGCGCCGGCATGGAAATAAGCCCTCCGCCGCCTACCACGGAATCAATGAAGGCTGCCACGAACCCGGCGCCCACCAAAAATAGCAGCATGTACAAATCCGGATGATCCACTACCATTCTCTCCTTTAATCCATAATTCGTATCCCAAAGCGGTCTCATCCCAGTATAACGAAAAAAAGGAGCCTGCCAAGATGATTATTCTGAAGACAAAAGAAGAAATTGAGAAGATGCATGCGGCGGGGCGGATTTTAGCCGCCTGCCACCGTGAAATAGAGAAGATGATCCGCCCCGGGGTCACCACCTGGGAGATTGACCAGTTTGCCGAACGCTTCATGAAGGAGCACGGCGCCACTCCGGAGCAGAAGGGCTACCATGGTTATAAATATGCCACCTGCGCTTCGGTAAACGATGTGATCTGCCACGGCTTCCCCAAGCTGGAGCCTCTGGCCGATGGCGATATTGTCACCATCGATATGGTGGTGAACCTGAACGGCTGGCTGGCGGACTCCGCCTGGTCCTATCCCGTGGGGAGTGTCAGCGAGCAGGGCCTGCGGCTTTTGACAACCACCAAGGATGCCTTGTACCGGGGGATCGCCCAGGCGGTAGCCGGCAACCGCATCGGCGATATCTCCAACACGATCCAAACCTTCGCCGAGGCTGAGGGATATTCCGTCGTCCGGGATTTTATCGGTCACGGCATCGGCAAAGACATGCATGAGGATCCGGAGGTTCCCCATCACGGACCCAAGGGCAAGGGACCGCGGATCAAGGAAGGGATGGTTTTCACCATCGAACCTATGCTGAACACCGGGTCCTACTATGCCAAGGTGGACGCGGACGGCTGGACGGCACGGACTGTGGACGGAGGGTTGTCCGCCCAATACGAGCATACCATCGCGATAACCGCCCAAGGGCCTTTGATCCTGACGGAGCATTGATTCCGGCGGATTGGCGGCTGCCGTTATCAAATTGCCGCCGCCGATTGCCGGAGGCAGATACCGACTTTATAATGGAATAGACACACGCATCTACGCGTTTGCACCAATGAAAAAGTAGGTGAGCCATTGCTGGACCGACTATCTTGCCGCTTAGGACTGCTCACCCTTAAACAAAGACTCCGGTTTTGGGTCAGCTTGATTATTGTTGTGCTGGGAGCCTTGATTCTCATCAGCACCTCCATAACGGAGGCGCGCTACAAAACAAGAGAAACGCGGCAGCAGCTGAAGGATGCCATCGGTCTGCAAAGCACCTTCATCAACCGTTGGCTGGAGAACCACAGCACCCAGATCGGGCTTTTATCCCATCTTATGTCGGGACGGACCGGAAGCAAGGATGAAATCAGCCGCATCTTCAAATCCTTCATGTCGGAGGAAGGAGAATATACAGCTGTCCTATATGTAGACGCCCAAGGGAAGATTATCATGGATTCCCAGAGTCCCGACAGCAGCGGGGATGTGTCCGACCGGGACTACTTCAAGGAGGCCAAGGCCGGGAGAAGCTTGATTACCGATGTATTGATCAGCAAAAATTCCAGCAGACCCTTCTTGTTCATTTCCTCGCCTATCATGGATGAGAACAACGTCTTCAACGGGCTGGTTTGCGGCGTCATCCATATCGGCATCCTGGAAAAGGTGATGAACCAGTTCGATTTTGGCAATGCCGGAGAAACATATCTGCTGAACAGAAGCGGGCAATTCATTACCGTTCCTCTTGGAGTGGAGGGGACTCCCCTGAATCTGGTCAACACTTCACCCATTGCCGATCTGGCCCAAGCCGGAACCTCCTCCAACAAGGCGTATGCCAATTATGCCGGCGAACGGGTAATGGGGCAGTACGGCTGGGTGAAGGACAAGGAGTGGCTGGTTGTGGCCGAAATGAAGCACAGCGACATCTTCCGGGCCCTCTATACCGATATTTTGCTGATGGCCATCATTGTAATCGCCATGCTGCTGCTAAGCTTTGTTTTAACCTTCAAGTTTACGGAAGGGCTTCTCCGTCCCATCGGTCTTCTGTTGCGTGGGACAAGCACGATCCGGGAGGGGGATTATGACTTCCGCATTCCTCCCAACCAGTTCGCCTCCGCTCCCGAGGAGCTTCAGCAGCTGTGCGAGAATTTTAACCGTACCGGCAAAAAGCTGAAGTCCACCATTCAGATGCTGGAAATGACGGCGGTGGTGGATCAACTGACGGAAGTATATAACCGCAGGCATATTTTGACCGAAGGGCCGCGGCTTCTGGAAACCTGCATACGGGCGGGACAGCCCTGCTCCGTGCTTATGCTGGACATTGATTTTTTCAAAAAGGTGAATGATACCTTCGGCCATCTGGTGGGTGACCGCGTGATTATCCACGCCGCTTCCCTTCTCCTGTCCTGCATCCGGTCCTGCGATATGGTATCCCGTTACGGGGGCGAGGAGTTTCTGATTCTGCTTCCCAATGCCCCGGCAGAAGGCGGAGTTGAGCTGGGGAACCGGATCCGCCAGGCTTTTATGGAACAGCCATACAGGGAGGAGGAGTTGGAAATCCCCCTGACCGTCAGCATCGGCGTGGCTGATTACCGGAAGGACTACAGCTACGGCACATCCACGCTGGAGGATATGATATCCCGGGCGGACCAGGCCTTGTACCAAGCCAAACGGATGGGAAGAAACCGGGTGGAGCTGTCGGGACAAACTGTCCCCACCCCCTAAAAAATTACTTGGAGGAAAACACATGATCAAAAAACTGGAGCACATCGGAGTATACGTCAATGATATGGATGAATCCATCGCCTTTTATACGGAGGTGCTGGGTCTTAATCTGGCGTCACGCAAGCAGCTGGATAACGGAGTGGAGCTTTCGTTTCTTTCCTTTCCCGGCCACCCGGAGACGGAAATTGAGCTGATCGGACGAGGCACGGAGGGGATGTCGGACAGTGGAATTGTCCATCATATCGCCTTTACGGTAACGGATATCGAAGCCGAGCTGGAGCGTCTGAAGGGGTTGGGCATCCGGCTGTTGGATGAGGAGCCCCGGACCATACTGGGCGGGACCCGGATTGCTTTCTTTTTCGGCCCCAACGGGGAGCGTTTAGAGTTTTTCCAGCCCGCCCTCTGAGCACTTGGGATGGAGAGAATGGGTCAAAAGTTTTCCATCCTGTAATGATGTGAAGGATTCCGGAAAAAAAGGAAGAAATATTAAGTAAGAATGTCCTCCACATTCCCTGAACGGGAGGAAAGACCCATGACCCATTTCATTCGCCGTTGGAAATCGCCATTTCATTTCGGGTTTATCTCCTGCATCCTGGTCCTTGCCAATGGCCTTCTGGCCTCCACAGTGGAACTGTTCCTCCGTTCCGGATCATTGGACAAGAGTCTGTTTTGGTATTTGGCGTTATCCGATGTTCTTTCTATCGCGGCCCTGATTATCGGGGTTGTGCTTGTCCTGCGTTTGCCGGTTATTGCAGCTGCAGGAAAGCCATCACCGTATCCCTCCGCCATCCTGTCCGCTGCTGAGAGTGCTGCGGCGGTGGAGCCGGAAAGCTTGGCCGTACCGGATGTCTCCCCTCATTATCTGGACGTATCCCTGGAGCAGGATACGGATACGGCCGGGCGTCTGCGGGTGGTGGAGAGTCTGAGAAGAGCCAACATTTTTTGGAGCTCCTTGATTGAACACAGCACGGATGCTATCTATCTGACCGATCTGGACGGGAACATCCAGCGTGCCAATCCGGCCTTTGAGGCGCTGTACGGCTACAGGGAGGAGGAGGTGACCGGCGCATTTCAGCCTTTCCTGCAGGACAAGGACGCGCCGGAATTTCTGGAATTGATCCGCAAGGTCAAAAACGGGGAAGAGGTAAGCGGGTACGAAACCGTCCGCCAAACCAAGGAAGGCAAAGAAATTCATGTCAGTCTGACCCTGTCTCCCGTCCGTCTGGATGATGGAGAGCCGGTTGCGCTGGCAGCCATCTGCCGCAATATTACCGAACGCAAGGAGACGGAGGAGCTGCTCCGCCGCTCCGAGAAGCTGTCGGTGATCGGCCAGCTTGCCGCCGGTGTAGCCCATGAAATCCGCAATCCCCTGACCACGCTGCGCGGCTTCGTCCAGCTGTTCAAGCAGCGCCAAACCGGAAACCAGGAATATCTGGATCTGATGCTGGATGAAGTGGAGCGGATCAACTTTATTGTCAGCGAGTTTATCATTCTCTCCAAGCCCCATCTGAACCAATTCCTGTATAAGGACCCCGGTGAGCTCCTGGAGGATACACTACGGGCGCTGCAGCCCCAGTCCCACATGAGCGGCGTGCGGCTTGAAGCCGGCATTGAGCAGAATTTGCCCCGGATGCTCTGTGAGGAAAATCTTGTGAAGCAGGTGTTTTTGAACATCATCAAAAATGGAATGGAATCCATGCCTGAAGGGGGAGTAATGAGGATTGATGCGGCTCTTGAGGGACAGGAACGGATTAAGTTCCGGTTCATGGACCACGGGTCCGGGATCCCCCCGGATATGCTGCGCCGCTTGGGAGAGCCGTTCCTGACCAGCAAGAAGAATGGAACCGGATTGGGAATCATGGTTAGCCAGCAGATCATTGCCAATCATAAGGGGAGGCTGCATATTGCCAGCGAGTTAGGCAGAGGCACCTGTGTGGAGATTGTGTTTCCCGTGAATTTCCGCCAGCTGTCGGAGGACCTGGACACGGAGGACTGCGAGGCCTTGCCCGAAACCAGGGTCACAGTCCAAGCCTGTCCTCCTCATATTACCACCACCGGCAGAGGAAACTGACCCGGCGGGATGCGAAGAAAGCGGGCGATGCCGAGGGCATGCCCGCTTTCTGCTGTCACGGTTATCCGCCGAAGGAATCGCGGAACGCCCGGTTCAGCTCCTCCTCCCCCACATTCCACAGCGGGGCAATGGAGGGGCTCACTTCCTTTTCCCACCAGTCCGCCAGAGCCTTCCGGTTGCTCCCGTTCTCCACAATCCACAGCAGATTCAGGGCTACCTTTTTGAAATACAGCTCCTCCGCCTGCTTCAAGGGTTCGGGGGCAATATAGGTTTTCAGCCTCTTGATGGTCCGGTACAGCTCCTTTTGGCAGGAGCGGCGAATTTGACGGGCAGTGGGAAGAGGCTTTTCGTGCTTGGCATTGCGCATGGGATTGGTTTGCATGGATACCACCAGCCTAATTGTATCTTGGAAGACATAAGTAGTGTATGCGGCGAGGGCCCAATGGGCGACAGACTAAGAAGCTGCGAGGAAATTAGTATCCGCTTTTGCTGACAAAATCTCCACGGTTTTGGGAGTTTTATCAACAAATTAGCGCTACTTATTTCGTCGCAGTCTCTAAGGTCTGCCTTAATCCACCACTATGTAGCCGATCATCGGCCCATTGTGGTTTTTGTCCGGATGGGTCAGGCAGATCAACCGGTAAACCCCCTCCTTGGAGGCCTGGAAAGCCACGGTGGTTTCCTTGCCCTTTTTCACTTCCCCCTTGATGCGGGTGCCTTCGATATAAAAGGGATGGCTGTCTCCGTTGACGCCGTACAGCACCAGGTTGATGATTTCGCCTTTTTCCACGAATATGGTACCCGGGTCCCACCTGTAGGCCTCAATGACAGTGCCGTCCTCCAGGGTGGATTTGGCCTCTGCCGTGACCATGTGAATGGTCCGGGGACCCTCCGGCTGGCCGTCAACCGGCTGGTCGCCGGAGTGATAGAGCCGGTAGAAGAACAGCCCGCCTGCAAGGAAAATAAAAGCCAGGGCACCGACCCACAGATGGCGACGCTTCAGCATGATTACCTTTGACATAAGGGCTCACTCTCCCGTATAAATATGGTTGTTGGGCGGTGTCTGAAATTTAGGCACGCCCTGTTGCCCCCTGCGCCACGGGGCACGTCCTACGCTTAAAACTATGCGGGCGTAATGCCGGATAGTACGAACCCTGTCCGGTTTGGCAGCAATTGGGTACTAGCCGGATTTGTGATAGAATAGGATGAGTTAATCCCCAAAGCAATCCCCCAAAAGTGAAGGGATGCTTCGAAGCGAATACGGAGTACTTTTGGGGGAGCCCCCGGAAATTATTACGTAAAGCAACACTTTAGAATGAAAACAAAATGTCCGTGAGGACCGGAAAAGGTAGGATGAAGATGGGAGAGCTTGTGCACCGCATTCTGGAAGTCATTACAGGTATGGGCTATTGGGGTATTTTGATCGGACTGGCCATTGAGGTGATTCCGAGCGAAATTGTTCTGGCCTATGCGGGATATCTGGCCTATCAAGGCCAGATCAATATGGTGGAGGCCGTGATTTTCGGCACCATCGGCTGTCTGCTCCAGCAAATTGTGCTGTATGCCATCGGCATCTACGGGGGACGGCCCTTCGTGGACAAATACGGCAAATATCTGCACATCAAACCAAAGCACATTGATTTGACCGAACGCTGGTTCAACAAGTATGGGGCGGGTGTAGTGTTTACCTCCCGGTTTATCCCCGTGGTCCGGCAGGCCATCTCTATCCCGGCGGGAATTGCCAGAATGAACCTGGCCAAGTTCCTGATTTATACCGGGTTAGCCTCTATCCCTTGGGCAATTTTGTTTATTACGCTGGGCAAAAAGCTGGGCGAAAATTGGGAAAGCATCGACGAGAAGGCAGGGCCCTACACTCAGCCTATTCTTTGGGGCGCATTGGCCCTGACGGTCTTATATGTTCTGTATAAAGTCATTTTCCGCAAAAAAAATCCCGCCGTCGCAGCGGATACCGGCTCCCCGAAAGGCGGAGAAACCATCGCCGTCCGGTTGAATGCCATCGGCAGCGGCTATCGCGTGCTCCATAGCAGATCCATCAGCACCAGCAGCGCTTCCCGGGAGTTTGCTCATCTGGTGGTCGGCCCCAACGGGGTGTTCCATATTGAGGAGAAGGACTGGGACGGCGCCGTTACATTTACTTCCGGAGGGGTGGAGCGCGGTAATGGAGGACATAAGGAGGACCCTACGGCACAATTGTACCGCCAAGAATTTGTGCTGAAGGAGCTTTTGCGGGACAATAGAATAGAGGCGGATGTGACGGGGGTGTTGTGCTTTAGCAACCCGGACTGTACCTTGAGCGGGAAAAGCCAAGCTTTTGCAGCCGTGAAGCCGGAGCAACTGGCGGATGCCATCCGGAGCCATCACACCAAACGGGGGTTAACTCCCGAAGACGTGGACAGAGTGGTCAGGCTGTTGGAGGAATCCGGCTCCCCCATTCGGTAGAACCTCATTACCCAACAGATCAGGAGGAGATCCAATGAGCAAAAATCTGTATTCCCTGCTTGGAGCAGGCTTGGAGCCGCAGCAATTTATCGAGGGCATGACGAAGAACAAGGAGAAGTTTCAGGAATGGACGGACAGCTTCAGCTGGCAGGAGGAGGAACGCGCTTATTTCGAATCCCTGCGCAACCGGGATGATCTGCGCTGTCTGATTCTGGCCGCCGAATGGTGCGGAGATGTGGTGCGCAATGTTCCCGTGGTACTGAAGGCTCTGGAGCCGTCGGGTATCCCTGTGCGGATTCTGATCATGGAGGAACATCCGGAAGTGATGGACCAGTTCCTGACCATGGGCGGCAAAGCGATTCCCATTGTAATTTTTACCGATGCGGGCGGGTATGTCCTGGGGCATTGGGGACCTCGTCCCAAGCATGTGCAGGAGGCGATGACCGCCTTCAAGCTGGCCAATCCAGACCGGGAAGCAGCGGATTACCAGGAGAAGCTTGGGGAGGCACGCCAGGAAATGGGACGCCGCTACGGCGAGGGCACCGGGTATCACCGGGTGATCGTGACGGAGCTGCGTGAGCTGATTTCTTCTTTTTAATGGAAATGATAGATTTTCGTATTGGAGGCTGCCGCTTTGCTGAAGATTGAGACTATCCCCTTGGGGCCCTTGGGGACCAACGCCTATTTATTGACCAACGCCGAAGCGGGACAAGCGGTGGTCATTGACCCGGGGACCAATCCCCAGCCGCTGATCCGCCGTGTGCAGGACCTTGAGGTAACCGCCATTCTGCTGACCCACGCCCATTTTGACCATATCGGCGGGGTGGATGAGCTGCGGAAGCTGAAGGGCTGCCCGGTTTATCTGCATGATCTGGAGGCGGATTGGCTGACCAATCCCAAGAAGAACGGTTCCCTGATGTGGCCCGAGGTAGGGCCGCCTGTGGTTACCGATCCGGCGGAATATGGCCTGGACGACGGCCAGGTGCTGAAGCTGCTGGGTGAAACCTTTAAGGTCATCCATACCCCCGGACACTCCCCGGGCAGCGTGAGCTTTTTATGGGGGGATATCCTGTTTGCCGGGGATGCGCTATTTAAGCTTTCGGTGGGCCGCACGGATCTGCCGGGAGGCCATCACGAAACCTTGATGGATACCCTCAAGAACAAGCTGATGAAGCTGGATGACCGTGTACAGGTTTATCCGGGCCATGGCCAGCGGACCAACATCGGCTTTGAAAGAGCCAACAACCCGTATATCGAGTAACCATTCCCCCAAAAGTGACGAGATGCTTCGAAGCAGATTCCGATTACTTTTGGGGGAGCCCCCGAAATAAATCAAAAAAATGGTCGGACATAGAGGGCAGGAAGTCCACACGGGGTGGCGCCTATTTTGCCGGGTATGGGTGAATACCGTGTTTTCCAGTGATCTCCACCCATAGACTGTTGGTGTATCCCAACAACCTAAGGAGGTTCACCCATATGAATTATGGTAATGCCAACAATATGTCCCCTATGGTTTCGCCTGCTTCCGTCAACGCCATGCCCAACATGATGCCGAATGTAATGCCCAATGCAATGCCCAATGCAATGCCTAATGTCATGCCGAATGTAACGGTCACAGAGAACATCTACATGTTCCCCTATGCCAAACCGAAGCCTCCGGTATATTCCGATGCGGCTCTCATTCTGGTGCTGTTCATTCTTCTGGTTATCATCAGCCGCGGAGTCGGATTTATCGGCAAGTGCTAATTCGTACGTCCAAGAAGCCGCTCTTCCCAAAAGGAAGGGCGGCTCTTTATGTTAGGCAGCGGAATCAGCTGTTGTTCAGCTTGCGCAGCAATTGGCTTACATAGCCCTGGGAAATTCCCAGCATCTCCGCCAGCTCCTGCTGCCGCAGATTAGGCTTTTCTTTGAGGATGTCCTCCACCTGCTTGAGCTTATCCGACTTGGAGCGGCGTCTGTCTTCCTGAACAGGGGGGGCCTGCACAGCCGGCCCTTGCTCCCGGTTATGCTTCAGCACCTCCTTAATGCAGGATTTACAGATCAGCTGGTTGCGGAAGTGCACCAGGTCATGGGAATCCATGCAAAACAGGCAGCAGTTGGACTTGTACCTCCGGACAATAATGGTGTTCTCATCCACGAAGAATTCGATGGGATCCTCCAGCCGGATACCCAACAGATCCCTGGTTTCCTTGGGGATGACGATTCTGCCCAGACTATCCAGCTCGCGTACGATTCCGAACGTTTTATAATTGCCGTCCATGTAAAAAACCTCCAATTTTATCCTGTTTCAACTGATCCGCATTGCGTCCGCGGCACGCAGGGCTGCAGTGGACGTTTCGTTTCAGTGCAATTATAACTTGCAATACCTTGTAATTAAACCGAAGTGCATGCATCCAGTTGTATGTAAATCATGCAGCTGCCCATGATCAAAAATCCCTCTATCTGCATCCCCCTAAAGCCTGCCGCCGCTTGGAGCGGAGGGAAACCGGCACCGGAGGGCCTATCCTTTTTACGAAAAGAGAAGTGAATGGGCAATCATCGATATCTTGACTAGATTTTACCAAACCTAAGAGAGATTGTATATGGATAAGTGCTTTTTTTATACTTTTATTCTCGTTTTTTTTGCGCGAGGTTGCAAGCACTTTTGCATGGGTGCGAACGTGAAATGTGCTGAACATTTGACCGGGGTCATGTACAATATGAGTATATATTTGGAAATAAAGGACGTGTCTGGGTTGGAAGAACTGACTTTTGATGAGCTTTTTTCCCAATTGTTTATCGACGCTGTGAAAGAAGAAATGGAACAGGTAGAACTTCCGGAGGCTTTTTCGATCCAATCTTCCTGGGAAACAGTGGCGCGTCACCTGGAGCATGTTCATCAGAGGAGGGAAAAAAACAATGGAATTGCTGAGCAATGAAGTGCTGGTTCATTGTTACCGCGATGCCGTTCGGCTCGGATTGGAGCAAGCATTCATAGATCTGCTGGCCATGGAAATGAAACGAAGAGATCTGGATTGCAGCACATCATATATTGGCAACAACTGCAAAATGGGTGCCTGATATAGGCGTTGGCCGGAATTGTTCCGGTCAACGCTTTTGTTTTGGGCAAATTCGGTGTACAATCTTCGATATGTGCCTTTTTTTGACTGCTTGAGAGGTATCCTTACACCGGGAGGAATATTAGTGTGAAAATTCGTAGCCTTTATCTGAAACTGCTTGTGTTTCTGCTTCCCTGTTTGATTCTTTCCTTCGGATTGGTCTCCGGGATCAGCTATTTTTTTGCCCAACGATCTCTTTCGAATAGTGTGGAAGATACGGCCCTGGCCATCGGCCAGGATTACAGCCACCGGATTCAGGGCTTCATTAATGAAGCGGTAATCCAATCCGCTGATTTTGCCTCCGTTCCCGGCTTGCAGGATGTGAGCAACCTCTGGAATGTGGTTCATGTGCTGCAGGATAACAAAAAACGCTCCGGCTATCTGGAAAGCATGTTTTTTGTTTTTCCGGACGGTACGGGAGTGCGGTCCGACGCCACCTCCATGAGCATGGCGGATATGGATTTTTTCAAAACCGTGGTGGAAACCAAGCAGCCTGCCGTGTCCAGCCTGCAGATCTCCTCTACAACGGGTAAACCCGCTTTTTACGTGGCGGTTCCGGTTCTGAACGGGGAGAAGCTGAACGGTGTGCTCACCGGCTCCTTTGCCTTGGACAAGCTTGGGGAGCTGATGAAGGGCCTAACCTTCATGGATACGGGTTATGGCATGCTGGCCGACGCCAACGGCGATATTATCGTACATCCGGCTATGCCCGAGCTGGCTGGCAAGCTGAAGCTGACGGAGAAGGAAATTGCTCCGGAGCTTCAGGTTAAGCAAAAGCAGCTGGATAACCGGCTTCTGACGCTATTTAAGTCCGCAGCGGATTCGGGCAGCCAGATGCGGGGCACTTATAAATTTGTGGATGGGGTCACGCATATTTCCGTGTTTACCCCTTTTGACCTTCCCGGGGGGAACCGCTGGATGATGATGGTCACCGCGCCGGCAGATGAGGTTAACCGTGAGCTGTCCAGCCTGGCCGTCAGCATTCTGGTGATTTCTCTCTTGTGTCTGGTCCTGGCTGCAGCAGCTATTGCATACATAAGCCGTTTGATCGCCAAACCCATTACTGTCATCCGTGACGATTGCAAAATGCTGGCCTCCGGAAATCTGCAGGAGCAGGCCCGCCAAATCCGCTCTGAGGACGAGATCGGCCAGCTTGCGGACGGGTTCAGGGATATGCGCACCACCCTGCGGGGGCTTATCACCCGCGTGTATGCCCAATCCGAGCAGGTGGCTGCCTCCAGCCAGGAGGTGACAGCCAGCGCCCATCAGTCCTCTGTGGCCGTCAACCAGGTGGTGGAGTCCTTCACCTCTATTGTGCAGGGTTCGGAGCGGCAGGCCGTCTCCGTCAACCGGTTGAATGAGGTAGCCGAGGATTTATTCGCCCACACCAGCCAAATTGCGGAGGCTGCCGATAACGCGGCGGAGGTGGCCCGCAAAACCTCCGAGTCGGCAAACACCGGCTCCGGGACGGTTGCGGAAACCCTGGCGCAAATTCATGCGGTGGGCAGCGGCTCTGACAAAATTGGCGTAGCTATGGACGAGCTCGACCGGAATTTCGCCGAAATCAGTAAAATAGTCGGCATCATCTCCTCCATCTCCGGACAAACCAACCTGCTTGCCTTGAACGCATCGATTGAAGCTGCCCGGGCAGGCGAGCATGGGCGCGGTTTTGCCGTGGTGGCGTCGGAGGTCAGGTCACTGGCCGAGGAATCCAGCGGCGCTGCCTCCCAGATTACGGCGTTGATCGCCCGCAACCAGGCCAGCCTCAGCCAGGCGCTGTCTGTAACCAAGGACGGCAGAGATTCCATTGTGTCGGCGATCCGTCTGGCCGACGAAACCAACCAATCCTTCAGTCTGATCAAGGAGTCGGTGCTGGGATTGTCGGAGCAGGTGGCCAGCATCTCCCAGTCCATCGGCAAGATTGTCCGCGGAGCGGAGGTTCTCGCGGAAGCGGCCAAGGATACAGACGATGCCAGTCACACGGCACTGATGGAATCCGCCGCGGTATCCGCCACCACCCAGGAGCTTTCAGCGGCTATGGAGGAGATTGCCGCCTCCAGCCAGAGCCTGGCTGTACTGGCAGGGGAGCTGCAGTCTGAGCTGTCCAAGTTCTCCCTATAACGTTCTCCCTCAAACAAAAGGCAGCCCGCTGGGCTGCCTTTTTTGCTTGCGGCTACACTCTTTTAGAACCCATGCGCCATCATGGCGTCGGCTACCTTCAGGAAGCCGGCAATATTGGCGCCGACCACCAGATTGCCAGGCGCTCCATATTCCATGGATGCCATCATGCTCGACCGGTAAATATCCTTCATAATCAATTGCAGCTTTGCGTCCACCTCTTCCATGGACCAGGACAGCCTTGCGCTGTTTTGGGCCATTTCCAATGCCGATACGGACACGCCGCCTGCATTGGCCGCTTTTGCGGGAGCGAACAGAACCTTATTGTCCAGGAAAACCCCAATGGCCTCCAGTGTGGAGGGCATGTTGGCCCCTTCTCCCACCGCTTTCACCCCATTTTGAACCAGCAGCTCAGCCGATGCTTTGTCGATTTCATTCTGGGTGGCACACGGCAGCGCAATATCGCAGGGAATACTCCATATCCCCGAACAGCCCTCTGTATACACCGCATCCGGATGCTCCAGAATATAATCGCGGCATCTTTTCTTCTCCACTTCCTTCAGCCGCTTCAGCGTATCCAGCCGGATGCCGTCCTTGTGGTAGATATATCCGCTGGAATCGCTGCACGCTACCACCTTCGCTCCCAACTGCATCGCCTTTTCGATTGCATAAATGGAGACGTTCCCTGATCCTGATACAACGACCGTGCTGCCACTGAAGGAAAGTCCCGCATCACCCAGCATTTGATCCACGAAGTATACGGTGCCGTATCCGGTAGCTTCTTTGCGGCCCAAGCTTCCGCCGTAGCCGATTCCCTTACCGGTGAGCACACCTGCTTCATAAACACCCTGCAGCTTCTTATATTGGCCGAACATATAGCCGATTTCCTTGGCTCCGACGCCGATATCCCCGGCCGGGACATCCTTGTCCGGTCCGATATATCTGCTAAGCTCGGTCATGAAGCTTTGGCAGAAACGCATGATTTCCAAATCCGATTTCCCTTTGGGATCAAAGTCGGAGCCGCCTTTGCCGCCGCCGATGGGCTGCCCGGTCAGGGAGTTTTTGAAGGTTTGCTCGAAGCCCAGAAATTTGATGATACTGGCGTTAACGGAAGGGTGGAACCGGATTCCGCCTTTGTAAGGTCCGATGGAATTATTGAATTGCACGCGGAACCCGCGGTTGACCCGGACGTTCCCGTTATCGTCCATCCAGGGCACCCGGAAGGAAACCAGGCGGTCAGGCTCAACCAGGCGCTCCAGAATACCGAGCTTCATATAGGACGGATTTTTGCTGAAGACAGGAATCAAGGAATGCAGAACCTCTTTCACCGCTTGATGGAATTCGGTTTCATGGGGATTCCGCGTCCGGACAGTTTCGAAAACAGTGTTCATGTAATCCTGTGCCTGTTGGGTGTAAGTTTGCTCTACATTCGCTGAAACAGTCAATGGGTCCACTCCTTCGATAATAAATGAAAGCCAATTTATCTTTCTTATGTTGTGTTTTCATTCTATAATTTAATAAATCATCGCTCCAATATTAAAATACGATATAGCTCATGTGTTTTGCGCATGAACGGGAGGTGCAGGATGGAGATCAGACAAATGCGGTATTTTATGGAGGTTGCCAAACGGGAGCATGTGACCGAAGCGGCGAAGGCTCTGCATGTGGCCCAGTCCTCCGTAAGCCGGCAGCTGATTAATCTGGAAAGTGAATTAGGGGTGGACCTTTTTGTCCATGAAGGCCGGCGGGTGAAGCTGACCCCCATCGGGAGAATTTTCCTGGAGCGGGTGGAGCAGGCCATGAATATGATCCACGAGGCGGAACGGGGTGTGAAGGAATATCTGGAGCCGGAAAAAGGGACAGTCCGTATAGCGTTCCCCATCAGTATGGCGGCTCATGTTCTGCCAACGGCCATTTTTGCGTTTCGCCAGCAATACCCGGAGGCCAAGTTCCAGATGAGACAAGGGCTGTATCAGGATTTAATCGACGGAGTGATAAGCGGTGATTTTAACCTTGCTTTAATTGCTCCCGTCCCGGAAGAGGAGACAAGGATTAAGGGGAAGGTCTTATTTACCGAAAATATTGTCGCCTTATTGCCGGTCCAGCATCCCCTCGCCAACCGCCCGTCCCTTCAACTGCAGGAGTTGAAGGACGTGCCCATGGTGACATTGCCTGAAGGCACGATCTTCCGGAAGCTTGTGCTGCGCGCCTGTCTTAAGCTTGGGTTCGCGCCTGTTATTGCCTTTGAGGGGGATGATATCGACGCCCTGAAGGGACTGGTGTCCGCGGGTCTCGGATATGCACTGATGCCGGAGGTCACTCTGATGGACAGCCTTCCCCGCGCTACGGTCAAAATACCGGTTGTTAATCCCGGCGTAACCCGGACCATCGGGGTGATCTGTCCGGCCCACCGGAAGCTGCTGCCCACAGAAGAGTTATTTTATAATTTTTTGTCCGAATTTTATTCGAAGGAACATGATAGAAGAGAGTAAAAAATGCTGAAAAGTGTCGAAATTTGCATGGGAAAACCGTACTATTCATACCGGAGATATGATAGAGTAATAGAGTTGACAAACAGCGAGAATGCAATGACGAAAGGACTCCGGCGATGAGAAAAAGTCTTCGTATGCAAATTTTGATCCCCTTTTTAGTATTGATTATTGCTGCCAGCGGGATCGTAACTTATCTGGGCTATTATTTTGCTACCCGGATGACAGTGGAAAACCAAACAGCGGGTAATGAAACCGCTATGAATCTGCTGAACGGAAACCTGGGCCTATATTTGAAGGAGCATGAGCGGCTGGTGGAGATGCTGGCCGGCAATAATGAGCTTGCCCATGTCATCCAGAACGGGCTGAACAGCAAACAAAGCCAAACGCTGCTCCCTGCCGTGCGAAACCTTTTCCAGGAAGCCCTGAAGGCGGATGATCAGCTAACCAATGTATATGTGGGTTTGGGGGACAAGGGGATGCTGGTGGAACCGGCGGCAGATCTGCCTGACGGTTTCGACCCAACCTCACGGGAGTGGTACCAGAAGGCAGCGGCCCAGAAGGGCGCAAATGTATGGGTAGAGCCTTACATCGACACAGCTACTAAAACCTTGGTACTGACCGTTTCACGGGCAGTAGTGGCGGACGGCAAGCTTGTGGGTGTCGTAGGGGCAGATTTGAAAATCGACTCCATTCTGGGGCTAATCAATAGCGTGAAGCTGGGAGATACAGGGCATGTCTTCATGCTGGACGCCCAAAACAGGATTATTTCCCACCGGGATAACGGCCAGATCGGCTCCGACCAAAGCGGCTCGGAATTTGTGAAGCAAATGCAGGAGAAGGGTGCAGCCGGCACTGTGCAGTATAAGAGTGACGGCAGCCATAACATATTAAGCTATGTGACCAACGACAAAACCGGCTGGAAAATCGCCGGTGTAGCCAATCTGCGTGAATTTGAGGACAAGGCGGCAGGTCTCCTTACCCCGAGTCTGATCAGCCTTTTGGCTGTGATGATGGTGGCGGGGCTATTATCTTGGCCGTTAACTCAGGCCATTATCAGGCCGATCCGCAGGCTTCAAGCCGCTATGCTGGAGTTCCGGCAGGGCAATCTGTCCGTACGCTCCGGCATCCGAAAGCGCAATGAAATCGGGCAGTTGGCCGATGGTTTCGACGAGATGGCCGGACAGATGGGCACGCTAATGGACCATATCCGGCAGACCAGCAGTCAGTTGGCGGAATCCTCCCATATTCTCAAGCTCAGTGCCGCGGAGAATACGGCCTCCTCTTCCGAGGTGGCGGTGACCATGCAGGAGATGGCCTCGGGGGCAGGCGACCAGGCGGAAATTGTGGAGCATAATGCCATTGTCGTTCAGGAGATGGCCCGCCATATTGATTCGGTGGAACAGGAAACGGGCACCATGCACGGCTTGACCCAATCGATGATGGAGGTAGCTGCGGTAAATGGAGAACGGCTGGAGCAGCTGTCCGTTCAAACCCGCAATACGGTGGAGGCGGCAGCTTCGGTTAAGGATGCTATGTATTCCTTAGGGGAATCCTCCCGGCAAATCGGTGAATTCGTGTCTGTAATCGCCGGAATTACCGCCCAAACCAATATCCTCTCCCTGAATGCGGCCATTGAAGCGGCCAGGGCCGGAGAGCAGGGCCGGGGCTTCGGAGTGGTGGCTGCAGAAATCCGCAAGCTGGCCGCTCACTCAGAGGAAGCCTTGGCTTCCATCTCGGAGCTGGTGGAGCGTATGGGACGCAATACCCGTGAAGCCGTACAGATGACGGAGAAGGCTGGCGAATCCATGTCCAAGCAAGCCGTTGTCGTTCGGGAAACACGCTCCGGCTTTGTCTCCATCCAGGAGACGGTGCAAGCCAACCTGGAGGGAATTGCCCGGGTAATAGCCGCGGTAGGAGCCCTGACGGCGGAGAAGGATAAGATCAGCGCCAACACCTCGGAGCTGCAAGCCATCTGCCAGGCCACCGCGGCCGGCACGGAGGAGGTCTCCGCCTCGGTTCAGGAGCAAACCGCTTCCATGGAGCAGCTGAATCATCTGGCCCGGCAGCTGGAGGATGTGGCCCAAACCTTGTCCCGGGAGATTAGCAAATTCAAATCATAGACAACCCGGTTTCTCCAAAGCAGAGAAAGCCGGAAACAGTCCGAAAGGCAACGCAGCAGCGTTGTCTTTTTTGTATGGCGACAAAAGCTTTGATTCTCATGACAATCCACCCGGAATCCCCTCATCAAACAATGACAAAGAACAGGTTTCGAAATGAATATCCTTGCGGCGCAAGGCTTTGCGGCTGCTGCGGCTGGAGGACAGGCGGGAATGTCGTGCAGGAATGACTATGGACTGCAATGGATGCCGGAGGCTAAGATGCAGATGTAGCGAGGAGAGACGCTGGACCATACACAAAGATTGCGAATGTGACACAAAAAAAGGAGAGACTGATATGAGCAATGAAGCTGTTGTGCCTCATGTGCCTGCCTTGGGCAAGGTACACCGCCGGCAGAAAATGAAACGGATCGCCCGTAACCGCTGGCTCTATTTTATGATGCTGCCCGGAATCCTGTATTTTCTGATATTCAAATATGCACCCATGTACGGAGTGCTGCTGGCTTTCAAAAACTATCAGCCGTTCCTGGGTTTCATTGATAGCCAATGGGTGGGCATGAAGCATTTCAGCCGGTTCTTCGGCGACCCGCTGTTCTGGCAATTGCTGAAGAACACGATGATTCTGGCGCTGTACAACATCGCCTTTTTCTTCCCGCTTCCCATCGTAATCGCGCTGCTTTTGAATGAGCTGCGGATGGAAGGGTATAAGCGGATTGTGCAAACCATGATTTATGTGCCTCACTTCATGTCCTGGGTCGTCATTGTTTCCATCGCCTATCTGTTCTTTACTACCGAGGGTGGTTTGGTCAATGAGGCCATCGCTTCCATGGGCGGCGATAAGATCCAGTTTCTGATGGCGCCCGAGTGGTTCCGCGGTTTTATCACAGGTGAGGTCATCTGGAAGGAGACAGGCTGGGGCACGATTATTTTCCTGGCCGCGCTTGCCGGTGTGGACACCCAATTGTACGAAGCCGCCAGAATGGACGGCGCCAACCGCTTCCGCCAGCTGTGGCATATTACTCTGCCGGCCATTAAACCGACGATTATCATTCTTCTGATTCTGCGGCTGGGCAACTTCCTGGATACCGGCTTCGAGCAAATTTTCCTGATGCTCAACTCCATCAACCGCGGGGTTGGCGAAGTGTTCGACACCTATGTTTACAGCATCGGGATTTCCCAAGGCCAGTATAGCTACAGTACCGCAGTAGGGCTGTTCAAATCTCTGGTGGGCCTGGTTCTGGTTTTCGCATCCAATGCATTGGCCAAACGCTTCGGCGAAGAGGGGATACTTTAAGTACCCCAAAAGTGACGTGATGCTACGAAGTGAATTCCGATTACTTTCGGGGGAGCCCCCATAATTCCAAAAAGTAAGCGTACAGAGAAGGAGAGAGCCTTATGGTTCAGGATAAATCAATCGGCAACAAAATCTTCGATACAACCAATGTGATCGTCTTGGGTGTGTTTGCACTGGTCACGGTTATTCCGTTTCTCTATGTGATAGCAGGCTCCTTTGCAACGCAGCATGAGCTCTTGGAAAGAGGCTTTATCCTCTTTCCCACAGAGTTTTCCCTAAGCGCCTATAAGTTTATTTTCTCCACCAGCACCCTGGTGAGAAGCTTGCTGGTCACCATCTTTATTACGGTGGTGGGTACCCTTATCAACCTGATCTTCACCTGTCTGATGGCTTATCCCATGGCCAGAAGAGATCTGGACTTCCGCAAGCCCATCCAACTGATGGTGATTTTCACCATGCTGTTCGGCGGCGGTATGATCCCTACCTTCCTGGTGGTGAAGAATCTTCATATGATCGATACCTATTGGGCCCTGCTTCTGCCCGGCGCCATCAGCGCCTTCAACCTGATTATTATCCGCAGCTTCTTCCAGCAGCTTCCGGAAGGATTGGAGGAATCGGCGAAGATTGACGGCGCCAGCGATCCCGGTATTCTGGTCAAGATCGTACTTCCTTTGTCCATGCCGGTGCTGGCGACCTTCTCCCTGTTTTATGCGGTGGGACACTGGAATACCTTCTTCAGCGCCGTCCTGTACATCAACGATTCCACCAAGTGGCCGATCCAGGTGCTGCTTCGCCAGATTGTCATCCTGTCCCAAGGCGGCAGCCTGGGAGACACCACGGCCTTCGAGCAGGATTTTGTCCCGCCCGACCAAGCCGTTAAAATGGCGGTTATCGTCATCTCCACCATTCCGATTCTGATTGTTTATCCGTTCCTGCAAAAGCATTTTGCCAAAGGGGTATTGTTGGGGTCCGTGAAGGGTTAAAAACCTGTACCGGCGCCAATTGTATATACTAATTTCATTATCTGTACACAATAAAAGGGAGGATCACATTTTATGAACACCACAAGCAAAAAGGCATGGATCAAATCCGCAGCCTTGGCAAGCGCCATGGCGATTGCCGCCGGCACGTTGGCAGGCTGCGGCGGCGACAGCAAGGACAACGCGGCTTCACCTTCCGCAAGCTCGCCGGCTGGGTCTACGACTCAAGCCAGCACTGCACCCAAGGCTCCGTTCAAAATGTCCCTGATGCTGACCAGCTACAACCCTGAGTTCCTCGACACCAACGGCGAAATCTTCAAGAAGCTGGAGGAGCGCACCAATACCAAGCTGACCCTGACCTGGATTCCTTCTTCCACTTATTCCGATAAGCTGAGCGCCACTGTAGCCTCCGGCGAACTCCCCAGTGCTGTGCTGGTGCTGAACCAAAAGCTGCCGTACATTGTCAATGCCGTACGCTCCGGCATGTTCTGGGAAGTAGGCCCGTACCTGAAGGATTATCCCAACCTGAGCCGCATGAACAAGATCGCCCTGGACGCCGTGTCCATCGACGGCAAGGTGTACGGTCTTTACCGCGAACGGGATCTGGCCCGGGACGGCGTTATGCTGCGCAAGGACTGGCTGGATAACGTAGGTATGCAGGTGCCGAAAACCATCGATGATTTCTACAACGTTCTGAAAGCGTTTGTGAACA
This sequence comes from Paenibacillus mesotrionivorans, assembly GCF_046098205.1. NCBI lineage: Bacteria > Bacillati > Bacillota > Bacilli > Caryophanales > Paenibacillaceae > Paenibacillus > Paenibacillus mesotrionivorans. The sequence goes on along the minus strand of NZ_JBJURJ010000002.1, from coordinate 325,098 downwards.
ATGACCCGGACAAAAACGGCAAAGCCGACACCACCGGCATGGCCGAGTCCCAGGTGTCCGGCAGCTGGAATTCCATGCTGGTATGGCACGGCGGCCCGGCGAACTGGGAGATCAAGGACGGCAAGGCCAGCCCGGCCCACCTGTCCCCTGCCTATAAGGAAACCATGAAGTTCTACAAAAAGCTTTACACTGAAAAGCTGATCAATCTGGACTTCGCTGTAGTGAAGGACGGCAAACAACTGATCAACGGCAACAAAGCCGGTGCATGGGTAGCCAATCTTAACGACGGCCAAGGCATTGAGGAAGCTGTGAAGAAGGTTGTTCCGACTGGCGCCATCACCATGACCAACACCCTGGAGGGTCCTCAAGGCGCGAAGGCTGCCGGCGGCTCCGGCTCCTACGGACTGTTCATGATCCCCAAAACCAGTGTCAAAACCGAAGCGGATCTGAAGTCCGTCCTGAACTTCTTCGACAAGCTGTGTGACGAAGACATTCAAAACATGCTGGTGAACGGTCTGGAAGGCCGCCAGTACAAGATCGAAAACGGCAACTATGTGAAAACCACAGACTCCAAGATGCTGGTGGAATACGGAATGGGCGACTCCTCCCAGCTGGCCGTGCTGCGTGATAAGGTGAAGGGCTACGGCGGCCCGCTGTACCAGCTGCGCGATGAGCTGTACAAGAAGAATGCCTCCATTGCCGTTGCCAACCCGCTGCAATCTTATGTATCCGATACCTACAGCGAAAAGGGCTCCGAGCTGGATAAGATCATTGAGGACGCACGCATCAAGTTTATTATGGGCGAAATTGATGAAGCCGGCTTCGATGCGGCAGTAGCCAAGTGGAAGAAGGACGGCGGCGACAAGATCATGGAGGAGTATACCGCCGCCTACAACAAAACCAAGAAATAATCATGATATAATGGAAGGCACCAAATAACGTGCCGGGGGTAGTGATAGCATGCGCAGATCCAGCTATTTGTTAAAACTAGTGTTGCTTACAATCGTGGTCGGAACATTCCCTGTTCTGACGCTGGGCTGGTATTCCTATCACTACTCCTCCCAATCCGTGCTTGAGCAGGTGGAGGAGAGCAATACCCAGATTCTGAGGCAAAGCCAGCTGCGGGTGGAGCAAACCCTGAAGATGGTGGACTATTCCACCTCCCAGGTGCTGAGCGTCCCCAGCGTGGCCAGCGCCTTTCCCCTTCCTTTGGGGACGGAAAATCGAGTGCTTATCCAAGACATCTACAACATCCTGACCTCCATTCAAACCTTTGAAATGGGCATTAAGGATGTTTATCTGTACAGTCTTCAACAGGATTGGCTGATTACCAATGCAGGGCTCAACGACTATAATGATCCGGGTTTGAAGTCCATGATCCGTGGTTTTTCCGGATTTCCCCAAGGCTCTGTGTGGATCAGCGGTTTGCCTGCCCCTACTCAAGGAGAAGGCGGAACCGTCGATTTGAAAAACGCTATCATCAGTGTGAAAAAATGGCCGATCAATGCCGCTAATCCAAGGGGATTGATCTGCGTTGTGCTGTCCGCCCAGCAGCTGAATCAGCAGATTGACAGTGAGCGCCAAGCCGGAAGTATCTTTATCGTTGACCGGGACGGCCGGATTATCGCCGATACCAACAATGCCAGAATCGGCACGGTGGTGAACGATGTCCCCTATATTTCCGAAATCAACAAGAATCCGGAAATCTTCGGAACCATCAGCGGCTTGGAGGGAGGAGAGAAGGTAACCGTCTCTTACCGAAAATCCGCCTATAACGGCTGGACCTATGTATCGGTTGTCCCCACCTCCGCTTTTACTCGCCAAGCCACTGCCATCGGGCTGACCTCCATTCTTGTCAGTGTCGGCGTCCTGGCTGCCACTGTTCTTGTGGCTCTGGTCGGTTCGCGGAAAATGTACAGCCCGGTAGGCCGGATGTACCGCACCCTCTTGGAGGGCAAGGAGGGGCCGGACCGGAAGAAGGACGAGTTCACCGCCATCTCCGAGCGGATTGAGGGGATTCTCACCGACCAGTCCCGGCTGCGTTTTGAAATCCAGGGCCAGAAGCACCAATTAACGGAGCTCCTGGTGCGGAAGCTGATGCTGGGTGAGGTGAAGGGACAGGAAATCCAGAACAGACTCCCGTATTACGGCCAATCCCATGCGGAAAAATGGACGGTGATGCGGGTGCTGATGTTCCAGATCGACCGGCTGGACCCCAACCGGTTTACGGAAAAGGATATGGATCTTCTGCTGTTCGCCATCAGCAATATTGCAGCGGAAATTGTGCCGGAGGAGGAACGTTTGTCCCCGGTGGTGATTCAGGAATCTGTGGTGATTCTCGTCGGCAGTGCCGCCCAATCGGAGGAGCTGTTCAAGGAATCCGTCTTTGATGTGGCCAGCCGTGTCCAGGCTTCCGTGAAGCAATACCTGCAGATGGAGACCAGCGCCGGGATCAGCCGCTCCTTCAAGGAATGGACAGATGCCTCCCGCGGATATGAGGAAAGCAAAAATGCCCTGAAATACCGGGCCCGGCTGGGGGAGGAGGCCATTCTGTTTATCGAGGATGTGCAGCCTGACAAGGGGAAAAACCCTGTGTATCCCAAGGAGCTGGGGGATAACGTGCTGGAATGCATCAAGTCTCTTGATTCCGAAGGCGCCAGGAAAGCCTTGTCCGAGCTGATGGCCGAGCTGTGGCGGCAGGATTACGACCATAACGATTACCAGCTGGCCCTGATCCGCCTGATGATGGACCTGACCAAGCTGCTGCAGGATGCGGGCATTTCCCTTCACCTGCTCCAGTCGGACAGCAGCTCCTTTTTTGAGGATTTGCTTAAGCTGCATACCGGCAGGGAAATCGAGGACTGGTTCCTGTCCCATCTGATCATTCCCGGCATCGATCTTCTGGAGGAGCGGCGGCAGGCGCAGTTTACGTCTATCTCCCAGGAGGTCAAGCGGCTCATCGAGGAGGCCTTCGATACCGATCTGACGCTGGAAAAATGCTCGGCCCGGATCAATTATCATCCGCAATATATCAGCCGTGTTTTCCGTCAGGAAACCGGCGTGACCTTTACGGATTATCTGGCACAATACAGGCTGGAGGTGGCCAAACGGTGGCTCAAGGAAACGGAGCTTACCATCACCGACATCGCCGAAAAGCTCAAGTACAATAATCCGGCCAATTTCATCCGTTATTTCCGCAAAATGGAGGGAATGACCCCGGGCCAATACCGGGACAAAAACAGGGGAGTGTAAAAGCTCCCTGTTCTTTTGCCCGGGTGAGGGTGTGTTTGCAAACTCCGAGTGGAGCAGATTTTGCCGAATTTTTGATCCAGGCAAGGCACTTTTGTGCAGGCGTACCGGAGGGTACGTCAAACGAAAGTAACGAAGCATGGGGCGAAAAGGTGGTGAAAGATGCCCTCAAGCGGGTTTGTAAACACGGCCTAGGGAAGTTGGGCCGACTGAACACGAAAAATCGCATACAATTTCCCTGAAATGGGCGAAATGCGTTGTTGTATGCGAAAAATCATATATAATCACGCGCTGCAGGACGAGCAGGCCATATTATATATGAAAAACCGAGTATAACCGTGTTAATTGGGCCGTAAGGCCAAATTAAACGCGAAAAACCGGGTACATGCGCCTCCGTGGAAGGGAGCCGCTATAACCTATCCGGCCTGCGGCGTGGACCAGGTTATTCAAGGTGTGGCCTTCAAATTGGCTGCACCAATTTCGAAGCTTTCATAACCTATCCGGCCTGCGGCGTGGACCAGGTTATTCAAGAGGAGAGGAGTTTTTCAGTTTGGAACAGGTGAAGGAGTATGGACATTTTGAAGAGAACGGCAGGAGGTTTGTGATTACAACACCACGCACTCCGGCGCGTTGGTTTAACTACTTGTTCAACGATACCTACTACATGGAAGTGAGCGAAACCGGCCAAGGAAACAGCGTGGCCTTCCAGCCCAAGAACCGTACATTTAACCGGGGCTTCCGGTATTTTTATCTGCGGGATCAGGATTCCGCCGAGGTTTGGTGCCCGGGCTACCAGCCGCTCCGCTCCGAGGTGGAGCAGTTTACCTGCGCCCATTCCCTTGCATACAGCGAACTCCGCTCCGTGTACAAGGGGATCGAAGCGTCGATACACGTATTTGTCCCGGCAGAGGGCCAGCAGGAGGTATGGACGGCTACTCTGCGCAACACCAGCGGAGCGGTCCGCCGGTTTTCCCTGTTTTCTGTGTTCTCATTGGAAAACGGCGGCGTTATGGGAAGCAAATGTACCTTTGACGAACAAAAGCAAATCCTGGCCAGCTTCTCCTTCCCCTACCACGTTACCTATGACGACAAGGAGAAGGTACACGACCACACCAACTGGGTGTATGTGTATGCCGACCGGAAGGCGGATTATTGGGACTGCAGCCAACGGCGTTTTTTTGGCGGGGATGATGTCCGCGATATGCCGGCGGCTCTGGAGAAAGGACGCTGCTCCAACAAGATTGCCGAAGCGGAGAATCCCATCGGTGCCCTCCAGCATGAGCTGGAGCTGCAGCCGGGAGAAGAAATCCAAATCCGGTTTGTAGTGGGCGTTGCCAACTCCATGGGTGAGATTGAGGAAAGCCGGAAACTGCTGCTGGCAAAAGGCTGGGCATCTCTCCTGGCTGAGGTGGAGGATATCTGGAAATCCAGAACCGATGCGTTCCTGGTGAATACGCCGGATTCCAATGTGGATGCCTTCATGAATTATTGGCTAAAAAAGCAAATTGTGCTGCAAACCCGCACCAACCGGATGTCCAACTACTGCCCCATCCGCAACCAACTGCAGGATGCGTTGGGTTATGCCCTGGTAGATGCCCCGGGCGCCGTGGAATACATGGTTTCCGTATTGAAGGGCCAGGAGAAAAGCGGATTTATCAAACAATGGATTATGACCGACGGCTCGGCGCCCAAGAATCTTTGCCTGCTGAACCATACGGACGGACCTATCTGGCTGTTGGTATGCTTTGCCGCATTAGTAAACCAAAACGGCAGCCTGGAGCTGCTTGACCGGCCGATAGGCTTTAAGAATACGGACGAAACCGCCTCCATCTACGACCATTTGCTGCTGGCCGTGGATTATATGACCCAAGCGGTGGGTGCACACGGGTTGTGCCTCATGGGGGATGGGGATTGGAACGATCCCATCAACGGTCCCGGCCGTCTGGGCAAGGGTGAATCCGCCTGGAGCACCATGGCGCTGGTGTATGCCATCCGATCCATCCTTCCCTTCTGCCTGAAGCGGGGAGATATGGAAACAGCCGAACGTCTGGAAACGGCCGCCGGGAAGCTGGAGAAGGCCGTCAATGACACCTGCTGGGACGGCGCCTGGTATGTGGCTGGATTTGACGATTTCGGCGTTCCCTTCGGGACAGTCAAGGATGAGGAGGGCAAGCTGTTCCTCAATACCCAAACCTGGGCCATTATGAGCGGCATCGCTCAAGGCGAACGGCTTACCGCTTGTTTGGCCGCTATCGACAGCCTGGACACTCCCTTCGGGCCGAAGCTGCTGGAGCCGTCTTTCAGCGAATGGAACCCCAAGTGGGGGCGCATCAGCATCAAGCTGGAGGGCACTACGGAGAATGGTTCGGTTTATTGCCACGCTTCCATGTTCAAGGCCTTCGCGGATTGTGTTGTGGGACGGGGCAAACAAGCGCTGGATACCATCAGCAAAACCCTGCCCACCAACCCGGATAATCCTCCTGCCGTGAACCTGCAGGTGCCGATTTTTGTGCCCAATTTCTACTTCGGCTTGGAGGACTCACCGAACTTCGGCCAATCCAGCCATCATCATTCTACGGGGACAGTGGGATGGATGCTGTGGACCACACTGGAGTATGTGCTGGGTACCCGTGCCACCGCCGAAGGACTGGTGATCGATCCCTGTATTCCGGAGGAGTGGCGGGAATACCGGGTAGACCGGGTTTTCCGGAACGCCCGTTACCAAGTGACCGTGTTGAATCCTGAGGGTACAGCCCGCGGTGTCCGCAGGGTTGAGATCAATGGCCGAACATGGGAGGGAAATACCCTTCCTTACGAGGACGGCCAGGAGTATCTGGTTACCGTTTGGCTGGGTTAATGGGATAACAGGACAATTTAATAGAGGCCAACCCCCGGAGAAAGGAAGAAGCCTTCCGGCTCTTCGGGGCAGCCTCCTTAATATGATGCGAGAGGTGATAAGTGGATGAAAAAATGGCAAATGAAATACAGGGCGGTTTCTGCCCTGCTGGTGGTGCTGCTGCTTCTGCCGGGATTGGTTCTGGCGGAAGGGGCATCAACCCGGCTGGATTCCATATCTGCTGCCGAACCTGGTGAAAGCGTCGTCATCCGGGGAGACACAGCGCTGGAAGAGGTACTGGTCCGGATTCTCCGTCCCAACGGCACCTTGCTGGAGCTGGATTTGCTTAGCAAGGATGAGCTTGCCGCAGGCCAAACAGTTACCCTTCCCGCTGCCGCTCCCGAAGGAACGTATCAGGTCAGCGCAGGGATGGGACAGGATGTGGCCGTTGTTACCTTTCAGGTGAAGGCAGGGGGCAACGGGCCTGAACCAAGCACCTCCCCCAGCGTATCGCCGAGCGTGTCACCAAGCCAGTCACCGAGCGTGTCGCCTAGCACCTCGCCTAGTCAATCGCCGAGCCAGTCGCCCAGTGATTCGCCGGATAGTGGATCACAGGATGGCCCGGGGGTCACCACTGCCCCTTCGCCAACGGCCTCTCCCGCTTCAACGGCTAAACCAGCCGAACAAGCGGATATTGCCGTCAAAGGCGCAATGAATGCGGCAGGAGCTGTTACAGCGTCCGTATCGGAGCAAGCGTTAAAGGAAGCCCTCCAAAAAGCAACTGGCGGGCAAGTTGCCATCCAGCTCGATGCCGTCAGCGGAGCGAAGGAATATCAGCTGAGCCTGCCGTCGGCGGTACTGGAAGCTCTGCCAACCGGACAGTCGCTGCTGGTGAAGACAGAGCTAGCCAGCGTCACCGTAACCTCCGCTATGCTGGCAGGTCTGGAGACTCCACCAACCTCTAATTTTGCTCTGGTCATCGGCCGTGCCGATCCGGCTTCGCTTCCTGCGGAGGCTGCCCAAGCAGCCAGTGGGAAACCCGTGCTGGAGCTTGCGTTCCGCGTGGATGGCAAACCCGCTTCCTGGTCCGGCAGTCCGGTTCCCGCAATCATCACCGTTCCTTACCAGCCTGCCGCCTCCGAGCAGGCAAGAACCGACCTGATCGTGGTCTGGCATATCGGTGACAACGGGAACACCAGCGTAATCCCTAGCAGCCGGTACAACAATGGGGCGGTCACCTTTGAAACCACACATTTCAGCAAATATGCCGTGGTTTACAGTCCTGTTGGCTTTAGTGACACTGCAAGCTACCCGTGGGCAGAAAAGCAAATTGAAGCGCTGGCAGCCAGAGGCATCATCGAAGGCACCTCCCGGGACACCTTTGCCCCCGCCGCCAATATCAAACGGGCCGATTATCTGCATCTGCTGGTGAAAACGCTGGGACTTACAGCCGAATTCAACAGTTCCTTCGATGATATTTCGCCCAATGATTATTACTATACTTCCGTAAGCATTGCCAAAAAGCTCGGTATCACGGAAGGGGCCGAAGGCAACAGCTTTCATCCGGCTGCCGAAATCACCCGCCAGGATATGTTTACCCTGACCTACCGGGCCTTGTCGCTTGCCGGGGCGGTGAAGGCTCAGGGCACGGCGGCGGATCTGCAGGGTTTTGCCGATGCGTCCTCGGTGGCTTCTTATGCAGCGGACAGTTTGGCAACTCTGTACAAAGCGAAGCTGCTGGAGGGTGACGGAAGCCGGCTCCTGCCGCTCGCTCCCGCTACCAGGGCCGAAACAGCCGTGCTGATGTACCGGATTTACCAGATGAAATAAAGGCAGGACCTTGTTATTACAGGAGTTGCCCTCAAACCGGCTTTGCCTGTTTCGAGTCTTCCATAACAAATCCGATTCCCAATGACCTTGTTATTACAGGAGTTGCCCTCAAATTGCCTGCATCAATTTCGAGGCTTCCATAACAAATCCGATTCCCAATGACCTTGTTATTACAGGAGCTGCCCTCAAACCGGCCTTGCCGGTTTCGAGGCTTCCATAACAAATCCGGCCTCTGGCCTGGACCTTGTTATTACAGACAGAATAGGAGTGATGTAACCATGCTGTACCCCAAAGATACCTGCTCCCGTGAAGTGAAGGAGCTGTCCGGCGTGTGGCGCTTTAAGGCCGATCTGGACAATGTGGGCCGTCAGGAGCAATGGTTTGCCCAACCCCTGACGGACACCATTCCCATGCCCGTACCGGCCAGCTACAACGATATCACCCAGGATATGGCCATCCGTGACCATATCGGCGATGTGTGGTATGAGGAAACCTTCCTCATCCCCCGTTCGTGGAACGGCCAGCGCATTATGCTCCGTGTAGGCAGCGCCTGCCATCATGCGGTGGTGTGGGTGAACGGAGCGGAGGCCGGCTCCCATAAGGGCGGTTTCCTGCCCTTCGAAATGGACATTTCCCACCTGGTCTGCTCCGGCGCAGAAAATCGTGTCACGATTGTCGTCAACAATATCCTTACCTGGCAGACCTTGCCCCCCGGCCGGATCAAAACCTTCGACGACCCCCGTCACCCGGAGGGGTACCAAATCCAGGAATACTTCCATGACTTCTACAATTATGCCGGTTTGCACCGTCCGGTGAAGCTGTACTGCACCCCGAAGGAGTACATCCGGGACACAGCGGTAACCACGGAGGTGGAGGGCGCCAATGGACTGGTCCACTACACAGTGGAATGCTCCGACCCCGAGGCCGCTGTCCGGGTGAAGCTGACGGATAAGGCGGGCACAGTGGTGGCGGAGGCAAACGGTGCGTCGGGAAGCCTGACGGTGGAGAAGGCCAAGCTGTGGAAGCCCCTTGCCGCTTACCTGTATACCCTGCACGTGGAGATGCTGGACGCAGAAGGCGCCCTCCTGGATCATTATCCGCTGACCGTTGGCATCCGCACCGTAAAGGTGGAGGGGAACCGCTTCCTCATCAACGGTGAGCCCTTCTACTTCAAAGGCTTCGGGAAGCATGAGGATAGCGACATCAAGGGCAAGGGTCTGGACCAGGCTATCAACGTCAAGGACTTCAACCTATTGAAATGGATCAACGCCAACTCCTTCCGCACCTCCCACTACCCCTACGCGGAGGAAATCCTCGATATGGCGGACAGGGAGGGGATTGTGGTTATCGGCGAGGTGCCGGCCGTAGGTTTCACCTTCTTCAATTACAATGAGAAGGTGTATACGCCGGATAAGGCCAACGACGAAACACTGGCCCATCACAAGGATGTGCTGACAGACATGATCGCCCGGGACAAAAACCACCCGTCCATCGTCATGTGGAGCCTGTCTAACGAAGCGTCCACCTTTCAGGAGGAAGCGGTGCCCTACTACAAGGAAGTTTCCGACCTGGCCCGCAAGCTGGATGCCACCCGCCCAATTACCGTTGTGGAATGGGCGCTGCCGGATAAATGCCAGGTGGCCCAGATGTTCGATGTGATCTGTGTGAACCGCTATTATTCCTGGTACAACGACCCCGGCGCTCTGGAGCTCATCGAGCATCAGATCGAATGGGAGCTCACCGGCTGGAACCGCAACTTCAATAAGCCGGTGATTATGAGCGAATACGGCGCAGATGCCATTGCCGGCTTCCACCAGGACCCGCCGGTGATGTTTACCGAGGAGTATCAGTGCGAGCTGTTGACCCGGTATCACAATGTATTTGACCGGCTGGATTTTGTCATCGGCGAGCATGTTTGGGCCTTTGCCGATTTTGCCACCAAACAAGGAACCACCCGGATCAACGGGAACAAAAAAGGGATTTTCACCCGTCAGCGCCAGCCCAAGATGGCTGCCAGGCTGCTGAAGGACAGATGGGAGCAGATGGGGAGCTATCCCGTGAAATAAACCCGCATGCTGCGGGCTGCGCATGTCAAGCCGGAACACCGGGTGCGCAGCCCGGCAGTCTGCATCAGTCGGGAGTAGAGATGAGCCGGCCCTTCAACATGATCCGCTACATAAAGCAGCAACTGGGCTAAGGCAGGAAGGACTATTACCTTTTCGAAGGAGGAACGAATCATGTCACCGGATTGGAAAAACCAAAGCAATAAACGCCGGCCCGTATTGGCGGCAGTTACCGCTGCGGCCTGCCTGTTTTCCTCTATTTTGGCCGGAGCGGGTGCGGCTGGGGCGCAACCCATTCCTGCGGGGGCAACCCAGGGAGACAGCGGCGTTCAAAGCAGGCTGGTGGAGTTCAACGTGGATGCCGGGGCCGATACGGTAGCGCGGGCCAAGGCGGAGCAGTACAACAACGCCAATAACATCAACAAGAACATTAATAACGTGGAGCAGGTTGTAGAAGCGTTGGGACCCGACGGTCTCAAAACCCAAGCCTTGCGCAATTTTATCATGATTAACTGGTTCTATAATGAAAACGTTTCCTCCATCGATGACCCGGCTAATCAGAGCAATCCTTATCTGCAGGGGATGCGGAAAGCGGACAATGATTTTTTTACCCGGTATTCCGAAAATATGCTTTTGGTGTTTAAGTTCAGCAGTGCTGACCTGTCCAAGCGTGTGCTCGGACCCAACGGGACCAATTTTGCAGAGCTGGAAAAGGGCATGAAGGTGGTTCTGGAGGGCATCAAACGGGCCAACTCCAAGGTGAAGTACATCGAGGCGGGCAACGAATTCGACCTGGATGTAGCCTTCCAGGGAACCACCCGGGCCAATCTGGACGATTACATGAAGATGTACGGAGCCTTCTCCAACGCGGTGAAGCACGTCAACAGCCTGGGTCTGCCCGGGGAACCGCTGCAGCTGGGCGGCCCCACCTTGGCTCAATTCAGCGAGCTTCTGCTGGTGGGTTTTCTGGACCGTGCGGCAGCCGCAGGGGATCAGGTGGATTTTATCTCCTGGCATCATTACCGTCCGGACTCCGCTGCCTTCCAGGAGCAGACCGCCACTGTGAAACGATTGCTGGATGAGCGCAACCTCAGCATCCCCATGGTGGTCAGCGAATATGGCTTTGTGGGCGGAGGGACCGACTACAACCCCTCCAAGGAGCTGTTGGCGAAAAACGCTGCGTTTATGGCGGACACTTCCTACCAGATGAGCTTGGGCAGCGCCGGGCATCCTATTATGCCCATGTCCTGGGTGACCAGCCATGATACCGCCTATTTCAAGAATGAATTTTTGACGGGCTACCAGCTGAGCAGGGGAACCACAGGCTTTGAAAATTATGACATCCAGGAGCCTGCGGCCCGCCAGTATCTGTACATTCGCGGAGTCGGGGATACCGCTCCCGGTGAAACAGTGGCCGCCAACCGGGGGAAACCCGTCCTCGGCATTAAGGAAATCAAGCTGTATGATGAAGCGGGTGCCGAAATCGCCATTCCCGCCGGGGCCGTCAGCGCCAGCAACGGGGCAGGCAATTATGCGCCTACAGGTGCAGTGACAGACGGGAATGACAGCACCTTCTGGGACGGCAGCGACACTACTGTAGCAGTGGAGTCCAAGGTGGCCCTGCGGGTCGATCTGGGTGCCGCCGCCCCAACGGTCAAAACCGTCTCCATCAAATGGCATAATGTAACCGCCTCCCCGGAAATGCCGGTATACCGCTTCCGGTCCTACGGCTCCGATGACCAGATTGTCATCTACGATTATCTGGGCCATGTCAAGGCAACACCCTTTTTCCACGCGCTGCAGATGCAGTCCTGGTTGGGAGATACGTTGCTTGCAACCCATGGAGGCAGCAACGACGCCACCGGCGTGCGGATGATGGCCACCCGGAACAGCAGCGACAAGGTGACCATGATGGTCTGGAATACGCAGCTGGATGGGGCGGAAGGGTTTGATGTGAGGATCAATGTGGACCATCTGCCCTCCGGCTTTACCGGAAAAAATGTGCATATGAAGCGCTATCTGGCGGATGAGGTGCACAGCAATCTTCAATACGACAATGACGACCGTCTCGATGTGATGGAAGACCGGATTATGCCGCATGGCGGTAGTGCGGGCTTGGATTTCTCCCTCACCCGCAATGCCGTGAGCTTCATCGAGCTTATGGCCACGGATGAGGCAGCAGATGCCATCGTATCCGTAAATGCAGCAGCCACGGTTCCATCAGGCGACGGAGCGGCGCTGACAGATGCCGATCCGGCCACCGTATGGACGGCGTCCAATGCCGCTTATCCCCAAGTGCTCACGTTGAACCTCGGGACAGAAACCGCAGTGAAGGGAATAAACATCGACTGGGCCAACGATGCTCTCTACAATTTCCGCTACATGGTGGAAACCAGTCTGGACGGCACTGTCTTCACCAAGGCGGTTGATCACACCATGGCCGCCGGAGCAGGTGTCGGCGGAACGGAATATAAACCCACATGGGGGGATGCCCATGAACGCTTCACGGCTGACGCCCGGTACGTCCGGGTGACGGTTACCGGCATTGTGGGCCAGGACGCTCCTGTGGCTCCCGAATCCATCCGGGACATCAAGGTGCTGGGGGAACCGGCGCTGTTGAAGCATAGCTTTGCCGGCGCTGCCAATCCGACAGGCTGGACAACCGGCGGCAACGGCTCCTGGGCTCCCGCAGCAGGGTATACAAGGGCGAGCCTAGCCAATACGCAGGTGGCTCAAGCCACCTTCGGCAGCGCAGCCTGGAAGGACTACACGGTGGAGGCCAAGGCCAGGCTGGCAGCCGACATGCCCTCGGAACGCGCCGCCTTCAATCCCGGTTTGCTGGTCCGAGGCCATGGCACCTCCGCTCACAATAATGCCTACCGCTTCCGGATTACAGGCAATAACGATGCCCGGGTATACAAGGTGGTAAACGGCAGTGCAGGCAGTATTCTGAAGCAGGCCAGCCTGCCTTTCCAGGTGGAGCCGCAGACCTGGTACACCCTCAAGGTGGAGGCCGTTGGCAATACCTTCAAATTTTTTGTAAACGGCCAGTTCGTATTGGATTATACGGATGAAGCCATGGGCGACTACGGCAGCGGCAAACCGGGGCTGATCGCCGGGAATGTGAATACGGATTTCACGGATATCAAGATAACGCCGCTTCTGCCCCAATTAAGCGGCATTCAGGTGAACAGCAAGCCGGTGGCCTCTATGGCAAACGGACAAAGCGTTGGTGCAGCCGTGCTTCCCCACGGAACAGATCTGTCCAAGGTGAGCATTGCCGCAACCGTCCAGCCCTCCGGTGGCACCGCCTGGATCAGCGGGAACGGGCAATTGGATCTGGGCACAGCAGGCAACACACCCCGCAAGGTTACCGTACTGGCTAAGTCTGCAGACGGCAGTGCTGCCGTGCCGTATTCCCTGTATGTGCGTGCCGTGTCCGCAAACACGGAATTGGCATCTGTGAAGCTGTCTGCGGGCAGCGATCCTGTGCTGGTACCGGGGCAATACGAGTACCAGGTGCAGCTTCCCTCCTTGACCCGGGTGGTTACCATCCGGAATGCGGTGCCTGCAGGTGCAGGGTACGGCGCTGGAGCAGAGGTGATTCAACAGCCGCAGCTGGTTAACGGACAAGGAACCGCGGTCGTTCGTGTAACAGCCGAAAGCGGTGCGGTGCAGGATTACACCTTACGGTTCACCGTACGGCCTGAGGCTGCACGTGGCGCCGTTACGTATCAGGAACACTTCAACGACGGCATCATCCACACAGGCTGGACCCAGCCTGCGGTTGGGCAATTCCGCGTAGTGGATGAGGTTTACGGAGAGAAATTCGCCCAGCGGGATGTCAACGCCAACAATATCATCATGTCCAACAGCAGCAGTGTTTCGGGAGATGCGGATATTTCCGTCCGGGTCAAAGCGGTTGACCCCACCTCCTATCCCGGTTTGGCGGCGAGGGTATCGGCGGATAACAAGAATTTTTACATGCTCCGCATCAAGCCCAATGAAAGCAAGATTTCCCTGGGCAAGGTGATCAACGATACGTTGAAGGAGCCCAACAATCTGACGGTTTCCGCTCCCATTGATGTGAACAAGTGGTACCAGCTCCGAATGGTGCTTCAGGGCAACCACATCAAGGCTTATGTGGATGACCAGCTGCTTTTTGACGTAACGGACGGACCGGATGTATTTGATACGGCCTTCACCCCTTGGACCTCCGGCAAAGCCGGCATCCGTGTAGCCAATGCCAGAGCGGCCTTCGACGATCTTCTGGTGACCGGGATTTCCGGCGAAAATGCGCTGCCCGTCATTACCCTGTACGGCCCGGCGGTGATGTCCATTCCGGCGGGAAGCAGCTTCACCGATCCGGGTGCGGCGGCTCTGGATGCGGAGGACGGCGATCTTGCGGCGGCCATTACCGTAAGCGGGCAGGTGGACACTACGGTGCCGGGCACCTATGTCCTCCGTTACAATGTGACGGACAGCAAGGGAGGCAGCGCCTTGGAGGTAACCCGGACCGTATACGTGCTTGCCGTAGCCAAAAGCTTCGGGATCACCGGCACGCTGGAACGGACCGGCGGCCTAACCGCAACTGTGGCTGTAGAGCGGCTGAGCGGGACAGCAGACCATGACGGGATGGAGGCTGTGTTCTTCCAGCTAATGAACGGCATAACACCCGTGGGCTATACAGCCATTGAGAAGGATATAACCGGCACAGAACCGGTTTCCCTGTCCGCCACCTTCGACGCAGCCGATCCGGAGAATACGGCCTATACCGTACGGGTATTTGTCCTGGACAGCCTGGAGCTCAATGAAAGCCGCCTTCCCTACGCGTTATCCGATGTGGCGGTATTGAATTAAAAAGGAGGGTACCAACGATATGAGCGATTTAACCAGCAAAAAGGGCTGGAAACGGGGCAAAGCTCCCTTCAGCGCACTGACGGCAGGACTGTTGGCCGCATCCATGGCCCTGGGCCTGGCTCCCGCCTTCCCAGGGACCGTCCAAGCGGAGGTTTCCTCCACAGCCCAGGTACTGACCGCCGATTACGGCGTCAGCGACGGCACATTAATACGCACGGAGCAATTTAACAATACCAACTATTCCCCGCTGCCTGTCCACGTGGTGGAGGAACTGGCGGGAATCAAGACCAAGGTGGTCCGGGATTTTGTCAAAATTAACTGGTACTACAACAAGGACGCCAATAATCCGGACCGTCTGGCTTACAGCATCGATACCCCACAGAATCTGGCCACCAATCCGGACCTGCTCAGCGGGCGCAAGGAAACCTATGATTTTATGGGGCAGTTTTCGGAATCCCTCCTGATCTCTCTGGCTTATTCCTACGGGGGTGATGCCAATCCGGGCAAAAACCGCCTGTTGGCCGGGGAAGAAACCATGAACTGGGATGAGTACGACAAGGCCATACGGGTAATTATCCAAACCCTCAAGGAGAAGAATCCCAAGCTGGAGTACATCGAGGTGGGCAATGAGCCCAACCTGGAGCCTGCCTATTACGGGCATATGAAGAACGATATCCCCGGTTATATGCGGATGTACGAGGGGATGTCCAAGGCGGTGGTCTGGGTGAACCAGCAGTTGGGCCTGAATGATACCTTCGGTGCCAACGGCGTCCGCCTGAAGGTGGGCGGCCCGGTGCTGTCCGGCTATGATTTTGCCAAACAAAAGCAATTTGTGGACATTGCTTACCAGAATCATTACCAGGTGGATTTTGTCTCCTGGCACCGGTACCGCCAGGAGGTGACCCAGAATGAAACCCAAGCGGTGGAGATGCGCAATTATCTGAAGGATAAATACCCCAACGCGACCCTGATCGTCAGTGAATACGGCTGGAAGGGCGGCGGGGGGTTAAGCGACAGCACCAGCAATGTGGCCTTGGCCAAACAGGCGGCCTTTATGACGGATTCGGCGTATTTTTATGAAAAGGGCTTTGTGGATATCCCCATGAACTGGGTGGCGGTCCATACACTGAATGCGTACTTCAAGAACCAGTTCGATGTGGATTACGCTCTGAGCAGCGGTGCTGTTGGCTGGCAGGAGTATGCGGCCAACGATCCGAAGCCTGTACAGTACATGAATCTGCGCGGCTGGAGGGAATCCGCCACCTCCCAGCAGATGAAGATCCGGGATATTGAGTTTTATGGTGTGGACGGGCAAAAAATCACGGTTCCTAACGCCGTCAATGATCCCGCCATTGCCGCTGTTACAGACGGGGATCCGGCTACCGAGTTTTTGCAGGGGGATTATTGGAGCTGGTTGAAATTTGATTTGGGGTCCCCCCAGCAGATTGCCAAGGTAAGGATTCATTGGGGCAATGCCCAAGTCAACAAGTTCCAGATCGTCGGCACCACCGACAAGCTGCACTATTACGAGGTGCTGGGCAAAACATATTTCACCCCGTATTTTAATACCATGCGGCTGTTGGCCATGCTGGGAGACGAGAAGGTTGCGGTCACCGGCAATGATACAGGCAATACGGGTGTACGGATGCTGGCCACCAAAAACAGCGACGCCAAAGCTACCCTGATGGTCTGGAACCATCAGCTGGACGGGACCACCACCAAGGAAGTCAGCGTTCAGGTGCAGAATTTGCCTGCCGGCTTCCAGGGGAAAACTCTCCGCTACAAAAAATATTTGGTGGATGCCACCCACAGCAATTATGCGTATAACAAAATCGACAGTCTGGAGGTCGTGGGCCAAGGAACCGCCAACATCACCGGCACAGAGGTATTCAACGAAACTCTGGCGCCTAATGCGGTGATGCTCATCGAGCTGGAGGCCGTGGATGCCAGCATCAATAACATCGTGTCCGCCGGCAAAACGGTAACCGGGGACCTGCAGAATCTGCCGGCTCTGGTGGACGGCGACGGGCGTACGGCTGCATCGGCAGCTTCAAGCAACTATCCCCAATCGGTGGTCATCGATCTGGGTAGGACCTTCCAGGTGAGCGGCGCGGAGATCAAGTGGAGCCAGGCGGAGCTGCAGGGCTACCGGTACTCCATCTCGGCCAGTGCGGACAACAGCTCATATTCCACCGTTGTGGACGCCACCTACGGCGCCTGGTCCAAGGGGAATTCCCTGCATTGGTTCCCGGCTGCCGCCCGTTATGTGAAGCTGACGGTGACCGGCTCCTACACCGGGCAGCCCTTGTCCATTGACGATATCAGCATTTTCGCCGACGGGCTGTACAAGAACGGCTTCGAAACAGCGGAGGACCGTGACCTGTCCGGCTGGAAAACCAAAGGCTACAGCAGCAAATACACGGTTTGGGACTACGGCACCGATACGGTGACGGGCAGCACCTATACTGTTCCCCATGAAACCTTCGGCTCTGTGTCGGATAACTTCGGCTTTTTCGGGGAGAACTCCTGGGCGGATTACGGTATGGAAGCCAAGGTGAAAATGGATAACCCTGTTTATACCGGCGATGTAAAAATGGGGGTTACCGCCAGAGCAGGCAAAGGCCGTGCCGATGAGCACCGGAACCTGCATTATTCCCTCCTGCTGGTGAAGGACGGCGGCATCTCCAAGCTGGTGCTGCAGCGGGACAACACCGATATGCCTACCGGCAAAAAGAATAATATCGAGCTGGACAGCGTTGTGCTGGATGGCATCGATCCCGCCCGCTGGTACACCCTCAGGCTGGAGGCGGTTGGGCCGAATCTGAAGGGGTATCTGGACGGTATGCTGATGGTGGAATACACCGACCATGACGTCTACGACGGCAAGGATGCCCTGCTTCCTGCAGGTCTGGCGGGGATTCGCGGCAGCAAAACCAAGGTACAGTTTGATGATATCCGGGTGTATCCCATCATGCCTTTGCTCAGTGACATTCAGGTAAATGGAGTGTCCATCAGCGGCTTCAATCCGCTGAAAAACGACTATCTGGTCAAGCTATCCGGCCCCGGCTCGGATAAGGCTACGGTAACCGGGACGGTCTACGGAGGGGCCAATGCGGTCGTATCTCCTGCCAGCTCCGGTGCGCTTCCTTTGGGAGGAACCGGGGAAGAGGTGGTGCATCTGATCGCCGCCCAATCCACGGAGGGCAACGGGGCTACCTATTACCGTGTCAGCCTGCGCAAGGCCAGCGAGGATGCCACGTTAAGCTCACTGAAGCTGTCGGTGATTCCGGATAGTGGAGCTTACAATCCGGCTGTGCTGCAGCCCGCCGATATCCTTCTTGCCCCCGGTGTGTATGACTACCAGGTGAAGATTCCCTCCCGTACAGCGTTTGTCTCCGTGAAGGAAGCCATGGCTACGGTGAGCAATCTGGCCACAGTGGAGGTGGTAAACGCCCCCATCGTAAGCGGAACTGGTACCTTGAGCGTGAAGGTGACCGCAGAGGCGGGCAACAGCCAGGTATACACCCTTCATTTTACGGCTAATGAGGAGGCGCCTCTTGGAACGGTGTTATTGGCTGAAACCTTCGAAACCGGCACCTACAATCAGGATGCGGCAACAGGCTGGAGAAACGCAGACAATACCCAAACCCAGCACCTGAGAGTGACGGAGGATGTATCTGGTCGAGCTCTGGAAAAAACAACCAACGACAATATGGCCTTCAGTGTCGGCAGCAGCTCCTGGACCAATTATGAGGTGCGGGCCAGAGTCAAAGCCAATGCGGATACCGGTCTGCCAGGCATTATCGCCCGTGCGTCCGATGATCTGAAGAACTTCTACATGCTGCGCATCCATAACGGCGAGAACAATCTGGCCGGGGGCAGCACAGGCTATATTGCTCTGGGCAGAATGGTCAACAACAGTCTGAAGGAATCCTCCATCAAGAAGCCCTTCCCTTATGAAGCGGGGAAATGGTACCAGCTCCGGCTGGTTGTGAACGGCAGCCGTCTGATGGGATATGTCGACGACAAGCTGGTGTTCGATGTTACCGATACGGGCAGCGGTTTGTTCCCCGACAACCCGCCCCCGCTGACCCAAGGCAAAGCGGGCATCCGGACTGCCAACCGTCCGGCGCAGATAGACGACTATGTGGTGGCCCTGCTGCCGGGGGATACCACTCCGGTGCCGGATACGGTGAAGCCGGTCATTACACTAAACGGTGAGGCAGTAATGTCCATTCCCGCGGGCAGTGTATTCACAGACCCCGGTGCTGCTGCTACGGACAATGTGGACGGTGACCTGTCGGCCACCATTGTGGTGACGGGCCAGGTGGATACGGCGGTGCCCGGTGTGTACACCCTGCGGTACAATGTTCAGGATAAGGCGGGCAATGCTGCCCAAGAGGTGATCCGGACGGTTACGGTGTCCGGCACTGTGGGAGAGGGCAAGCCCTTTATGGTGAAGGGCGGACTGGTGGGAGACAGGACCCAAGGTTTAACCGCCCGGGTTACGGTTATTCCGGTAGACGGTGCTCTGGCCCATGAAGGGGATGAGGTGGTCTTTTTCCAACTGATGAAGGGGGATGCTCCGGTTTCTCATGCGGCTCTCAAGACCGATATTGCCGGACTGACCACCTTGGCTGCACACTTCGATGTGGCTGACCCGGAGAATCCGGCGTATTCCATCCGGGTGCTGGTAGTGGATCAATTGCTCCCTGCGGGTGGCGCGCTGCCTGAAGCCTTGTCGGATAAAGTAGTTTTGCAATAACACAACAAAATTGGAGCTGCAGCGGGATTGCCAACGCTTGAAGGAATGCGGCAATCCCGCTTTTCTCAAATGAAATGATTGCGCTTACATACTAATGTGGAGAAAGGATGAGTTGATGATGAAGGCAAAATGGGCAGATAAATTGGGGAGGGGGCTGATGGCGTTGGCCCTGCTTATGCCTCTGGCGCAGGCTGCACCGGAGGAGGCGGAGGCGGCTGCCGCGGCGGCGGTCACCGTCAATGCGGGGACTGTGCTGGACAGCGGGATGAACAATCCCAGCTGGTATCTGAACCAGTCGGGGCAGAAATCCGCAGCTACGGCTGGGCCGGCTTATTGGCAGAACCTGAAGCTGAACGATACCCGCTACGTACGGGCCTGGTACAAACCCGTCAAGTATTACAACCGGACAACGGGGGTGTACAACTACGATTACCAAAATGCGTACATGGAGCAGCTGGACCAGTACGCCCAGCGGATCATCCTGAATGTGGACCAGTGTGATCAGGCGGATATGGGCTTTAATCCGTCCACCATGACCTTAACCGATGCCACCGCCTGCCGGAACATCCTGAAGAACGGCATCAAGGAATACAAAACCCGTTATCCGCAGATCGAATATATTGAGGCCTTCAATGAACCGGACAAGGATTGGGACACGGAAGCCTACGAAATGCCTGCGGTACCGCCCAAAAGCACCGGCTACGCTCCCAGCCCCAAGCTGTATTACGAATGGTACAAGGTATTCTGCA
The DNA here is from genome assembly GCF_046098205.1 of Paenibacillus mesotrionivorans. Classification (NCBI taxonomy): domain Bacteria; kingdom Bacillati; phylum Bacillota; class Bacilli; order Caryophanales; family Paenibacillaceae; genus Paenibacillus; species Paenibacillus mesotrionivorans. Next base: position 304,746 of record NZ_JBJURJ010000002.1, on the reverse strand, counting down.
GTATCATCAACGAAATCAATGCGGAGCTGAATCCGCCGATTCCCCTGAAGCTGGGCGGACCTGCTTTGGGCTTTTACAATACCATCTATCTGGATGCTTTCCTGAATGCCTTCCGGGATGATCCCAATTCCGGCAAGCGGCTGGATTTTATCTCTTACCATCAATACCGTCAAAGAGGGACAGGGGTGACGGAGAATCCCGGGCCTGCAGCGGTGAAGAATGAAAAATCCATTTTGGAGACCAAATTGACCAACCGGGGGTTAGACCCAGAGACCAAGGTGTTCGTCACGGAATACGGTGTTTTTCCCGGTCCCGCCAGCGGCCCCAAGGAGCATTCAGATAATACGGAGGCCCCGGACCAGCTGACCCAGGCCGCCGCTATGGCCACAACGGGCATGTATTATGTGGAGGGCGGCATGTCCATGCCCATGCATTGGACCATTGACCATGGCGACAATCCCCGCAAGGATATGTTCGTGGACGGTCTGGATGGTGTGCCCCTGCCGTACTACAACGTGCTGAGGATGCAATCCATGCTGAAAAACTCCCGGATCGCCTCCTCCACCTCAGCCGGAGCCTTGAATGCCGTCACCGGCTTAGGCGTACATAGTCTGGCCACCCGGGATGACACGGGGATTGCCGTGCTGCTCGTCAATTACCAATGGGACCAGGTTGCCGATGGGGCCGGGATGGATTATAACGTAACGGCCACCATCAACAACATTCCCGCAGGGCTGTTCTCCGGCAGCCGGAAGATGCGTCTGGAGCGGTATCAGATTGACAATACCAACAGCAACTATAACAGCGGCGCGGACAATGCCCCGCTGAAGAAGATCGAGGATGTGGTGCTGGACTACAGCAGCACGCTGACACGGCCGTCCTTTTATATGGGCAAAAACACCACCACCCTGATGGTGCTGACGCCGGTGCACCGTTTTGAGACGGAAGCCTCCGGCGTGGGCAAAACCGTCTCCGCCGGGGATGCTCAGACCAATGTCAGCGACCCTGCCGCCTCAGGCGGGGCCTTCAACAAGTTCGACGCCAATGCGGCGGGGGATTATGTGGAGTATACGCTGAATGTGCCGCAGACGGGGACCTATGCCGTGAAGGCCCGGGTCAAAAAAGGACCCGACCGGGGCAAGTTCGAACTGACGGTGGACGGTGCCGTTGTAGGCGGCTGGAATGATCTGTACGCAGCTGACCAGAGCTACGAGGAAATCAATGTGGGAAACAAATATTTCGGGGCCTCGGGTTCGAAGAAGTTCCGGCTGACGGCCAAGGATAAGAATGCCGCCAGCAGCGGGTATGATGCCGGGTTTGATTTTATCGAGCTGGTTCCCCGGAGCGCGGTTGTCGGCGAGCTGGAGCAGCTTTCACCGCGGACGGGCACACCCGCTGATCACGCTCCATACTATTTTATTGCTGATGCAGCCGCCTCGGGAGGCGCCTTCGTCAAGTTTGCCGCGTCTGGTGCGGGGGCTAACAGTCATATCCGTTTTCTGGTCCATGTGAAGGAGGCGGGGGAGTACAAGCTGTACATCAGCGGCAAAACCTATACCACCCGGGGTAAATATCAGGTGTACGTGGACGGTATGGCCCTTGGCGGCGTGCAGGACCAGTATGCGGGAACGGAGACTTATGCGGATACGCTCATCGGTAAGGTGGTGTTCGACAAGCCGGGCATAAAGGAGATCCGGTTCCAGGTAACCGGCAAAAACAGCGCCAGCACCGGCTACGACCTGTCCCTGGACACCATCCGGCTGGAGCCGTAGGAAGAGCGGGGGCAGATTCTATTCGAAAGAGCAGCCTTGGGCGATGAGAGATTCTAACGGCAGTGAAAGCCTCTATTTTGGCGAATACACCACCTCCAAAAATCTAACGGCGGCCACAGCCTTTATTCAAACCCATAACCCTGCTGCAAGCTCTTTTTATGTCAAATAACGGCTTCTGCTTCCGTTAGATTTTGCAAAACCCCGTTTTGGGCAAAATAGCGTCTCCCACCGCCGTTAGAAACATAGCTGAGAAAAAACGGGCACCCCCTCTTGGGATGCCCGTTTTCCATTCTTTAGCTTTAGCCGTTCATACCCACGCTGACCTGCCGGTCCGCGAAGAAGCCGGATACGGCAAAGGAGGCGGCGCCGGCCACACTGGAGCGCAGGCCCAAGCCGGCGAACTCCAGGCGCAGCCGCTCCCGGTGATAGGGCAAGGCCCGCTCCTGGATCACTTCCCGGACGGACGGGGCCAGCCACCTCTCCGCCAGGGTAAACCGGTTGCCGATAATGATGAGCTCGGGATTAAAGGTGTTGATGATATTCACCACACCAACCCCCAGGTAGCGCCCCGTCCGGCGGAACAGCTCCTGAGCCGCTTCATTGCCCGAATCGGCCAGAGAGGCCAGCGCCTCCAGCTCTGCCTGCCGCGGCACCTCTGTGGCGCTGTCATCCGCTTCGGCGGCCGTTTCCGCCCCGCTGCCGTCATCGGCCGCATCGGGGCTAAGCAGCGCCTCCGCCTCGGCCAGGATGGCCTGCTCCGAAGCGTACAGCTCCCAGCAGCCTACGTTGCCGCAGCGGCAGGGGCGGCCGTCCGCATGCACGGTGAAATGGCCCATTTCGCCGGAATAGCCCGATGCCCCACGGTAAAGCTCATCCTTCAGGATGATGCCCGAGCCGATGCCGATGCCCACGCTGATATAGATCAGGTTGGAGACATCCCGGCCGATGCCGAATTCCTTCTCACCCACAGCTCCGGCATTGGCTTCATTGTCGATGATCACGGGCACCTTAAATTCCGCCTCCAAAAGCGACTGGAGCGGCACATTCCGCCAGCCCAAATTGGGAGCAAACAGGACGGTGCCCTTATCATCCGTAATGCCCGGCACACCGACACCGATACCGACCACGCCGTAGGGGCTGGCCGGTGCTTTGTTCATCAGGCGCCGCAGGCAATCCTTCAGCCGCCCCAGAACCTGCTCGGGAGTATCCATCCCCCGTAAGGAGGAGCGGGTTTCATGGACAATGGTGCCCTTAAGATCCGTCAGGACCGCATGGATATCCCGCACACCCAGATCAACGCCGATGGCATACCCTGCATCCTGGCGGAACACCAGCAGGACCGGCTTGCGCCCGCCGCTGGATTCGCCTGTACCGATTTCGTACAGCAGGTTCTCCTCCATCAGCTCGGCCACCAGAGTGGAAACCGTAGCTTTGGTCAGACCCGTGGTTTTAGCCACTTCGGCCCGGGACAAGGGGGACGCCTTACGCAGGAGCTCCAGGACGATGGATTTATTAATTTTTTTCATCAGGTTCAAATCGCCGGTTATCTTCAAAAGTTGCTCACCTCAGGCCGCATTCGGTCCGGACCGCTTGCCGGAATATTTACTCATTATAAAGGGTAGGATTCCATGTGAATACTATTATTTTAGCGGATAAAACGAATTTCTGTCAAAGTTAGTTTAATCAATAGACAAACTAAGTATCCGGTGATATGATAAGGGTGAAGAAAAACGAGATTGATATTTACAGGAGGAATCATAAATGGCCGCTTATTTTGGAAACGTTTCGGCAATTGCTTATGAAGGTAAAAACTCCAACAACCCGCTGTCCTACAAATTCTACAATCCGGAGGCTATTGTCGCCGGCAAAACCATGAAGGAATGGCTCCGCTTCTCCGTAGCTTATTGGCATTCCTTCACTTATAACGGCTCTGACCCGTTCGGCGCAGGCACCATGCAGCGTGATTGGGACCGCTTCAGCGGCCTGGATCTGGCCAAGGCCCGTGTAGAAGCCGCTTTCGAGCTGATGGAAATCCTGGATGCTCCCTATTTTGCATTCCATGACCGCGACATCGCTCCGGAAGGCTCCACCCTGCAGGAAACCAACAAGAACCTGGATATTATCGTTGCCCAAATCAAGGAAAACATGAAGTCCTCCGGCCGCAAGCTGCTGTGGAATACCGCCAACATGTTCTCCAACCCGCGCTTTGTGCACGGCGCCGCTACCACCAGCAACGCTGAGGTGTATGCTTACGCTGCCGCACAGGTGAAGAAGCAGCTGGAAGTGGGCAAGGAGCTGGGTGCTGAAAACTATGTGTTCTGGGGCGGCCGCGAAGGTTATGAAACTCTCCTGAACACCGACATGAAGCTGGAGCTGGACAACCTGGCGCGCTTCTTCCACATGGCCAAGGATTATGCCAAGGAAATCGGCTTTGGAGCCCAATTCCTGATCGAACCGAAGCCGAAGGAGCCTACCAAGCACCAATATGATTTTGATGCCGCTACAACCCTCTCCTTCCTGAGAGGCTATGATCTGGATAAAACCTTCAAGCTGAACCTGGAAGCCAACCACGCTACCTTGGCCGGCCACACCTTCGAACATGAGCTGACTGTTGCCCGGATCAACGGCGCACTGGGCTCCATCGACGCCAACCAAGGCGACGAGCTGCTGGGCTGGGATACCGACGAGTTCCCGACCAACATGTACAGCTCCACATTGGCTATGTATGAAATCCTGAAAAACGGCGGCCTGGGCAGCGGCGGCGTAAACTTCGACTCCAAGACCCGCCGCGCTTCCTTCGAGCCGATCGACGTGGTTTACTCCCACATCGCCGGTATGGACAGCTTCGCCAGAGGTCTGGAAGTAGCCGCCAAGCTGCTTGAGGACAAGGTTCTGGAAAATGTGGTTGACGACCGTTATGCTTCCTTCAAAACCGGCATCGGTGCGGATATCGTAGCCGGCAAGGTGGACTTCAAGTCCCTGGAAGCTTACGCGCTGCAAAACAACCCCATTGTGAATGCTTCCGGCCGTCAAGAGCTGATCAAATCCGTACTGAACCAATACCTGTTGAACGCTTAAGACCTTGTAACCTAAGGCAAAAGCAACAGCAGCATATAAGCCGAAAGCCCTCCAAAAGGGCTTTCGGTTTTTTGCTATACCCGTTTAAGGGCTGCGCTCTGACCATACACTTCTTGAATTTCCTTTGACAGGAGTTTTTTTCATTTTTAACTGGGAAACTGGTAAGGTTTAACGTAGAATTAGCTTATAGGGAATGGCGTCTCTTGCTGCCACTGGCAAGGTAAGCCATGGGAGTTGGAAGGGGACATCTTAAGGATGATACGGAGAGGCAAAACGGTTGCAGTTTTGATTTCGGTGGCGTTCGTCAGCCTGATGCATATGACAGTTTGGTTTCGTGACGGGAGATTCCCCGCGTTCCAGCCTGCCGGGCTGGTATGGCTTCTGGGATTTGTGGGTACAGCCTATGCTGCCGGCTATTATTATGACAAGGCGGAGGGGCGCAGCCGGGCTGACCTTCAGCGGCAAACCGGTGCGGCATCTTTTGCGGAAGCGCAGGACAAGCAGGAGGAATTTAAGCTGTTGGGCATCCAGCCGGATCCTGTGTTTCTGTTTGATGGGAATGAGCCTGTCTACCTGAATGCCGCCGCCGAAAAATGGCTGGCCTCCACCAGATTGGCAAGCTACCGCCAACTGCTCCAATTCATTCATCCCGAGGACAGGAAAAGGCTGGAGGGCATTGCCGCCCCGGAGCCGGACCAGTTCCGACGGATGGAGCTGCGCAGCTTAAGCCCCGAGGGACTGGAGCAGGAGAGCGAATGGATATTCACTTGTTTCCTCGCTTCCGGCAGGCTCTTGCAGCAGGTGACCATTCGCGGGTTGTTCGGGCAACGGCGGATCCGTCAGGAGCTGGAACGATCGGAGCGTTCGTTTAACGAAATTCTGCGCCATCAGCAGGGCATTATTTTCAAATACATAGGCAATGCCGAAGGAGATTTCAAGTGTACGCTCTGGACGGGGGAGCTTGCTCTGAAGCTGGGACTTCCCGATGAACGGATCATCGGCCGTACGCTCCAGGAGGTGTTCCCGCCGGAAACCGCCAAGTCGATCCGCTACTATTTCCACATCGCGTGGGAGGAGGAGCGGCAGGTGGTTTTTGAGACCAGCATCGCATCCATTCCATGCCTGATTACGCTGCAGCCCTTCGGAGGTGAGGCGGAGGGACGGGAAATTCTGGGCTATTGTATGGATATCAGCGAACGGAAGGAAACGGAGGCAGAGCTGACCTGGACCAAGGAGATGCTGGAGTCCTTCTTCAACAATACCTCCGATGCCATTTGTGTGACAGATTTGAACGGGGACACCCTGCATGTGAATGAGGCGTTTATGGGGCTGTTCGGATGGTCCTACGAGGAATGTATCGGCAAAAGCGTCTATCTTACTGTGCCCGCTGACTTGCAGGAGGAGGTGCAGAACTTTCATGAGGTGGTGGAATTCGGCGGCCATATCAGCGGTTATGAAACCCGGAGGATCAAGCGCAATGGCGAGGAGTTTGATGTGAGCGTTACCATTTCGCCTATCCGCAACAATGCCGGGAATGCCATCGCCATCGCTTCCATCTCACGGGACATTACCGACAACAAACGGGTAGAGGCGGCACTCCGCCGCAGTGAAATGAAATACAGGCTCATCGCGGAAAATATGACGGATATCATCGGCGTGCTGACTCCGCAGGGCGATATCGAATATTGGTCACCCTCCAGCCGGTTTCTGCTGGGAACGGAGCCGGAGGAATTGATGGGGCAATGCGTCTGCCTTATGATTCACCAGGATGACAGAAGCAAATTAAAGAAGCTGCTTCAGGACTCCATTTTTTCCCAAGCTGTGGAGGTGGTGGAGCTGAGGTTCCGGCATTCGGCGGGCCAATGGGTTGTATTGGAGGTGTCCTGCCGCTGTATCCCCGATTTGGAGCTGGGGGAAGAGACGAATTTGCTTATTGTAGGACGGGATATCACCGAGCGCAAGCAGGCAGAGGAAATGCTGCTGAAATCGGAGAAGCTATCGGTGGTTGGGCAGCTTGCCGCCGGAGTTGCCCACGAAATCCGCAACCCGCTAACTTCGCTGAAGGGCTTTTTGCAGCTGCTCCAGCAAAGAACCAACGAGAACGAGTTTTTCTTCGAGCTGATGCTGTCGGAACTGGACCGGATCAATAATATTGTCAGTGAGTTTCTTGTGTTATCCAAGCCGCAGATTACCAAGATGGAGCCCCGCAACCTGGTGCAGGTTGTCCGGGTGGTCATCGCGTTTTTAACCAGCCAGGCTCTTCTGAACAATGTTCAAATCGTCACCCATGTGTTGACTGAGGATGAGGTGATCGTGGATTGTGATGAGAACCAGCTGAAGCAGGTTTTTATTAATTTGCTGAAAAATGCGGTGGAATCCATGACCATGGGCGGAACAATCAATGTGAGCCTCTCCCACCCCGTTCCGGGCAGGGTGAACGTCCGCTTCGAGGACCAGGGGCAGGGCATTCCTCCGGAGAGGCTGCAGAAGCTGGGAGAGCCCTTTTATACCACCAAGGAAAAAGGAACCGGCCTGGGGCTTATGGTCAGCTTCCGGATTATCCAGGAGCACGGCGGCACGGTGAAGGTTCAGAGTGAGGTGGGCATCGGGACGATTTTCGACGTTAATTTGCCGGTCCGGGTGAACTAGAAGGGTGAACTAGAAGTTGGTGCCCCCCAAATCGGGGGGCAGTCGTTTTTCCTGTCCAAATATGGTATTCTGTTGGCATGTGCAAGGATGTTTTCCATAAATCAAGGACAGGACCAGGTGAAATGATGGCAACAGGAGCAATCGTCAGTGATATTGAGATCGCACGGCAGGCCCGCATGGAGCGGATCGGCGTCATTGCGGCGGAATTGGGGCTTCACGAAGAAGAGTGGGAGGGGTATGGACGTTACAAGGCCAAGATTGACCTGAACGTTCTGCGCCGGTTGGAGAACAAGCCGGAGGGCAAGCTGATTCTGGTGACCTCTATTAACCCCACTGCAGCAGGCGAAGGCAAAACAACGGTCAGTGTGGGCTTGGCCCAGGCGCTGAACCGGATCGGGCGCAAAACCGTGCTTGCGGTGCGGGAGCCGTCCTTGGGCCCCTGCTTCGGGCTGAAGGGAGGAGCGGCAGGCGGGGGTTATTCCCAGGTGGTGCCGATGGAGGACATCAATCTGCATTTTACCGGGGATATGCATGCCGTTACCTCGGCCCATAATCTGCTGGCGGCTCTGATCGACAACCATCTGCAGCAGGGTAATTCCCTCGGGCTGGACCCCCGCCGGATCGTGTGGAAGCGTGTGGTGGACATGAATGACCGCGCGCTGCGCCATATTATGATCGGCATGGGCGGCAAAACGGAGGGTGTGCCCCGGGAGGACGGCTTCGAAATAACCGTCGCTTCCGAAATTATGGCGATTCTCTGTCTGACTGAAGGGCTGGGCGAGCTGAAGGAGGCCCTCTCCCGGATGCTCATCGGCTACACCTATACAGGACAAGCGGTATATGTGCGTGATCTGCAGGCTCAAGGGGCCATGGCGGTGCTGCTGAAGGAAGCGGTGAAGCCCAATCTGGTGCAGACGCTGGAGAATACCCCGGCGCTGGTCCACGGCGGCCCCTTCGCCAATATCGCCCACGGCTGCAATAGCCTTACGGCAACCCGGATGGCGCTGAAGCTGGGTGAGTATGCCGTGACGGAAGCGGGCTTCGGCGCGGATCTGGGTGCAGAGAAGTTCCTGCACATCAAATGCGGCAAAGGGAGCTTGAGTCCCGCAGCGGTAGTAATCGTTGCTACGGTCCGGGCGCTGAAGCTGCACGGCGGCGCAGCCAAGGATGTGCTTGCCCGCGAGGATTTGGCTGCATTGGCCCGTGGGTTTGCCAACCTGCAGAAGCATGCGGAGTCCATTGCAGCTGTCCGCCTGCCTTTTGTGGTGGCGGTGAATGAGTTCCCCACAGATACCGAAGGTGAAGTGGAGCTGTTGAAGAAGCTGTGCCGGGAGCATGGCTTTGCGGTGGAGCTGTGCCGGGTATGGGAGCAGGGCGGAGCCGGCGGCGAGGGTCTGGCCCGGGCCGTTGTGGCAGCTGCCGAAGGGGCGGGGGAAGGGTTTGTTCCCGCATACCGGGCAGATGATGAGATTCCGGTCAAGGCGGAGGCCATTGCCCGGACCTTCTACGGTGCGGAGGGTGTAAACTTCTCGGATAAAGCCCGCAAACAGATTGAGGAGTTCAAGAAGAACGGCTGGGACAAGCTGCCCCTCTGTATGGCCAAAACCCAATATTCCCTCTCCGATCAGGCAGCTCTTGTGGGCAGGCCGGAGGGTTTTACCATTACTATCCGCGAGCTGAAGCCCTCCCTGGGTGCAGGCTTTATTGTAGCTATGACGGGAGATATTCTGCGGATGCCGGGTTTGCCTAAGGTGCCGGCGGCTCTGCGGATGGACATCGACCAGGACGGCACCGTTCACGGGTTGTTCTAAGTGGACACGCATGACAGGGGCATCCTTGGCATGATACGCGCAGTTGGAGGCAAAAAAGGCAGATTTCAGGACGTGCTGTAATACGGGCTGTTCTATGATTGGGCCGAGGACAATGCGGGAGAAAGATAGATGGAGGTTTTGGACAGATGGCCCAACAGTGGTCCGGGGGACCGGTAGTTTCTCCAGGTGCGGGAAGCGGCTGGCGCAAAACGGCGGGCGGAAGCAAGCTGCCGGAGCTATTCCGGCGCCTCCGTATGTCGGGTGTGGGCCGGGAGCAGCTGGTGTTCCTGTGTATCGGCACCGACCGTTCCAGCGGCGATGCCTTCGGTCCGCTGACAGGGACGCTGCTGCAGGAGGCAGGCTACGCGCGCGTAGTTGGGACGCTGGACCGCCCCTGCGACGGGGATACCTGGGGGGAGCGCATTTTGGAGCTGGAGGCTATGCTGGCCGCTCCGGGGTGCAGGCTGGTGGCGGTGGACGCCTGCTTGGGAACCGCCGCCAGCACGGGTCTGTTCCTGATGCGGGAGGGGCCCCTGGTTCCCGGGGCTTCGCTCCGCCGTGGACTGCCGCCGGTGGGGGATTACTCCATCGGCGGCATTGTCTGCGAGAACAGGGCGCATCCCTACACCGCCCTGCAAACAGCACCCTTGGGAAGGGTGCTGCCGATGGCCCGCCAGGTGGTCCAGGCGGCGCTGGAGATTTTCCCGGCGGAGGCGTGATAACGCCTGGTGGTAAGTGTGTATGCCGCATAATGTGAAGAAGCCCGGCCTAATTGGCCGGGCTTCTTGGCGTTATATTGCGCATAACGCTCTTCGAAATCTTTCATTGCAATTGTTCATCGCAATTCTTCATCTACTACGTCATTATGCCGCTCCTGCGCTAACGGAACTCAGAAGCGCTTACGTGCATCTTCGGGCTAACTGGAACTGTAATGGAACTCAGAAGCTCTTACGAGGTTCTTTGGGACTAATCCGGATTGTAACGGAACTCAGAAGCGCTTAGCGCCCTTCGGAGCTCCTGTTTTACCGCAATTCAGCCGCTAAGCGCTTCGTAGTTCCGTTAAAAAGATAAACAGTCGAATTTGCCCGGCTAAGAGGCGCTGAGTTCCGTTACACGCAATCCCAGCTGTCGGTGAAGCGCGTAGACGGACCTCAAAAAGCCATTGTGTGAAGGAGCAGGGCCACGGCTGTCACCCCCCGGTACGGTGACCGGGCGGGGTACCCCCCTTTGGTGGCTGACACCGCTGCTAACTTTTGACGTTCCAATCACAGCACCTGTGGAGGCTCCAGCTTGGTCAACCCGTTCATATACGGCTGCAGGGCGGCCGGGATCCGGACCGAGCCGTCCTCCTCCTGGTGGTTTTCCAATAACGGGATGAGAATCCGCGGCGTCGCCACCATGGTGTTGTTTAGTGTATGGCAAAAACGCAGCTTGCCTTCGCTGTCCCGGTAGCGGATATTGGCGCGTCTGGCCTGGAAGTCGTGCAGGTTGGACGACGAGTGGGTTTCCCCGTAGGCCTCCCGGCTGGGCATCCAGGTTTCGATGTCGTATTGCTTATAGGTTTTCTGGGACATATCGCCGGCGCAAACCGCCATTACCCGGTAGGGCAGCTCCAGACGCCGGAGCAGTTCTTCGGCGTTTGCTGTAATCTCCTGGAGCAGCCGCTCCGACTCTTCGGGATCATTCCGGCAGAGCACTACCTGCTCCACCTTGGAAAACTGGTGCACCCGGTACAGTCCACGGACATCCCGGCCGGCAGCACCCACCTCGCTGCGGAAACAAACGGACGATGCCGCCAGGCGCAGAGGTTGGTCCACATCCACAATCTCTCCGGCATAAAAGGATACCAAAGGCACCTCCGAGGTACCTGCCAGGTAGCTGTCCGCACCCTCCACCCGGTAAACCTGATCCCGGCCCAACGGAAAAAACCCGGTATTTACCAGCGCTTCTCCCCGCACTAACAGGGGGACCTCCATCCACTGATAACCCCGCTCTGCCAGCATATCCATGGCCAGCTGCTGGACAGCCCGGTGCAGCGCCACGCCCGCTCCCGTCAAATAATAGCTGCGGGCGCCTCCGGTTTTGACACCGCGGGGAACATCCGCCAAGCGGTGAAGCTCCGCCAGGGCCATATGGTCCCGTGGCGCGAACGCCCACTCCGGCAGGCTGCCTACATGGCGCACTGCCACATTGTCCGCATCCGAAGCACCGGCCGGCGTATCCGGCGACGTGATGTTCGGAGCTAGCAGCAGCAGCTCATGGACCACAGTGTCTGCCTTTTGCAAATGCTCCTCCAGAAAGGACAACCGCAAATTCCATTCCTTGACTTGGGCCTTAGCTGTTTCAGCCTCGGACTGTCGTCCCTCCTGCAGATGGCGCCCCACCTCCTGGGAAAGCCGGTTGCGGGCCTGCCTCCCCTCCTCGGTTTGGGTGAGCAGCCGGCGCCTGTTCTCATCCGCCTGAAGCAGCTCCTCCACCGAAAAGGCGATCCCCTTGCGGTCCGCCGCCTCCTGTACAGCCTTGCTGTGCTGCCGAATCCATTTCATGTCTAACATCCGTATCCGCTCCTGTCCGCTGAATGTCTCCGTAAGAAAATGTGCCCGAACGGGCATTTTTCCCGGAAAAATGCAAAAAGCGCCCTCATCCGTATGGGACGAGGAGCGCTTGGACTCGCGGTGCCACCCAACTTGACCGGAATTTCCTCGACGGATAATTCCGATCCTCTTTGGTTCCGCGGTAACGGGCGGGCCGGTAAACTTGGAAGAGAGGGTAGCTAGCTCCGCTCTTCTTAGCGAATACGCCTCGGAGTTGGAAGCTCGTCATCGGCTAATGCTGCTTTTGAATTAGTTGCTAGTATACATGATTCCAGGGGCGGCTGCAAGGGAGGCTCGGCTGGGAATAAGAAGTATGGTAACCTGATGGATGATGCTGGATATGAAATTTCGAGTATAATCTCTGGAAAATCCGCAAAACGAACGATTGTATATGAAATATCGACTATATTTCCTGTGTCAGCGCCGAATTCAGGAAGTTATGTATGAATTTACGAGTATAATCGAATAATTTAGGCCCGGAGAGGCAACTTGTGTATGAAATTTCGAGCTCAGCCATTGGGCATATGCGGCTCTTTGGAGCCCTGCGGCGGTACAATCAGGAACACGACACCCATAAAACACTGCGGGCGAGCCTGTATACCGGCAGATGGTTGCACCGGACCCGCATGCGTGGGAAAATGGAGAGCATGGGAGTGTTTACGATGAATGGACCGGAGGAGTCATCATGCGGATGGGCGGGATGTACGGCGGGGGAATGCCGCCGGGAGGAATACATAAGGGGCCGGATTCGCCCAAAGCCAAGTGGAGCGAAATGGATTTTGCCAGAGCTTTTAAGCTGTTCAAGCCATATACCCGTCTATTGGGGCTGATTCTGCTGTTGGCGCTGGCATCGGCTTTGATCGGATTGGTGCCGCCTTTGCTTGTCAAGGAGGTGGTGGACCATGCCATTCCCGACGGGAATAAAGACTTGCTTTTGGAGATGGTTTTGCTGATGGTGCTGCTGCCAGTGGCAGCCGGACTTTTGGGCGTGTGGCAGAACCACTTGAATAACAAGGTCGGCCAAAGCGTCATGCGGGACTTGCGGCATAAGCTGTTCGGGAATTTGCAGCGGCAATCCATGGCCTTCTATACGCACTCCAGGTCGGGAGAGATTATCCAGCGGCTGACAGGAGATGTCCAGGCGGTACAAGGAATCGTAACGGGGACCGTGGTGAATGCCATTACCCAAGCGGCAATTACCATCACCACAGCGGTTATTTTGATCCGGCTAAATTGGCAGCTTGCTTTGATTGCCCTTGTTATTCTGCCCTTGTTCATCTGGCCCGTACGCCGGGTATCGGCTACCCGGAAGCGGCTGCGGGTGGAAACCCAGCGGGCCCGCGGAGAGATGTCCGCCATGCTGGGGGATCTGTTCGGTATTTCCGGAGCAATGCTCACCCGGTTGTTCGGGAGAGAGGGATACCAGGAGCAGCGGTTCGGCACCTTCAATGAAAAAGTCATGGGGCTGGAGCTGAGGGTCAATCTGGTGGGTCGCTGGTACTCCATGGCAGTTGGGCTGCTGGCACCATTGGGAACGGCCGTGATTTTCTGGTACGGCGGGGTTTCCGTTATGAATAACAGCTTAACGGTGGGCGGCATTGTCGCGTTTGTATTTTATGCGGGGCGGCTTTACGGGCCTGTGACGACCTTGTTGAACCTTCATGTAGAGGCGGCCACGGCCATGGGAATATTCGTCAGGCTGTTTGAGTACATGGATATGGAGCCGGACATCAAGGATGCGCCGGAGGCGCAGGAGCTCTATAATATAGCGGGGCGTGTGGAATACCGGAATGTGTCCTTCCGCTATGGCGGGTCTTCTCAGGGGAAACATGCTCTTCGCAGCATCAGCTTCCAGGCGGAGCCGGGAGAGCTGGTAGCCATTGTCGGCCCCAGCGGCGCGGGCAAAACCACCCTGATTGGCCTGTTGGCCCGGCTGCATGATCCAACCGAAGGGGTAGTAGAGGTGGACGGTAAGGCTCTGAGGATGATTACCCAAAGCTCTTTGCGCAAAGGCCTGGCCTTCGTCACTCAGGATTCCTTCCTGTTCCACGCCACCATCCGGGAGAATTTGCAGTTTGCCCGGCTGGATGCCACGGACGCGGAATTGGAGCAGGCCTGCCGAGATGCCTACATTCATGACATGATCGCCGGGTTACCCGAAGGCTACGACACTATGGTCGGCGAACGGGGACACCGGCTGTCCGGCGGCGAACGCCAGCGGCTGGCGATTGCCCGGGCCATCCTCCGCAATCCGCGGATTCTGGTGCTGGACGAGGCCACCTCCCATCTGGATTCGGAATCGGAGGCCTATGTCCAGGCGGCGTTGGAGCGGCTGATGCTGGGACGCACTACGCTGGTGATTGCCCACCGGTTGTCCACCATTCTGGCAGCTGACCGGATCCTGGTGCTGGAGGAAGGCAGACTGGCCGAGCAGGGCACCCATGAGGAGCTGCTGGCCCAAAACGGTCTCTACGCCAGACTGTACCGGACCCAATTCCTGAAGAGTACCCCCAAAAGTGAAGCGAAGCTCTGAAGCGTAGTCCGGGTACTTTTGGGGGTGCCCCCGGAAACCAAAATCCCAAAAGTGAAGCGAAGCTCTGAAGCGCAGTCCGGGTACTTTTGGGGGCCCTTTACATGGCGATTGAATCGCCGAAGGCGCTGCCCATCATGGACGGGGGCGCCTTTTCCTGCGGCACGGAGGGGAGCTCCAGACCTTCCGGCGCCTTGCTCTCCATACGGCTGCCGCCGTTAAAGACGGCTCCTTCGTTGACCACCAGACGGGAGGCGCTGGAGTTTCCGTTCAACTGCCCGCTGGTCAGAATGGTCAAGCTCTCCTTGGCGGTCACATTGCCGTGGACTGCCCCGGCAATCACCACATTCCGCGCATGAATGTTGGACTTCACAATCCCCTTTTCACCGATGACCACATCTCCTGCACTTTCCACATCCCCGTGGATGGTGCCTTCAATCCGCACCCCTGCCTGGGAGCGGATCTTCCCTTCGAACACACTCCCCTCTCCTATGACCGTATCCATGGCGTCGGGGTTGGTACCTGCCGTTTTCTTTTTGCTGAACATGGTTATTCTTCCTTTCGCGTACCCTTTAGATAGGTGTTGGGATCAACGCTTTTATTATCCTTCAGCACCTCGTAATGGAGGTGGGGACCTGTGCTTCTTCCCGTGGAGCCCACAAGCCCGATTTCCTGACCCTTCGTTATTTCTTCCCCCTTCTCCACTCCGATTTTGCTCAAATGCATGAACCACGTTTTGAGGCCGTTACCGTGGTCGATCACAATGTTGTTGCCATGATAGGAATCATTGCCCGTGCTGCTTACCTTTCCGTCTGCCGTTGCGTGGACCGGAGTACCTGTTTTGGCTCCAATGTCCAGACCGCTGTGATAGACCATGGAGAAGGTAAAGGGGTCCCGACGCATGCCGAAGGGGGAGGTGATGGTCCGGGATTCCACCGGCCAGATGCTGGGTATGTGGGCCAGACGGAGCTGCTGCTCCACTACCCGGATTTTGGTCTCGCTTAACTGGGTGTACAAGGATTCCATGGAGTCGAAAATGGTATTGTAATGCTCGGTGGTTTGGGCGATGAGCTCATCTGTGTCCTGGTCGGTTACGGCTCTGCTGGAGCCGCCTATACCCGCGGAATCTTCGTCCTTCGGCAGGACTCCGGCCTGCCCTCCTGAACCGCCGCCCAGTCCGACCAACCGCTGCATTTCCTCCTCCAGCTTGCGGATTTCCTCCATCCTCTGGTCCAGCTCCCCGGCTTGCTGGGACAGCCGCAGCAGCTCCTCTTGAAGATGGTCGATGGTTGTATCCCGTCCCGACACATTGCTCTCATAGATCCGGGTTTGTTCGTTCAGCACCGTTTGCAGCTCATGGCTGGTCCGTTTGGCGGAGAAGGCATGGTAGGTGGACAAATAGGCCCAAGAGCATACGGCTCCAAACAGCAGAGGGACGGCAACCATGGCCAAAACCGGGATACGCAGCCGCAGCACGGATTGGCGGGGATCGCGGATGAGCATGACGGTGTAGTGCTTCAGCTGCAGTTTTGCTTTCATGAACGTTCTCCTGATGGTAGTTTAACCGCTGCGCCGGCATCTCGCCGGGCAGGCCCGGTCCGCAAGTGATGTAGACTTTTAAGAGTTGAAGTTCGTCAAAAAATGCCGAAAACCTGCATATTTTGAATAATAATTAGAAAATGATTCCATAGTCCCGGAGGATTTTGGCATAAAAAATAGAAATTCTAACCAATGGACTACATGGTACGGTCCGGGAATTTTAATGACCTGTCAGGGGGAATACATAATGAAAGTGGCTGGCCTGGATCTGGGGAATGACAGCATCAAGCTTGTGCTGGATGGGGGAGGAGAGCCTCTTCTGGTTCCCAACGTAGTGGCGCCCGGCTTTGAGCGCCATATTCTGCAGGAGGAGGATCAGCCGTTAAAGGCCTTGGATGTAATCGTGCATAGCCCCAAGCTGGCAAAAAACGGGGAGCGCTCTTTCGTAGGCCTTTTGGCCATGGAGAATGAGGATAATACGGAGCTGGAGGATATGGATAACAAGGCTCTATCCGATCAGTCCCTGATTGTGGCGCTGACCGCACTTGCTTATGCCGGTGTTGCTACAGGCTCTGCCAGCCAGAGCGGCTACCAGGGGTATGACGAGGTGGAATATGTCCTGGGCACAGGTTTGCCGGTGAGGGCTTTTTCCCGGTATAACAGAAGCTTCGAGGAACGGCTGGTGGGAGAGCATGAGGTGACCTTTCTCACCACTCCCCGGCTGCGCAACCGCAAGGTGAAGGTTATCGTAAGACGGGCCATTGTATCCATTGAGGGTGCGGCAGCGGTATTCCACATGGCCACTCACGATTCCCTGCAAATCCGTGATGAGGAGCTGTACCACGGCACTATCGGGGTTTGTGAAATCGGCGCCCTGACCACGGATTTTCCCTTGATCAAACGGATGAATATCGACAACCAGTTCAGCACCGGAGAGCAAATCGGCTTGGCCCACTACATGGATATGATCATTCGTGAGGTGGAGGACCAGTACGGCTACCGGTTCCCCAGCCGCTCCAAGCTGGCCCAGCGGATCAAAGCCCGTGAATTCACCATCCGGCGAATGGGGGAGGGGCAAACGGATATCAAGCCCATTGTGGATATGTACTTTACCCGGGCGGCCAACCGTATGGTGGAGCTGATCAAAAAACGCTGGAAGAAGGTTCCCGATATCCAATGCTTCTATGTCATTGGAGGGGGCGCGGCGGCATTAAAGCCGTACCTCCAGGCCGCTGCGGGCAGCTTGAAGCTGCGCTTCGCTGACGAAAGCGAGCTGCTGAACGTATACGGCTATTACAAGCTGGCGAAGAGCAAAACTGCGGTGCAGAAGGCCTAACCAAGCAAAACAAAAAAATAGAAACGCAAAAAACGGCTTGCGC
This sequence comes from Paenibacillus mesotrionivorans, assembly GCF_046098205.1. Taxonomy (NCBI): domain Bacteria; kingdom Bacillati; phylum Bacillota; class Bacilli; order Caryophanales; family Paenibacillaceae; genus Paenibacillus; species Paenibacillus mesotrionivorans. Next base: position 287,394 of record NZ_JBJURJ010000002.1, on the reverse strand, counting down.
GGCAGGCCGTTTTTTTTGCGCGTACGCCCAGCATGGGCGTTATCTCTAGGTGGGAGCCCCCAACGTGAGCTAGGATGCCTCCTCTACTTGATTGTATTCCGCAGTTCCGACTATATTCGACAAATTTTTCCTAAATTTGAATCGAAATTGATCTAAATTTGTTAGACTGGCGCTATTTTTGATGCTATAACATAGAGAGATCAGTCTGTTTTATAATTATTTTAGTTTAGGTGCTGTGAGCTCTGAGGGAAGAAAAACGAAAGCAAGGGGAGAAGCGGATGAACAGAAGCTACACCAGAGGAGCAATCATTAGTCTTTTAGGGCTAATGGTCCTATTTGCGGTGATGGGAGGGTGGGCCAAACCGGCGCACGCAGTCATCCTGGATACGGTGAGTGTAACGGCGGATACAACTGCCAAGAAGCAGATCAAGTCCACCAAAATTACCGTGACCATGGATGAGGACGGCAGATATGCGGTCATGCTCAATACGCCAAGCGGACCCAAATTGGCATTTTATAATGGCGAAACTAGCTCTACCTCCAATATTGATGTGCAGGATGACCATGGAAAACGAAGCTGGTACAACCTTGAAATTGAAGAGTTTGCAGTCAGCAATAATGTCATCCGCATGTCAAGAGTCGATCCCGGAGTAGCCCGGTACACCTTGATGCTCTCCATTGTCAATGCGACGCTGGAGGGAGGGTACATGAAGGTTGAAATGAAGATGGAAAACCTGAAGAACACTCCTCAAAATATGGGCACTTTCATTTATTGGGATACCAAAATTGACAAGAATGACGGTTCTCCCTTTGAATTGGTTCCCAACGGATGGCGAAATTTCGATCAAGGCTTTCAGGTTTCCGCCTTCTTTAAGGATACGATGCATGTAACCAAGGCGGATGCCCTGTGGGTAGGCATGTGGAACGATATAACTCTAAGCTGGGACGATAATCCTCGCATGTCCTGGGCTGAGCATGAATCGAAGATCGGAGAAATTGTTACATCCAAGGATACGGCGGCAGCGGCCTGGTATGACCCGGTTTCCGTAGACGCCGGGAAGTCCCGTTCTATCTCGACCATTATCGGCGTAGGACCCAAAAACGAAGCGCCGATTCTGTCGGACCCCACCTTTTCCCCCGAGGTTGATGGGGAAACCTTCAAGTCCGGAGATGAAGTCATTATCGGCGGCAAAGCCGGAAACAATGATGATGTAGGAACCGAGATGGATATTGTCGCCATTGTGGATGACCGTGATGATCTTAGTCAAGTGCTGGGAACGGTGATTGTGCTTAAGGGGGAAAACAAGGACTTCCAATATACCTACACCATCCCCCACGGCTTAACTCCCGGAGCGCACACCCTGAAGGTGTACCTGATGGATGATACGGGTGTAACCTCCACGCTGAAGGAGCTCACCTTCTATATTGCCGCTACCGCCATTAACGGTGCTGCAGATACAACGATAGAAGCGGGCGGAACCTTCGATGCGCTGTCCGGAGTAACTGCGACAGACGCTTTGGGGGCTGACATTACGGCAACCCTGCAGGTAACAGGCAATGTAAACACGGCTGTGCCGGGCACATACACACTCACCTATAGCGTAGCGGATGGGGACGGGGGAACTATTACCGTAACCCGTAAGGTAACGGTAGCCGACCGGACAGCGCCGTCCATTAGCGGTGCAGCTGCCGCAACCATTGAAGCAGGCAGCAGCTTTGACCCCTTGGCGGGTGTGTCGGCTGCGGACCTTGTGGACGGCAATGTCACGCAGAACATACAGGTTACAGGAACGGTAAATACGGCTGTGCCGGGAACGTACACGCTGACCTACAGCGTAACCGATGCGGCGGGAAACACCGCTACAATAAGCCGCATCATAACTGTGCAGGATACTGTGGCACCGGCAGGCTACACAGCCCTGATCGATCAGAATGTGATCAACAGCACGTATGCGCCCGCGGTTTCCTTCCGTTTCTCCGGGGCTGAGTTGGGAGCGGTGTTCCACTACACGCTTACCAGCAATAAAGGCGGAACACCGGTCACCGGAACAGGAACCATTACGGCAGCCGACCAGCTTGTAACGGGGATTAACACCAGTGGATTGGCTGACGGCATGGTCACCTTACACGTATATTTGGTGGATGCTTCGGGTAACCAAGGCAATCCGGCCACAGATATTGTAGAGAAGGATACCACACCTCCCTTAACCCCCACCTTGGACAAGCCGGTTGGCAAAGACGGCATGATTAACGGCCTGGAGAAAACAGCCGTTGGCCTGTCGGGCAGCGCCGAGCAGCTTGCTGTTGTGGAGATTGCGCTGGAGGACAGCGCCGGGAATAAAATCGTGAAGCAGGTGAGCGCGGATGCCGACGGCAAATGGTCACTTGGTTCTGATAAGCTGAATCTGAGCGGATTTCAGGATGGCAGCATCACCGTGCATCTCCGTTCTGTAGACGGAGCCGGTAACTCTTCTGCTCCACAAGGAGAGACCCTGCTGCTGGATACAACTCCTCCCTCGATTGCGGCATTGACAGCAAGCACCGTAGACTGGACCAACGGGAATGTGACAGTTGCGGCCTCCATCCATGACGGAACAGGCACCGGTATCTCCGTGACCAAATATGCGTACGGGGAAGTAACTGCGGCCGCTTTCCAAACCCAGGGAAATTCCTTTGAAGGGTTCTTCACGGTCCAGGAGAATGGAATATACACGGTATATGCCAAGGACGCAGCCGGCAATGAAAGCATCAACACCATCGAAATAACCAATATCGATAAACAAGCGCCTGAAGAGCCGGTTATCACCAGGATGCCGGATCGCGATTTTTACAACCAGGATTTTATCTTCACCGTAACGCCCGGTTCGGATGCGGGATCCGGGATTGCCTACACGGTAACCCGCCAGGTGTATGGAGACGAGATCGGTGAATGGGTGGTTTATACAGGGCCGGTCACCGTGTCCAGAACCGGAACCGTGACCTTGGAGGCCAAAAGCTTCGACCTCGCCGGCAATGAAAGCCCGGCGGCCCACCAAACTGTAGCCATCAACCGAGAGCTTCATGTGTTCCCCACCCTGCTCCTTCATCCGGACAAGGAATACAGCAACGGAGATTATACCGTGTCCATCCGGAAGGAAACAGACAACGGATCGGTAACCGAGGCAACCTATGCACAAGTGTATTACACCTTCACCGGTATGGAGGGTTTTGTACCGTATACCGAGCCTTTTGTGATTGATGTGGAAGGCGTTTATGAAATCAGTGTGAAGGTGATTGACCGTTCCGGAAATGAAACGACGGTTACCAAAATTGTACATCTGGACAAATCCGCCCCGGACACTCAAAACGATATTCTGGCGGAGGATAAAATCATTGCCGGGATGGACGGGCACACCGTGAATATCCGCGGTACAGGCGATCCTACAGACACCATTTGGCTGGCACCGCCGGGTACAGAGGTGTTTACTGAAGGGGATACCATGCACAAAACAGCGGGAAATGCGGATACGATCCAGGCGCCGCCCCAGGATGGCGAATACAGGGTGTATATCATTGACCGCGCAGGCAATATTTCCCCCGCAAGTGAGAAGAAGGTGATTGTGGACAGAACACCGCCTCTCATTCAGGGTGTGGAGGAAGGCGGGATTTACAAGGAATACAGAAGCATTACCATCAGTGACGGGAAGGCTTTACTGAACGGGATGCCATTTGCCAGCGGAAGCACCGTTGCAAAGAATGGAAGCTACACCCTGGTGGCTGAGGATGCCTACGGCAACACCTCAACGGTGAGCTTCACCATTGATAACGATGTGGAAACGGTGAAGAACAGCCTGGATACGCTGGAGATTGTTTATCAGAAGGGCAATCACAAGGATCGGGTGACCAAGGATGTATTCCTTCCGGCGGAGCTGGAGGAAGGAGTGTCGGTGACCTGGGAGAGCAGCAATAAGGACATGATCGGCGAAGACGGAATTCTGGTGCATCCGCCTCTGGAGAACACGGCCGTTACGCTGACCGCCACGGTTCGGAAGGGTTCTGCAGTAGAAACCAAGGTGTTCGTCATCCGGGTGATGGCCGATATTACGGCACCCGTTATCACGCTGAAGGGTGATGCTGAGGTTGTTCTGGAATTAGGCGCTCTTTATGTGGAAAAAGGCTTTACGGCCCTGGATGATACCGACGGGGACCTGACCGGCCAGGTTGTGATTCAAGGGTACTTCAATACCAAGAAGGCAGGCCTGTATACCCTTACCTATAAGGCAGTTGACCAATCAGGCAATGAGGGAATGGTGGAAAGAACCATCCGCGTAGTGGAAAAGCAAGTGTCCAAGGATGCCACCATTGTAGCCGAGGATGATGAGAAGGTAACGGATTCCGTATGGGAGGATGCTGTAGAGGGCGCCAAGGAAACCGGAGAACCCTCCGTGCGCATTATCGTGGAGGATGAGGTGACCACGGCCAATCCGATCAAGGTGAGCATCAGCAAAAAGCAGCTGGAGCATGCCAAAAAAGCGGGCGTCAATATCCAATTCGAAACCCAAAACACGTCTATCCTGATCCCCGTTGATGCGGTGGATACAGCCGGTTTGGGGGCCAATGCCAGACTGCAGCTGGTTGCCGAGCAGGTGAATACTGCCGATCCGGCCAATCATGAGATGGTGGAGGCGGTCAGCAGCATTCATGAATCCATGCGGATTTATGAAAACAGGGTATTTGACTTCAAAATGAGAGTGATTGAAGAGGATGATCAGGGAAATCTGATCCGTGATGAGGAGATTACAAACTTTACCTCCCAGCAGGATATTGCCCTGAGAATTGCAGTGGGGGCAATAAAGGGTGACAAGGCCCTGATGTCCTTCTACTTCAACCCGGGCACCGGCAAGTGGGAGTACGTGCGGAGTAAATATCTGAAGGGCCTGGGTACGGTTGAGATCCTCACCAATCACCTGAGCATCTATTCGGTAATGGAGCTGACGGTGGAGCAGAAGCGCGAGGAGCTCACCAAGCTGATCAATGAGCCTGGTATTACCCTCCGTGAGGTTCTGACCATTCTGGAGGACGAGGATCTGGATCTGGGGGAATACGGCACATATAATTCCTTTAATGCGGAATACAAAAATGATACCGCCCGGGATCTTCTGGATGGAAGAACCGCACGGCCGGATGACCGTTATGTGGATTACCGGGATATGGAGCAGGCATTCAACTCCATCGTCAACCGGATTTACGGGGAGCTTAACCGGGATACCATCGTACCGGAGCTTGTCATAACCGGTAAACAAACCATCAATATTCCCCTTAACGGCCGCTATACGGAGTATGGGGCAACCGCGTCGGACAATCTGGAAGGGGACATTACAGGCAAGATTATCATTACGGGTGAGGTCAATACCGCAAAGGCAGGCATCTACACCGTGACCTATACAGTCTCTGACCTGGCTGGCAATAAAGCTGTGAAGAAGCGGACTGTTCAGGTGTATACCTCCGATGATGATTCCACCCAGCCGGAGAAGACAGCCGGCGAAACTCCGAAAACCCCGGAGCCGGCTAAGGAGATTACGGTTCTGGAGGGCCAGGATTACATCCAAGTCAAGGCCTCCGCTTCCCCGGCGGAAGAACCTGCGGACAAGGAAATGAAGCGGCTAAGCGGTGTGTATGAAATATCCTTTACGGGGGATGCGGCAGGCAAAAGCGGCCAGATCCGCGTTTCTTATGACAAAACCAAAGCCGTTAATGAGGATCACCTTGGTGTGTTCGTCTATGACGAAGGCGCCAGGAAATGGGTGTATCTAGGCGGTACCGTGGACAAGTCCGGCAGCTTCGTGACCGTGAATATGAGCAAACCCGGCAAGGTGGCCGTGATGGAGCTGAGCAAAAGCTTTCCGGACCTGAAGGGGCATTGGTCCAAGCAGGTTGTGGAGCTGTTGGCTGCGCGGCAGATTCTGGATGGGGATGCCGCGGGCAATTTCAACCCGAACATGGGTATTACCAGAGCGGAGTTCGCCACGATTATCACCAAGGTGATGAACCTTCCGGCAGCCGCTGTTACAGCCGACTTCACGGATGTGAAGGACGGGGATTGGTTTGCCCCGTACATTGCGGCAGCCAGACAGGCCGGGATTGTCAAGGGCGTCAGCGAAACCGAGTTTGAGCCGGGCCGGGTGGTTACCCGGGAAGAGATGACGGCCATGGTTATGCGGGCCTACCGCACGACAGAGCATCAGGAGCCGACAGCGGAGCAGATCCGCCAAGCGGAGCAATTTAAGGATTCGGAGCAAATCGGCGGGTGGGCGCATCACGATGTGTATGCCGCCAAGCTCCTCCAATTGATTCAAGGGAGAAGCGCTGACTATTTTGTTCCGGATAGTGAAACCCTGCGGGGAGAAGCGGCCACGCTGATCTACCGGTTTATGCAGGTTTTGGAACAGCAGCAGTAAACAAAGAACCAACCAGGGAACCCACACCAAAAAAAGGCCAGCTCCGTTATCCGGGGCTGGCCTTTTTCCATTGCTGGCACGCAGACGCCATGTTAGGCGAAGTGGCTCTTCATAAAGCGGAGCGCCTCGGCCATCTCGTGGGGGGCGACACTTTCGAATGTCATGTGAACATGGGGCTTATGCTGCTTCAGCAGCTCCACAAACAGCGGGTAATTCAGCGTGCCGTTGCCGGCGAAGGTTTCCTTCACCTTGCCGTCCGCATCCACATACAAGTCCTTGCAATGGGCAAGCACAATGTGGTCGCCCATCAGGCGGAACGCTTCACGGATCCCCTCATCCTGGTCGTGGGGGAATTCCTTGTCCCGCAGGATATTGCAGGGATCGATAACCGCAGCCAGATGGGAGGATTTCACCTCATCGTGCAGCCTTCTCCAGTCCCGTGCCGTGCCGATAATATGGCCGTTGGCAGGCTCGACAGCGACAATCACGCCCCACTTCTCGGCTTCCTCCAGAAGCTCCTCTACCGTGCGGCGGGTCAGCTCCCATGCAGCTTCCGACGGATATTTCTCCGATACATGCCCGGTTTCCGTATCCACGAAGGCGGCACCGAAATGACGGGCCATGCGGATATGCTCCTTGAACCGGTCGATGCCGTAGCGGCGGGCTTCTTCATTGGGATTCACCATGTCGATGTAACAGCCCAGCACCGGGATTTTGACCCCGTACTTGTCAAATTCCTCCGCTACCGCATTGGCCAGCCCGGGGCTCAGCTTGCCCAGCCCGGTATCCACACCGGACAGGGCCTTGGCCAGAGCCAGCTGAACATATTTAAAACCATGCTCTGCCACAAGCCGCGGCAGGGTATCAAGGGGCTGCTGCCCCACACAGTGCGCTAACAAACCAAATTCCATGAACCTGCAACCTCCCGAAAATGTGCTAAAATCCGAACATTTCCATTTTACCACATCAGGAAGTGTAAGTCAGTGGCCCGTTCTATTCCCGGATGTAGTCCCGTTCGCCGGTGTACGGGTTGTAATATACCCGGTAGCGGAGCCCGTCCTTGGGGTCGATGAAAACCTCGGGAGTGGGGAGAAAGCCGTTCTGCGGCTGGTTTTCCCGGCCGGGTGTTTTGGACTTGTAGCGTTTGTCGTACACCAGCCAGCCTAGCACAAGGATAACGATCGGAATTACGATCCACAAAAGTAAATAGAGGAAGGCGAATACAGCGGCAAAATCAAAGCCGGAAGACTCCGCGCCGCTCATTGCCTTATAACCCGGACCGCAGTGCCGTATGCCACAATTTCACTCATGTTATTGCCGATATCGCCGCTGTCAAAGCGCATCATCACAATGGCATTGGCACCCATTGCCGCCGCATTCTGTACCATCCGGTCAATGGCCTGGCGTCTTGCATCCTCGATCATTTGGGTATATTGCTTGACTTCACCGCCCACCAGTCCTTTAAGCGATGCCATAATATCCCCGCCCAGCCCTCTGGCCCGCACTACTACACCGAAGGAGGTGCCCAGCACCTCTGTAACCTCATGTCCTGCAAGATTTTCTGTTGTTGAAATCAACATCTATAATTCCTCCTCTTCTCGGATGCCTCTTCTTATAACTTCTTACCCTATATACGACGGGATCGCCGTAAGGTTTCTTCCATTTTGTGAATAAGGCTTCATGCATATTCTTTATAAGAACCATTTTTAGGTGAAAAATGTTTTATTTTGGTCAAAATGATGTGAACTCTTTTTGACAAGAGGCGGCTGCTTATCGACCGCGGGAATAGGGGATTGCTATATTGTAGGGGAGAAAACATATATAGCGGCACCTACTGCGGCGGATGGAGTGAACGGCAGAAATGGGAGAAAATAAAGCAGGCTTATCGGGAGATACGTTTTTGATCAATACCCGCTTTTTATTGATTGTCAGTGTGTTTGTGGGCAATATCATTGAACCCCTGATTGGCCGGAACGAAGAAATGCGGGCGCTGTTTCTTTGGATTTTTTCCTTCCATATGCCCCTGTTTGTGTTTGTTACCGGATATTTTGCCCGTTATTCCCTGACCGGACAGCCGGGGAAAAAGGTGCTGCAAACCATTGCACTCCAATATTTTATCTTCCAAACGTTATACTCCGTGCTGGATATCCTGGCGTTCCAGGTGCCTGGCATCAAACATTCCTTCTTTATGCCTTACCTGCTGTGCTGGTTTCTAATGGGACATATCATCTGGCGGCTTATGATGCTGCTGTTCACCTTCCTCAAGCTGAAGCATCCGGTGCTTGCTGCGGTAGGCATTGCCGTTCTCATCGGCTACGGCGGATTTGACGGCGGGGTACTGAGCATCACCCGGGCATTAGTATTCCTGCCCTTTTTCGTCATCGGTTATTATTTCGATTATACCCGCTTCCGCGCATTTCTGTCCGGCTACCGACGGGTGATCGCCGCCGCTCTGTCGGTTGGCCTGTTTATCTACTTCGCCGCCAATGCCATGGAGCTTCAACCCCGCTGGCTGGTGGGTGCCCTGAATTACACCCAGATGGGCCACGGCGAATGGTACGCAGGTCTCTACCGGCTGGTGCTGTACGGACTTCAGTTGGTTGCATCCGTCGGGCTGCTGGCCTTTGTTCCCCACGGCAAATCCATCATGACCGACTGGGGCACCCGGACCTTATATGTGTTTTTGCTCCATGGGTTTCTAGTCCGCCTTACCGTGTATTCCGGGATCTATGCGCATATTGATCATCCGCTGGAAATCGCGGCCCTTCTGGTTTGCACCATCGGAGCAACGATTCTTCTGGCCCAGCCCTTCGTCAAAAAATGGACCCATCTGGTCATCGAGCCGAACACCTCCTGGTTGAACCGGATGGAGGAGAAGGCAAGAGGTGTGCTTGGAGCCAGGTAAAGAACAACGTGTGGGTTGGCAGCATGTTCACGGGGACAGAGCAGAGTTCCGCCCGTAGGGTGGGGTTCTGCTCTTTTTGCTACCCTGAAATAACATGGTCCGAGCCATAGGCCGGATAGGTTATGGAAGCCTCGATACCGGCAGAGTCGGTTTGATGGGCCTTCTTCGACATGTCATCGTTCCTTGATGCGGCGGGAACCGCAGCGTGAACGGCTAGTTAGAAGTCTGTGGCAGCTGTAACGGAACTCACCAGCTCTTAGAGGCTCAAAAAGCGGGGAATTGGTTTGTTACGGAACTGAGAGCACCTTAGACGGGGGAAGCGGGGTAGAAATGGGGCTGGGTGGCGGGTAAGGGTATCTGAGTTCCGTTAGCGTGGCAATGAGCACCAAAATCCGGTATAAGGGTCGCTTAGCTCCGTAAGGAGTACAGCTCAACCTGTGGAGTAGACCTTTGGCAGCTGCTGGAGAGAAAAAGGAGGGACTAGAGAGAGGGCGGTGGGGGAATAGGGCAGTGGGAGTGGGGAGAAGCCGGAGCAATGGAAATGGCTCTGCGGAAAATCCATATATTCCAAGCCTGCCGTTGGCGGTATAATGGGAGTTGCAATGTGTACAAAATGGATAGCCAACATGTCTGACAACCTTTGAATGGGGGATATTTCAATGGAACGTATCGAGTTATGGCCGGAAGGGGCGCCATACAGCAAAGGCGAGGAATTGGAGGACCGTCCGGCGCTTACACCGTATCTGCTGGAGGGGGCGGGGGCCAATGTCCCTGCCGTGGTTGTGCTGCCGGGCGGCGGCTACGGCATGAGGGCGTATCATGAGGGGGAGCCTATTGCCCAATGGCTCAATTCCCTGGGATTTCATGCTTTTGTACTGAGCTACCGGGTTGCGCCGTACCAGCATCCCGCACCGCTTTCCGATGCCCAGCGGGCGTTGCGTTATGTCCGCTCCCGGGCGGAGGAGTGGGGAATCGATTCCGGACGTTTGGGGATTCTCGGGTTTTCCGCTGGCGGGCACCTGGCGTCTACTGCCGGTACCCATTATGATGCAGGCGACGCCGCCGCACAGGATCCGGTGGAGCGCTTCAGCTGCCGCCCCGATTTTATGGTGCTGTGTTATCCTGTTATTTCCATGGGGGAATTCCGGCATGACGGGTCCCGCACCAACCTGCTTGGCCCGGAGCCGTCGGAAGCGGATATCCGGCTTTTCTCCAATGAGCTTCAGGTAACGGCGGATACGCCGCCTACCTTCCTGTGGCATACCTCCGACGACCCGTCTGTTCCCGTTGAGAATGCCCTGTTGTTCGCAGGGGCGTTAAGCCGCTGCAAGGTTCCTTTTGAGCTGCATTCCTTCCAATCCGGTTCCCACGGGCTGGGGTTGGCGGAGGATCATCCGGAGGCTTGGGTATGGCCGGAATTATGCGCACGCTGGTTTAAGCGGCGGGAGCTCATTTAAGGCTCTGTGAGGAGGCGGGGGATGTGAAAGCGGATAAAAGTAAGCTTCTGGTGTTCCGCTCCATGGGTGAGCGGGCGGTAACGGTAAGCCTGGGCGGATCAGACAGTTCCGGTATCGCTCCGGGCTTTTGGCTGCCTTTTGTCCGGCATCTGGAGGCGTCGCCCTTTCCCGGCTTTGTGGAGGCGGTGGCGGGTATCCATACCGCTACTGTTTATTATGATCCCTATCTTCTGTACCGGGGATTGGACAAGATCATGCCGGTATGGTCTGAGCTGGAGGCTCTGCGGCCGGAAAGCCTGCAGGATGTGGTATGCGGCCTGCTGGAGCTGGAATGGGACAAGGTGCAGGAGCAGCCAGAAGCCCTGCCTAGGCTGATCGACATTCCTGTGCGTTATGGAGGACCGTGGGGACCTGACCTTAAGGAGGTGGCCGCCTTATGCGGTACCACTCCGGAAGAGTGGATCAGGCAGCACAGCACTGCGGAATACCGTGTGCTGATGATCGGGTTTGTGCCGGGTTTTCCGTATCTGGACGGGCTGCCGGAGCAGCTGGCAGTTGACCGGCTGCCTACCCCCAGGCTGCGGGTTCCGGCAGGCTCCGTTGCGGTGGGCGGAAGCCAAACGGGCATCTACCCGCTGGAATCCCCCGGTGGCTGGAGACTGGTGGGCCGGACGCCTCTTTCCTTGTTCCGGCCAGACCATACGGAGCCGTCGCTTTTGCGGACGGGGGACAGGGTCAGATTTGTGCCTGTGGAGGAGCGGCTGCCCTGAAGGAACAAGGCCCCTGCCGCAGGCGGGATGTTCATCCTGCGGTATCGGCCATACTTTTAGACAGATGAAACAGTTAGAGGTGTTATGGTTATGAGGGGAATCGGGAAGGGGAAGCTTACTCGGGAAACATTCTCCCTTGCCCGGTTCAGATTGGCAGAAAGAGGTGGATGGCTGTTCGCATGATGACGCAAGACGATATGCTGGAAGCCGGAGCTCTCCACGTGCTGGCTCCCGGATTGTCCACTACGGTGCAGGATCTGGGCCGTTCCGGCTTCCGTGACGCTGGTGTTCCTGCGGGGGGAGCGGCTGACCCGCAGGCCTTGGCCATAGCCAACCTGCTGGTGGGCAATCGGCCCGGTGCGGCGGGGCTGGAGCTTACCTTGTCCGGGCCAACACTCATGTTCGGGTGTGAAGCGGCTGTGGCGCTGTGCGGCGCTCCTTTTGAGGCCTGGCTGGACGGTCAGGCCCTGGAGCCTATGCGCCCGTATTATGTGCCGGCGGGCGCGGTGCTAACCATCCGGCGTGCTGCCGCAGGCTGCCGGGGGGTATTGGCTGTGGCGGGCGGCATCGCCGTGCCGGAGGTGCTGGGCAGCCGCAGCACCTATGCCCGCGCCCGCCTGGGCGGGTTTGGCGGCCGTCCCCTGCAGGCGGACGACCTGCTGCTCTTGGGGCCGCCGTCCGGCACAGCCCGGCGGCTAGTGGCTCTGCTGCGCCGGCAGCCCGGCGGGCGCAGCGGGTTTGCAGCGGCGCCGGGGCTGGCCACGCCGGCGCCGCTGCCAGGGCAGGCGGCCTGGACGGTCCGCGCGTTGCGCGGGCCGGAGGCCGCCCTGTTCGCGCCGGAGGTGCTCCGGCGCTTCTTCGCCGGGCCGTACACGGTGCGGCCCGAAGCCGACCGCATGGGCGTGCGCCTGCAGGGCACGCCCATAGATACCACCGCTTCCATGGTATCGGAAGCGGTAGCCCCGGGAGCCGTCCAGGTGCCTCCGGACGGCCAGCCCATTGTGCTGCTGCCGGACTGCGGCACCACAGGAGGCTACCCCCGCATCGCCCAGGTGGCGGCGGTGGACCTGCCGCTGCTGGGCCAGCTGCGTCCCGGAGTGCAGCTCCGCTTCCGGGAGATCGAACTGGCGGAAGCGGAGGAGCTGTATCTGGAGCGGCGTATAGCACTGGCCCGCTTCGAGGCCGCATTGTTGCATTGGTTTGGTGAAGAGTAAACGTTGTTTGCGCTAAAAAAGGAGGAGAAGGTCTCATGACGGAAGGTGCCGGCGGCCAACCCGCTGTGGATTTGAACTGCGATTTGGGAGAGAGCTTCGGCCCTTACCGGATGGGGGACGATGCCGCTATTTTGCCTTATGTGACCTCCGCCAATATCGCCTGCGGCTTCCATGCGGGAGATCCTGCGGTGATGGCAAGCACCGTCCGGCTGTGCCTGGAGCATGGGGTCAGAATCGGTGCCCACCCCGGCCTGCCGGATCTTCAGGGCTTCGGCAGGCGCGAGCTGCGTTTGTCTCCCGAGGAGATTTATGGGGCGGTGCTGTACCAGTTGGGAGCCTTGGAGGCTTTTTTGCGTCCCTACGGGGAACGTCTGCATCATGTGAAGCCCCATGGCGCCCTCTACAATATGGCGGCGGCTGACGGGGTGTTGGCCCGGTCTGTGGCGGAGGCCGTCCGGGACTTTTGCCCATCGCTTCTGCTCTACGGCCTTGCAGGAAGTCGGCTGATCCGGGCCGGACAGGATGCAGGGCTGTCTACGGTTTCCGAGGTTTTCGCGGACCGGGGCTACCGTCCGGACGGCAGTCTCACGCCACGGCAGGAGCCGGGAGCTGTTGTTCATGACAGCAGTCAGGCCATCGCCCGGGTGCTGGAGATGGTGCGGACCGGCGGGGTTGCCGCCTCGGACGGCAGCCGGGTAGCCATGGCCGCAGAGACTGTATGCATCCATGGGGATCATCCCGGGGCAGCGGAATTTGCCCGGCGTATCCGTCTGGAGCTGGAGGAGAACGGCATCCGGGTTTGCCCGCCAATGGGCTGATCCGTGCAGGAGCTTGCGGTAGAGAATCAGGAGAGATTCGATATATTCATTTCTTCCCTTGAGGACATGGCTTCCTATGGGGTTTAATAAAGGAGCCGGCGAATCCTTTACGAAAGGAGTGTGATCGACATGATTACTTTCCACGAGGTGATTTCCGCCTAATTAGCGGGAGTCAGCTGTAGAAAGGGGAGGGACCGCAAGGTCCCTCTTTTAGTTGATAATCGCTTCTGCTGCGATTCCCGCCTCCAATTGGCTTCACCGATTTCGAGGCTTCCATAACACATCCGGCTTGCGGCATGGACCGTGTTATTTCAGGACAGCCCCGCTGGAGAGGTTTCACAGATAAGAAATTTTTTGCTTGATGTACATAAGGCATGTGTTATATAATGGTAACGTTATCGGCGGTATAGCCGGTAAACATGATGCGAAGGGAGATGGCGACAATGAAAAAGCTGTTTACTGTTGGGTTTGGAATGAATAATGAGGTGCTTGCCAACTGAATAAACGCAGGACTATAACCATCCCCCGGACCAACAATACGTATGCGTACGCGCATGTTGTGGCACGATGTGGTTATCGTGTTTTTTTTATTCCCCATTACGGAAAAATATTGAAAAAATACCAAATTAAGGAGGTGTGTCAAATGATGAAGCAAGTTGCAGGAGTGCTGTTCAATCAGCTTACCGGAACCCATGTCCGCTCTATCATCGTAATGACAAATAACCAGGAGGTACTGTATGAGTTACAAAAACGGAAAGGACGTTCTTCCCCCTAGCTTGCTTAAGCAGCTTCAGGATTACATCCAGGGGGAGATCATTTATATTCCCAAAAAAGAACAGAAGCGTGCCGGTTGGGGCGAAAACAACGGCACCCGGCTGATCATTGAAAAACGCAACCGTGAAATTTATGGCCGCTACAAAAGCGGCTCCACCATCTTCGAGCTGATCCAGATGTACCATCTGTCTGAGGACAGCATCCGCAAGATTATCGTCAAAACCAGGGAACGGGTTACGAATGCAGCGCCCTAGAGAAGCCATCTCCCGTCGCGGCTCCATAACCGTCCCCGCTATCCCCAAACACCCTCATCCTGCCGGTCCGGCAAGGTGAGGGTGTTTTTTTTGGTTTGCCCGTGAGAGGGTGAGTGAGCGGCTAACGGCGGTGAGAGCCGCTATTTATGCGATATCGGCGTTGATATTTTTCTAACGGCGGTGGGAGACGCTATGTGGAGCAAAATGGCCAGAAACAGGCCTGTTTGGAGCCAATAACGGCGCTGGCATCCGTTAGAAAATTGCCGCAGGCCTTTTGAGCCAAATAGAGGCTCTGGCCGCCGTTAGATGGGCATCCCATCGGGAAGCCTCTTCTATTCAAGCAAAACACCAGTCTTATCTCGGCCACCCCATCAAGTCAAGCTAACCTGCCGCTCCGGAGTCCGCCCTTGCAAGCTAACCTCCCATCCCCGCTCCGGTGTCCGTCCCGGATGGCCCACCTAGTCTGGCTCGGACTCTCCAACTGTCCGGAGCCATCCGCTTCCCCAACAACAAACGTAAGCCCCCATTAACATTTGTGGGCTTATGCAGCTTTGCCGGGCTTATTTTAAGAGGGAATGCCTCTATCCTATTCTTTCCCTTTTTTTCTATCGCGGTTTGCCGTACAATGGATACGGTTTCTTATATTGTCGAGAGGGGTTTATTCGTTTGCCGCAACACCGTTTTTTTGCACTTCCGTCGCTTGTCCGCTATTTGTTCGTTGTTGTGCTGTTAACCATGCTGTGCCTTGCCGTTGCCGACAACAACCATTCCCGCCCTTATTATAAGGATAAGGTAGCGGTGCTGGTCTATCATCACGTGGCGGATGAGGATATGGGCTCGGTGACCATTACACCCGGGCTTCTGGACCGCCAGCTGAAGGATATGAAGCGGCGGGGCTACCACTTTATTACCATGGAGGATTTCCGCCGCTTCACCCAGGGCGGTGAGGTGCCGCGCAATGCGGTGCTGGTTACCTTTGATGACGGATACAAAAGCTTTTATACCCATGCGGTCCCGGTGCTGTCCCGGAATCAGGTGCAGGCCGTCAATTTTATTGTGACGGAATTTATCGGGCATCCGGAGAGGAGCACGATTCCTTCCCTAAGCGCCGCGGAGATGACGGAGCTTGCCGATCATAATAGCGCCGAGCTGCAATGTCACTCCAATGCCCTGCACAAGCAGGTGAATCCGAAGGAATCCTATCTGTCGGGGAAGCTCGAAAACAAAGGCAAACCGGAAACGGATGAGGAGTACACCAGCCGCATCCGGCAGGATACCCTGTCCTGCTCAACGGAGCTGAAGCGTTTCCGGTCCAAGGCAGATGCTTATGCTTATCCGTATGGTATGTTCAACGCCAAGGTTCCCGGGCTTCTCCAGGAAGGCGGCTTCCGCTATGCCTTCACCGTTCAGCCAGGCATAGTGACCCGCAAAACCAACTGGATGGAGATTCCGCGGATCAATGCCGGTTCCCCGTTTATGACCCCGAAGCGGGTTCACAAAAATATAATGAGAAAGCTGCATTAAATTTGACGGCCTGCCCTCCGGTTTACGGGGGCGGGCTTTTTTTGCCTACTTTTGCCCATCCACCCTCCGGTTCCCTTCCGCCCGGTAAAACTCCTGCGCCCGCGCCACAAACGCATGTACGGCGGTTTGAACGCTTCCCTCCGTGTTCAAGATCAGGGAGGTGGTGCGGATGGCGGCCAACAGCTCGGGCAGCTGGATAGCCTTCATCTCCGAGCTCCCTCCGCCAAGGGTCCGCTCCAGGTAGGAGGCGGGCAGAAGCGTGGCACAGCCCAATACGGAGCCTAATCGGAGAATGGCTTCGAAGGAGTCGATCTCCATTTTGACATTGGGATAAGCGTCATGCTGCTCGAACAGCTCGTCCATGAGCACCCGATACCAGGTTCCTTTGGAAAAGAGGATCATAGGCAGCTGATGCAGGTCCTTCATGGTCAGATCCGTCCGGCTCAGGTACGGATGCCCGGCAGGCAGCACCAGGGACAGGTGGTCATCGAACAAGGGGTAACACTCCAGCCGCGGATGGTCGATCACCGAGGCGACCAGTCCAAAATCCGCCTTATTTTCCCGCACCAGTTCGACGATTTCATGGGTTTTGCCGGTAATGGCTTGAATGTCGGTTTGCGGGTGGTCCTTATTGAACAGGGAAATAATCTCCGGGAGACTGGATTGCAGGGTGGTGAGACTGGCTCCGATGGTAATGCTCGACGGCATCTCGGGGGAGATGAAGGGCCGCAGCCGGGTTTCGAACTCGGCGGTCATTTCCCGCATCCGCAGCGCATAATCATAGCAAATGCGGCCTGCCCGGGTCAGCTCCAGACGTTTGCCCCTGCGCTCGAAGAGGGCGACACCCATCTCCTCCTCCAGGTGCATGATTTTCCGGGACAATGCGGGTTGGGACAAATTTAGTACACGGGAGGCTTTATTCAGACTTTCCTGCTCCACAACAACAGCGAATATATCCAGGTTATTCTGCACGGAAGTTATCCTCTTTTCTCTCATATAGCGAACATACATAACCCATTATAATAAAAATGCACTTCCCTATTAAGCCATAAAGCGTTAACATAAGGGGAGACACAGAATGTTCACATTTAGAAATGCAGCGTTTACATGAGAAATAATAGGGAAAATGGTAATATGAGTTTTGTGAACGGTTTGTGACAACGCTGCTGAGAGGGGTTTTTGCGTATGAAGGGGAATTCCTATTTCTACCGTAAGCTGCATTCCCTGCTGGGTGTCATTCCGGTGGGCGCATTTCTTGTGGAGCATCTTTATACCAACTACGCAGCGTATCACGAGGGGCATGAGGGCTTTCTTGCCAAGGTGGAGTGGCTGAACAGCCTTCCGCTGGTATTCTTTATGGAGCTCTTCGGCATCTGGCTGCCCATCCTGTACCATGGCGTGTATGGCTTGTACGTAGCTTATACCGCCCGCAACAACCCCAAGCAGTACGGCTATTTCCGCAACTGGATGTTCACTCTGCAGCGGGTGACGGGAGTGATTACGCTTCTGTTTATTGTTTGGCACGTGTTCGAAACCCGGGTCCAGGTGGCATTGGGCAATGTAGCCCATGACCAATTAGGCGTGCGTATGCATGAGATTATCAGCCAGCCCTGGGCGTTTGTGATTTATGTGATTGCGGTGGTTTCGGTTTCGTTCCACTTCGCCAACGGCATGTGGTCCTTCCTGGTCAGCTGGGGCATCACCATTGGTCCTCGCTCCCAGCGGATTTCCGGCTATGTGTGGATGGGCGTATTCGTGGTAATGTCCGTGATGTTTATTCTGGCGCTGACGGCTTTCGCCGGTATGGACTTCAGCCAGCGGCCCGTGACGGCGCTATTGCAGCCCTGATTATTCTATCGATTCCGGGCTTTCCTAACGGAAAGCCCCAGCTTATGCTTACGACGCAGGTTTTCTTACAGAAAACCCAAGCTTATGCTTACGATGCTGGCTTTCCTTACGGAAAGCCCTTAGGAGGGGACGGATATGGCGACTTCGAACATTATTGTGGTCGGCGGCGGTTTGGCCGGTCTGATGGCAACGATTAAAGCCGCGGAAGCCGGCGTTCATGTAGATCTGTTTTCCCTGGTTCCCGTTAAGCGCTCCCATTCGGTATGCGCTCAAGGGGGCATCAACGGGGCAGTCAATACCAAGGGGGAAGGGGATTCCCCGTGGGAGCATTTTGACGATACGGTATACGGCGGGGACTTTCTGGCCAACCAGCCTCCGGTCAAAGCCATGTGCGAGGCTGCACCGGGCATTATCCACCTGATGGACCGGATGGGGGTTATGTTTAACCGGACACCCGAAGGGTTTTTGGACTTCCGGCGTTTCGGAGGCACCAAGT
The DNA here is from genome assembly GCF_046098205.1 of Paenibacillus mesotrionivorans. Lineage (NCBI taxonomy): Bacteria > Bacillati > Bacillota > Bacilli > Caryophanales > Paenibacillaceae > Paenibacillus > Paenibacillus mesotrionivorans. The sequence goes on along the minus strand of NZ_JBJURJ010000002.1, from coordinate 268,897 downwards.
ACCACCGCACTGCCTTTGCGGGAGCGACTACCGGCCAGCAGCTGCTGTATGCCTTGGATGAGCAGGCCCGGCGCCAGGAGGAAGCGGGGCTCGTAACCAAATATGAGCATTGGGAGTTCCTGTCCGCCGTTCTTGATGATGAAGGGGTATGCCGCGGCATTACCGCCCAGAATTTGCGGAGTATGGAGATTGAGGTGTTCAAGGCGGACGCCGTCATCCTGGCCACGGGCGGACCGGGTATCGTGTTCGGAAAAACCACCAATTCGGTGATTAACACCGGTACGGCCGCTTCTGCTGTTTACCAGCAAGGGGTCCATTTCGCCAACGGGGAGTTTATCCAGATTCACCCTACAGCCATTCCCGGGGATGACAAGTTGCGGCTGATGAGCGAATCCGCCCGGGGCGAAGGCGGCCGGATCTGGACCTACAAGGATGGCAAACCCTGGTACTTCCTGGAGGAAAAATATCCCGCCTACGGCAATCTGGTGCCCCGTGATATTGCCACCCGTGAGATATTCCACGTTTGTGTGGATTTGAAGCTGGGGATCAACGGGGAGAACATGGTTTATCTGGACCTGTCCCACAAGAATCCCCGGGAGCTGGACATCAAGCTGGGCGGCATTATCGAAATCTATGAAAAATTCATGGGTGAGGACCCGCGGAAGATTCCCATGAAAATCTTCCCTGCTGTCCACTATTCCATGGGCGGACTATGGTGCGATTATAATCAAATGACCAATATCCCCGGGCTGTTCGCCGCAGGGGAATGTGAATACCAGTACCACGGCGCCAACCGGCTGGGGGCCAATTCCCTTCTGTCCTCGATTTTTGGCGGAATGGTGGCGGGGCCGAAAGCCATTGAATATGTCCGCGGGCTTGACAAGCATGCCGAGGATCTTTCCTCTACCATATTCGAGCGGGAGGCCCAAAAACGGGTAAAGCAATATGAGGACCTGCTCAAAAAGGACGGCAATGAAAATCCCTATGTCCTCCACAAGGAGCTGGGGGATTGGATGACCAACAATATGACGGTGGTGCGGGTGAACAAACGCCTGGAGGAAACCATTGTCAAGATCAAGGAACTGAAGGAGCGTTATGCCCGGGTCAATGTAAACGATACCTCCCGCTGGAGCAACCAGGGTGTGGCCTTCACCCGGCAGCTGTGGAATATGCTGGAGCTGGCGGATGCCATGACGCTGGGGGCGCTGCTCCGGGATGAAAGCCGCGGTGCCCATTACAAGCCTGATTTTCCGGACCGCAACGACGAACAATTCCTGAAAACCACCATCGCCACCCATCATCCCGACGGGCCGAAGATCACCTATGAGGCTGTGGACACCTCGCTGATTACCCCGCGGAAGCGGGATTACACCACCGACAAGAAAAAGAAGGGGGCGCAATGACTATGGCTGAAGCAGCGGCGAAACGCTCCATCAAATTCATCGTCACCCGGCAGGACAGCTCGGACAGCAAGCCGTATACGGAGGAGTTCCAGATTCCGTACCGTCCCAATATGAATGTGATTACGGCGCTTATGGAAATCCAGCGGAATCCCGTAAACGCGGAAGGAGGTTCAACCTCTGCCGTTTGTTGGGAGTCCAACTGTCTGGAGGAGGTCTGCGGCGCCTGCTCCATGGTCATTAACGGCAAACCCCGGCAGGCGTGCACCGCCTTGGTGGATCACCTGGAGGAGCCGATCCGGGTTGCGCCTATGTCCACCTTCCCGGTGGTCCGGGACCTGGTTATTGACCGGGGGCGGATGTTCAAGGCGCTGAAGAAGGTGAAGGCGTGGATTCCCATTGACGGCACCTATGATCTGGGGCCAGGACCGCGGATGGCGGAATCCAAACGCCAGTGGGCCTATGAGCTGTCCAAATGTATGACCTGCGGCGTTTGTCTGGAGGCCTGTCCCAATGTCAACGACAAAACGGACTTTATCGGGCCTGCCGCTATTTCCCAGGTGCGTCTGTTCAATGCCCATCCCACCGGGGAAATGAACAAGGAGGAACGCCTGGACGCTCTGATGACCGACGGCGGCATCGAGGGCTGCGGCAACTCCCAGAACTGCGTGCGTTCCTGCCCGAAGGGTATTCCGCTGACCACCTCCATCGGAGCCATGAATGCGGATACCACCAAACGTCTGTTCAAAAAATGGCTGGGGATGTAAAGCGGTCCCCCAAAAGTGACGTGATGCTTCGAAGCAGATTCCGATTACTTTTGGGGGAGCCCCCGGAGAAATCTATTTTAAATTACAAGCAGCCTATCCCTTTTGGGGAAGGCTGCTTTTCTGGTATTGACCCACAATAGTTGTTTTACATATAATTGTTTAAACAACTATTTTGGAAGAGGGATTGAATTGAAGGAATCATTGGATGATGTGAAGTGGGAGCTGAACCAATCGCTAGGCTTTGCATTAGGTGTCGCTTCCCGGCGGATGTCCCAGCTTTTTGGGCAGCGTCTGAAGGAGTATGGGATTAGTCCCGAACAATGGTCGGTGCTTCATTTGATTGCCGGGCAGGAGGGTCTGATCCAGAAGGAGATTGCCGAACGTTCCTGTAAGGATAAACCGACAGTGACCCGGATTCTGGATGTACTGGAGGAGAAGGGGCTGATTTCCCGGAAGCCGGGGGAACAGGACCGGAGATCCTTCCGTCTGTATCCTACCGGTAAGGGCAGGGAGTTGGCACAGAACACAGAGCCGCTGGAGCGTGGAGTAAACAGGGAGCTGGCGGATAGTTTAGGGGAAGAGGCGTATGACGCACTGTTAGCCCGGTTGAAGGAGATTATCCGTTTCGCCGATGCCCTCCTGGAGAAGGAACAGGGGGTTAAGGAATGAGCGGCAAACCTTTGTCCCAGCCGGGCGGTGCCGAGCCATTATGGACCCGCTCCTTTATTGTTCTGACCATCAGCTATTTCCTGATGTTCATGTGTCTCCAAATGCTGCTGTCCCCGTTTCCGTCCTACGTGAAGGACCGGTTCGCCCCGGGGGATGTGGCGCTCAGCCTGGTCACCAGCCTGTTTGCGCTGACGGCTATTGCGGCCCGCTTCGCCACAGCCGCCTTGATGAAGCGGATCAGCAAAACAGGGCTGCTTTATACCAGTCTTGGGATTTCCGTAGCGGCTACGCTGGCTTATCCGCTGGCAGATTCCTTGGGTTCGCTGCTGGCTTTACGTATGTTATTCGGGATCGGCTTCGGCATGGGCAGCACGGTGATGCCCACCTTGGTGAGCCGGATTATCCCCACCCGCCGGATGGGGGAGGGCATCGGTTATTTTGGCCTGTCCACCAGCTTGGCCATGTCCTTTGGGCCAATGATCGGCCTGGCGCTTCTGGACGGCTTCGGCTTCGGCGTGTTGACCGTGTGGGGAGCGGTTGCGGCAGCGGCGGTTATTCCTCTATTGGCCATTACGCGGGCGGCGGGAGTATCTTCCCAGGCTGAATCAAGCAAAAGAAGCGCTGTGGAAGTTCAACGGGCAGCCGGCAATGCTTCCGGCGGTGTCCGGCAGAGGGAGGAGCCGCCTTCAACAGGGCTGGCCGGCAGGCTGTGGCTGCCGTTAACACTGAACACGCTGCTGTCCTCCTGCTACGGAGGCATTCTCAGCTTTCTGGCATTGTACGGGCGGGACATCGGGTTGGCCAATATCGGCCTGTTTTTCCTGTTTAATGCCCTCACGGTGCTGGCTGTCCGGCCGGTTTCGGGCTGGCTTTATGATACCCGGGGGCATGCTGTGGTTCTGGTGCCCGCCGCTATGGTTTTGGTGGCAAGCCTCGGACTGCTGTCCTATACCCACTCCATGGTGATGCTCATGTCCTCCGCACTCCTGTTCGGATTGGGCTATGGCGCCGTCCAGCCTACTGTGCAGGCCTGGATGCTGGGCGGATCTCCACGGTCCAGCCATGGGTTGATCAACAGCCTGTTTTACAACAGCATTGATCTGGGGGTTGCCGTGGGCTCCATGGGCCTGGGAGTGGTGGCTGCGGCCACCAGCTATGCGGTGATGTACCGGTTTTCCGCAGGAATTATGCTTCTGTTTCTAGTGCTATATCTGGCGGTGGCCGTTGCCGGCGGCAGGCTGCGGAAGAGACTCGGTGAAACGGAGCTTGCCGCGCCAGTCCGCACAGAGCCATAAATAAAACCTCGCTTTCCATGGGAATATCCCGTTGGGAAAGCGAGGTTTTTCGGTTTTATGAGTGTGTTGCCTCTTCATCAGGCAGCAGCGGTGATGGTTGACCCGTATACTGGAGCCGCAGATCATGCAGCGCCCGGGTACAGGCCACATACAATAGCTTGGCATCCCGGGGGGAAGCCTTGTAGCGGGTTTCATCCACATCCGTCACCAGCACGGCATCGAACTCGAAGCCTTTAGACAGATAGACAGGAAGCACGGAAAGTCCGCCGCCATAGGATTGCTGGGAGGCAGTAAGCAATGCAGGGGAAAAGCCTGCATTGACCAGCTCTTTGTGGATGGCGGCGCATTCCTTTTCAGTGCGGCCAATAACGGCGATGGTGCCGTGTGCCTCCTCCGACAGCTCGCGGACAGCCTGCACAATAGCGGGCATCCGTTTGGCGGTCTGCTCCACCCGGACCTGCTCGCCGCTGCGGAAAACAGGGACAGCCGGGCTGACCGCTACTCCGCTGTGGGCGATAACTCCATTGGCAAACTGGATGATCTCCATAGTAGAGCGGTAGCTTCGGTTCAACTGGAAGGTTTCCGTTTCCTCCCCATCGAACAGTCCGGCGAACTCTTCCCAGCTATGGACACCCTTGTAATCATGGATACCCTGGGCCAGGTCGCCCAGTATGGTGAAGGAATGATTTTTGCTGTGCTGCTTCAGGACCAATACCTGGAGCGGGGAAAAATCCTGGGCTTCGTCGATTACAATATGGTCGAACCGGTCATTGCCGTGAATGCCGTAGAAGCGGTTATGAATATATAACAGGGCGGCTAAATCCTCCTGAAGCACCTCGCGTTTGGCCAGACGTTTCCTGGATTCCTCTGCCCGCTGCTCCGGAACCCACTGCGGCCGGGTTTCCGGCTCGAACAGTCTCCGGTAGAAATCCAGTGCCGAGGGAGGGCTCCAGCTTTTCAGATAAGCCTTCAGTCTGGCGCCAGCCAGCTTTTTGCGGTCCTTACGGATCTTAGGGTCTCGTGTGGCTTCCAGCTCCATCTCCAGCCAACGTCTGATCCGGGCTTCCACCCGCTGCCGCCGTTTGCCGATGGGTTCATGGACAGTCTCTACATAGAACCAATGACGAATGGTTTTGCCTGGCAGCTGACGGGTCCCCTCCCAGGGAGTGAAATCCTGCAGAGCGCAATATTCCTTTTCGTATACGTCCAGCTCCCGGCTGAGACGGTCTGCCAGCTCCGCGGAGCCTTTCCATCTGCCTGAGGGAATCGGCTCTTCTGATTCCGCAGGGTTCCCGGTGGTATCTTGGTGCGGTGCAACCGCAAACCGCTTCTCCAGATCCTGGGCCTCGCTGCCCAGCTTGAGGTTGTCGTCCAGCCGTTCCAGCGCCCAATCGGCAAAGGTGGTTTGGGCGATGTCTCCCACCCCCAGCTCCGGCAGCACCCCGGAGATGTAATCCAGGAACATCCGGTTAGGGGCAAAAATAATCATCCGCTCCGCCTTCACCTGATCCCGGTACTGATAGAGCAGGAAGGCCAGCCGGTGCAGGGCCACGGTGGTTTTGCCGCTGCCCGCAACGCCTTGGATAATCAGAGCCTTGTTTTTGGCGGCCCGGATAATTTTGTCCTGCTCCGCCTGGATGGTGGAGACGATATCCCGGAGCTTGTTATCCTTGTTCTCTCCCAGACGGTACAGGAGGAACTCATCCGTCACTGCACCTTGGCTGCTGCCCCGCAGGTAACTGTCCGTCACCCGCTGGAGAATCTGCTTGCGGATGACCAGGTTCCGCTTCAGGTAAACCAGCCCCTCCACCAGCCCGTCGGGGGAATCGTATTCCGCCGGCCCGTCGCCGCCTGTGAAGGAATAGAAAAGACTGGCTACAGGAGCCCGCCAGTCTATGACCAGCGGATGGCCGCCGATCCGGTCCTCTACTCCCGCCTTGCCGATGTAGAGGGGAGTCGGGTCGCTATGTCCGGCCTCCTGAAAGTCCAGTCTTCCGAAGTAGGGCTCCGGCAGGGCGACTGCCAGCTTGTGCCGGGTTTCTTCCCGGAGTCCCTCCAGAACCTGCTCCGTAAAATCACTCCCGTTATACCGGGACATGGCGTTTAATTCATCCAGCTGCCGGCTGATGATCCGTCCGGCCTCCTCCAACCGGAGGAGCTCTTCTTGATAGGCACTTTGAATGTCGGTATCCATATTCAGTTACCTCCTAAGGTTTTTACGCCAGTAAAAACCGGCATCGTAAGCATAAGCTAAGGTTTTTACGCCAGTAAAAACCGGCATCGTAAGCATAAGCTAAGGTTTTTACGCCAGTAAAAACCGGCATCGTAAGCATAAGCTAAGGTTTTTACGCCAGTAAAAACCGGCATCGTAAGCATAAGCTAAGGTTTTTACGCCAGTAAAAACCGGCATCGTAAGCATAAGCTAAGGTTTCACCATATGTTTTAGGCCGATAAAGCGGAACTGTAAGAATATCACAAATGGTGGAGTGGCGCAACCGTTTGTTGGAAACTCCTCTAGAGGCTATACTCGAAAAATCATATATAAATTGTAGAGCAGCCTTGATTTAGTGTGTTATATATGAAATATCATATATAAATTCCCCGATGTTACCTTTTTCCTCGGAATGAACTCGAAATTTCATATATAACCCGCCGAAAACAGTGGTTTACAAAAATTGTACTCGAAAAATCATATTCGATGGGGCGGCTGGACAGCCACATGCTTGCCCAATGACTGCCATGTCTATCATTGACGCCAACTGTTAATTAGGCTAAAATAAATCTAAAGCATTATTTAAACGTTTCAACTAATCAAGTAAACGTATTCAAGCTGTAACCCGATAACCGGAGGTGCACGGCCCTGAAAAACAAACAGATTACCATCATCGACGTGGCTAGGGCCGCTGGTGTCTCCATTGCCACTGTTTCCAATGTACTGAACCGGCGGAATGTTCCCCTGGCGGAGGAAACCATCCGCAAGGTGGAGGACGCGGTGCAGCTGCTTGGCTACCGCCGCAATGAGATGGCGGCCAGCCTCAGCCGCAAAAAAACCTATGAGCTGGGCCTGGTTTTGCCCCATTTTAACGGTTATTTTGCGGATTTTGCCCACGCCATGCAGGATGTGGTCCATCAATTCGGCTACCATCTGTCCGTATACTCCTCCACCGGGAAGCCGGAGCTGGAGAAGCGGCATATGGAAACACTTCTGCGCCGCCGGGTCGACGGACTGTTTTGCCACGGCTTGGCCATGAATCCGGAGACCACCCGCAAGTTTGTCGGCGAAGGCACACCGATGGTGCTGTTTAACGCCTATAACTGGCCGGAGAACGTGGCGCTGGGTGCCGTTAATCTGGATTTTGCCGGAGGAGCGGAGAAGGCGGTGCTGCATCTGGCGGAGAGAGGCTGCAGGCAATTGTTCTATATTAGCCGCGTAAGAGCCCGGACTACCAACCAGCAGCGGCTTGTCGGCTTTCAGCGTGGTGTGGAGGGCTGCGGAATTCCACATCGGATCATTCCGACTCAAGGCATGTATGAGGACGAGATTTTTGAGTCTATTGAAGATGTAGTGAAACAAGGTGAGCCCTTGGGTATCCTGGCCTTTGACGACGGCGACGCGTTTATGCTGATCTCCCGGCTGCAGGCCCGCGGGTACGATATTCCCGGCCAGATCAAGGTTGTGGGCATCAATAACCAATCGGTGGCCCAGCATAACTGGCCCTCCATCACCAGTCTGGATATCGATCTGGACAATCAGGTTTCCCATGCGGTATGTATGCTGCTTCAGCATTTGGAGGAAGGTGCGGCGCTGCGGAATATTTCCCTGGAGCGATTTGAAACGGTGAAACCAACCGGCAGTCCGGCCCATGAGATTCATATTCCCATGCGGCTGATTCCCCGGATGTCCACCGAATAACCCTCTCCCAACTTGAAGACGCACTTTTATACATGTATCTAAAAACAGGAGATGAGCAGATTGAGTCTTTGGAAACAGGCAATTGAAGATGCGGTTCAAAAAACAAGAGCGAATATCGCGCGTTTTGGAGGCCAATTCCCCCATGTCAGTGAAAACGGCAAGTATTTGTTAAACGACAATACCGATTGGACGGACGGCTTCTGGTCCGGCATTCTCTGGCTCGCCTATGAATACAGCAAGGATGAAGCCATCCGGGATGCTGCCGAAAAAACCGTGGAGAACTTCCGCGACCGCCTGAATACCATGAAGAGCCTGGACCACCATGATATCGGCTTTCTGTATTCCCTTTCCTCCAAGGCTCAATGGATGATCGAAAAGGATGAGGCTGCACGCGAGCTGACTATCGCCGCCGCCGATGTACTGCTGCGCCGCTGGCGTCCCAAGGCAGGGTTGATCCAAGCTTGGGGCAGAGAAGGGGATACCGAGAACGGCGGACGGATTATCATCGACTGCCTGATGAATCTGCCTCTTCTGTATTGGGCCTACGAGCAAACCGGCAACGAGGATTACAAGAACAAGGCAATCCTGCATACCGAAAAATCCCGCCGGTTCCTGGTGCGCGGCGATGACTCCTCTTACCATACCTTCTGGTTTAATCCGGAGAATGGCGAGCCTGTCCGCGGCGGCACCCACCAAGGCAATACCGACGGCTCCACCTGGACCCGCGGCCAATCTTGGGGTGTCTACGGCTTTGCCCTGGGCTACCATTACACCAAGGATGACCGGTATCTGGATACCTCCAAAAGAATGGCCAAGTACTTCCTGGAGCGTCTGCCGGAAGATAACGTGGTCTATTGGGACTTCGACGTGGAAATCACACCGGAAACCAAACGCGACAGCTCCGCATCGGCCATCACGGCCTGCGGTATCCTGGAGCTCTTGAAGCATCTGCCTGAAAATGACCCTGACCGCGCTTATCTCGAGGAAGGTGTGCAGAAGACCATGGAGGGTCTGGTGAAGCATTACTCCACCATGAACCAGCCGGACGCCGAAGGTTTTATCGAGCATGGCTCCTATGCCGTGCGCCTGGGCCACAGCCCCGACGACTTCATGATCTGGGGCGACTACTACTACCTGGAAGCCTTGATGCGTCTTGAAAAAAATCATAAAGGCTACTGGTACGAATAAGCCTCATTTGGAAGCGGAGCTTGACCGCGGGAGGCACTAAGCGGAGCCTCCTATGAACAAATAAAGAAAACGCCGGCGCCCTTCATCGGGACCGGCGTTTTTGGTTTCTTCTGCGATTCGTCACACCGGGCAAGAAAACCCGGGATCCTCGTCCTCTCTCCCCCGTTCCGCCAGAAAGCGGCGGCCGTATTCGCCGTGGGGATGGATCTGGGCATGCTCCGTTTGAATGGTGGCATGAACAATGCTGTATTTCTCCTTTAACATTTCGTTAATCGCCAGAATCACACACAGCGGCTGCATATCCTTGTTGACGAAAACATGGGCGGTTAATGAATAATGCCCGCTGGAAATGGCCCACAGATGCATTTCGTGCACATCCTCCACTCCAGGGATGGACAGAATGTCCTGCTGAATCTGCTGAAGATCGTAGGCCTCGGGGACAGATTCCATCAGAACCAGGCAGGATTCCCGGATAATGCGGGCGCCTCCCACAAGAATGACACCGCCGATGGCTATGCTGATGAAGGCATCCATCCAATGCCAGCCTGTGGCGAGGATCAAGAGAGCGGAGGCAATAACGCCGATGGAGCTTAACAGATCCCCGATAAAATGCCATAAGGCGCTTTTCACATTGAGGTTATCCTCTTCCTTCATGCTTCTGCTCAGAACATAAGTGAGCACAATGTTAACGATAAGGCCGATGGTGGAAATGAAAAGCATCACCGGATAATTTACCTCCGGCGGGTTAATCATACGCCGGATGCCCTCAATGACGATACCGATGGAAATTGCCGCCAGGGCCAGCCCGTTCAGAAAAGCCGCGATAATTTCGAAACGGAGGAAGCCGAAGGTAAACCGCGGAGTCGGAGGCCGGGATGCGAGATAGATGGCTACCATGCTAAGAGCAAGGGCAATCACATCCGAGATCATGTGGGCCGAATCCGAAAGCAAAGCCAAAGAATTGGACACCAGCCCGCCGATAATTTCCACAAGCGTAAAAAACACAGTAATCCATAAGGTAATCCACAGTGTACGTTTGGATGCCGTTTGCTGCTTTACATGCAGCTGATGGTGGAAGTCCTGAAACAAGATGCCGCCCTCCCTTTTGTAGTCTATATCTGTAGTATACGTAATAGTGGAAATCCGTGGCAAATGAGCATTTTATGGATCCTGATAATGAAAATTGCTCCAGATTGGGGACAATCCTTGTTTTCATCCAACTTGTAACACAAATGAAATACAAGCGTTACCCTTTTCTAACAAGTCCGGGCTATGATAACAGCAAGACCCCCTTTTTTTCATATATGATGGATTCGGCCCTGCCGCTACCGGCGAGGGTCACTTTTTTTATGAACTGCAAAAAACCGGAGTCCGGCTCCGGTTTCTGCGAAATAATATGATCCTCGATGGCGGATCAGAGGGGGACAGCAATCCGCTTCTTGGCGCTGAAATAAACCCATTCCTTATAGCCGATTTCCTTCAGGCGGCGGGCCACCAGCTCCCGATCATCGCCCACCCGTTCCGGGTCATGGGCGTCCGAGCCGAAGGTAACGGAAACGCCGTAACGCAGGGCCATCTCCAAGATCTCATCGGAGGGATACCAGCCTCCCACATCCTTGGTTTTTCCGGAGGTATTCACCTCTATAGCCATACCCGCTTCCCCGATGATCCGGAGCGTCTTTTCCACTGCTTCCGTGCGGATATCCGAAAAGGCGGGATAAAAGCCCTTCATGGCATCGATATGTCCAAGAATCTGAAACATGCCGCTTTTGGCCGACTGGAGAATCAGATCGTAATATTGCTCCTTCTCCCTGATTTTCTCCTGCTCCGACAAACCCCTGAACCGTCTTTTGTTAAAGATGCTGACTCCTCCGGATTGGTGGACAGACCCGATGATGTAATCAAAGGGATACTTGTCATAGATAGCCCGGTACGCCCCCACATGCTCAGGGAAAAAATCCGACTCCACTCCAAGCAGCACCTCAATCCGTCCGCGGTATTCCTCTTTTAGGGCCAGCACCTCTTCCACATAGCGGGGAAATTCGCTTTTGGCCATGGCGATGCGTGGCTGCGCATGGTCGGATTTTTCGCCGAAATAGGGGGAATGGTCCGAGATGCCGATGACCTGCAATCCACCGCGGAGTGCTGCTTCGACGTAATCGCGGATTTGGCCGCGGGCGTGGCCGCAACGGCTGTGATGGGTATGCAAATCGAATTTCATGATTGTTCTCCTTTAAAACGTATGCGTTATCGGCGCTTTATTCCGAACCGAGAAACTGGTTTTGCGGCATTCCCTTCAGGTCGCTCAGGAATTGCTGCATCGCGGAACTCAGGTAGCGCCCTGATTTATATACTACCCCAACCGGGTGGCTAATCTCCAATTCATTGACCTTAATCATCTTGAGTGTGCCGAGGCGAAGCTCCTTGGCGATGGACAATCTGGAGATAATGGCTGCGCCCATATTCAGCTCCACCATCCGTTTTACTTCCTCACTGCTAGAGAGCTCCATCACCGTCTGCGGCACAATGTCCAGCTTCTTAAACAGAGCATCCACAAACCGGCGTCCAGCCGTATCCTGGGAGAGCATCACCAGGGGAATATGGCGCAGCTCCTCAATGGTAGCAAATTCATGTGATGCCAGCGGATGATCCGGGGCCACCACAAGCTCGAAGGTATCGTAATACAGGATAGACGATTCCAGATACGGATTTTTTTCGAACAGATACGCGATTCCAATATCCACGCTGCCGTTCTCCACACTGGCCATAATCTGGGAGGAGGGCATGGAGTGAATGGTGATTTTAATCAGCGGAAACTGGTTCTGAAAATAGGAAAGAACCCTCGGCAGCGTCTGCATGGCGATGGAGGTAGTGGTTCCCAGATGGATATGGCCCTGAGGGGTATTCTCCAAGTCGGCCAGGCGCTGCTTCAGTTCTTCTACAGTGCGGACAATTTTCATGGCATGCTCCAGAAAAACACGCCCGCTGTCCGTTAGGGTAACCGGCTGGTTGCGGTCAATAAGCACGCTTTGGTATTCGTCCTCCAGACTCTTGATCTGGGCAGATACCGCGGGTTGGGTAAGGTTGAGAATCTCTCCCGCCTTGCGGAAGCTCATGGTTTTGGAGATAGTGATAAAGGTTTCCAATTGATTCATATTCATTTGATTGGGCCCTCCTGGACTACGGCTGCAGCATTCCGGCGGTTGACCGAAATAAAAATATAGATTTAATTTATGGAAATAATCACGTATATAAAATAATTTTCTCAATCCCTCCTATTATATGCGATTCAAACTCTGGACGCAATTATAACTTTCGGCATATTTTTTGGGGGATGGGCACTTAGCGGAAAAGGCCCTGCAGGGAGGGCCTTTTGTACTTTATATATAGGGATTATGGACGGGGGCGTTTGGAGCCGGGCCCTAATTCAGGACCGGCAGGCAGGTCCAGCGGGATCAACACGCAGAAGCGGATTTCATTGCCCTCGCACTCTGCCCAAATTTTCCCGGAATGGGCTTCTACGATGCTTTTGGCAATGGCCAGTCCTAAGCCTGAGCCTCCTCCGGCGGAGGTGCGGGCGGTATCTACCCGGTAGAACCGGTCGAATACCCGGTGGAGCTCGTCCTCCGAAATCGGGTCGCCCTGATTAATAATGCAAACCCGTGCATATCCGTTGTCGCGATCCATTTTGACGGTGACAACACCTGGTTTGTGGCTGTATTTCACCGCATTGACCAGGAGGTTCTCCGCAACCCGTATCATCTGGGCGGCATCGATCATGGCGTAAAGCCGCTCGGATAGAATATCCTTCACCAGCACCAGGGCGCTTTCCTCCGCATAGGTAACCAATTCCTCCGTCAGCTGCTCCAAGAGCTCATTTACGCAGACCCGTTCCAGATTCATGTTGACAATTTGATTGGACAGCTTGGTGTATTCAAACAGATCATCGATCAATACCTTCAGCTTTTCCGATTTGCTGTAGGCGATTTGGGCGTAATTATGGGCTTGGGCCTCGTCCTCGAAGTGGCGGTCCTTCAGAAGCCGCAAATACCCCATAATCAAGGTCAGCGGAGTCCTTAGATCGTGGGAAACATTGGTGATGAGCTCGTTTTTGGTCCGTTCGGCCCGGCGTTCCTCTTCCATGGTGGTCTGGAGGGCGGCGGTCATCCGGTTAATGGTGGAGGCTAAGGAGGCCAACTCGTCCTTCGAACGCAGCGGCACGCGGAATTGGAGATTGCCCTTGGAGATTTCCTGCAGGCCGCTGGCCAGCTCTTCGATATAATCCATCTTCCGTTTGGTCAGCCAATAGAACAGAAAGATAAAGGCCGCAATAGCTGTCATCAGGGTGAAGGGGCTGGAGCCTCTTTTGTAGGAAATGCTGGGCTGGGGAACGCCGCTGACAATCAGATAAGCAGGCTGGTCCTTCAGATCAACGGGGTAAAAGCTGGTGAATTCCTGAACCGGGGTGCTGGTATAGCGCCGCTCCATAGCTTTGGAAATGATGCTGTGGATGTCCACCTGGGTTTCAATGGCATCGGGCGTTTTGAAAAAAACCTTTCCCTCCAGGTCCGTCAAAAGCACCTTGTTACCCGAAAAACCCGCATTGCGGGTAATGTAGTCGGTAATCCCCTGGTAGCTGACATCGGGGGTTTTAATATAGGAGGCGATGGCTCGGGCTTGGTCGTCGATTTTTTCGATGCCGTATTGGTAATCCAGAACAGGGGAACGGTTCAGCTCCCCGAAGAAAACGTTCACCGCAACGTAAACAAGAGCTGCGGCGGACAGGCACAGCACAAAGGTAAACATCAGCTGAAGCCGGATGCTGCGGATAATGCTGAGTCGGGTGGTCTCCGCGGCTCTGCGGCAGATACTCGCCAGCCGCTGGAGGCGGTTCCAGAATAGAAGCCTGCGTATCCCCGGTTTAAGCTTCAATTTTGTAGCCGACCCCCCAAACGGTTTTGATATATTTGGGCTGGCGCGGGTTCTCCTCGGTTTTTTCACGGATTTTGCGGATATGGACCATCACGGTGTTGTCGGATTCGAAGAAGGCTTCGCCCCACACCGATTCATAAATCCGCTCAATGCTGAACACCATGCCGCGGTTGCGGGCCAAGAGATCCAGAATGGCGAATTCCCGCGGAGTCAGCTTCACGTCGCGGCCGTCCACCTTCACCTCATGGGTGGTGGTATTAATAATGAGATCATCAATCTCGATTTCGTTTTCCTTCCGGGCGTTGGGCACATTCAGCCGGGTGTAACGGCGAAGCTGGGATTTCACCCGGGCCATCAGCTCCAGAGGGTTAAAGGGTTTGGACATATAGTCGTCGGCTCCGGTAGACAGCCCCATAATTTTGTCCATGTCCTGGCTTTTGGCGGACAGCATGATGATGGGCATATTGCGCTGCTCGCGGATTTTCAGGCAGGTCTGGATACCGTCTAGCTTGGGCATCATCACGTCAAGGATCACCAGATCCACCACCTGCTTGGACACCACATCCAGCGCCTCCAAACCGTCCGAGGCTTTCAGAATGTTATAACCATCGTTAGTCAAATAAATCTCCAACAGATCAAGGATGTCCTTTTCGTCATCCACCACAAGGATCGTTTCGGAGGGCATGGGATTCACTCCTTCGGATACGCACATACTTCGAGTTTCATTTTACCGGCAAAATCTTAACAGGGCCTACGGGCAATTCTTAAGAATATCTTAGCAAGCCTTCAGCCACCGGTAAAAGTCCATCAGATGATGGACGCTGACATCCGGTTTGATGCCGGTGCTCTCAATCAGCGCCTCATAATTATGAGGCCCCGCCAGCCCGGTCAGCACCAGTGCGGTGCGGGTACCTGCCGCGGCGCCAGCGGCGATATCGGTACGCAGGTTGTCGCCCACCATCCAAATCTCCTCCGGCGGCAGCCCCAACAGTTCAATACCGTACCGGCTGATAATGGGGGATGGTTTGCCGATCACCACCGGCTCCGTCTCGGAGGCGGTGCGGATGGCGGCACCGATGGCTCCGGAGCCGGGGATGGGTCCGTTTTCCTTTGGAAGAAGATGATCCGGGTTCGTCTGGATATACATGGCCCCGCCGCGGATGGCGTTCACGGCCTGGGTCAGCTTGGCATAGGTGAATTCCCGGTCAATGCCCTGCACCACGTAATCGGGAGCCTCTGCCGTAAGCACAAAGCCCGCTGCCGCCAAGGTCTCCTGAAGCGCCTGTTCCCCGATGCACAATACCCGGTTCCCTTGTCCGTGCAAGCGGATATAGCGCGCTGCAGCCATTCCGGAGGTAAGCACCTCCCCGGGGGCCACTGGAATCCCGGTGAGCTCTTCCAGAAGCGCCGCTACCTCACCGGGATGGACCGTGGAGTTATTGGTCAGAAACAGATAAGGCCAGCCTTCGCTCCGCAGAGCCCCGATGAACTCATCCGCATAGAGAATGGGATTCCGTCCGGCGTACATGGTTCCGTCCAAATCAATAATAAATCCCGGCATCTCTCTCAACCTCCTGCAGGAGTGCCTGCACCTGCGGATTCTCCAACAAAACCCGGTGCTGCCTGCTCTTCATACAGGGAATGGTTCACCGGCTCCAGGAAGCGGTTTTTCTCCCCGGTGTAACCTACATACAGAGTATTCATGGCCCGGGTGCAGGCGGTATAGAACAGCTTCCGCTCCTCCTCACGCCCATAAACCGATGCGCCTCCATCCCACACAATAACAGAATCGAATTCCAGCCCCTTGGCCAAATAAACGGGGATCACCACCAGCGTATTGCGGAAGCTGGTTTCCTCCCGTGTCACCAGATGCAGGTGGGCGGGAGCACCTGCGGCCTGAAGCGCTTCGTAAGCAGCCTGGCTCTCCGCAGCTGTCCGGCAGATCACAGCAACGGAAGGGGAGCCGCCGTCCCGCAGCTTCCCGATCAGCCCAACCACCTGCCGGGCTTTCAGTTCCGGCTCCGCTGCCAGCTTTACCAGCTGGGGCTTTTCCCCGCTCCGGCTGAAGGCCTCAATGGCTTCGCCGCCGGGCAAGAGCGCCTTGGTGAACTCCACAATCTCGGATGTGGAGCGGTAGCTTTTGGAGAGCCGGAGAATCCCGGTTTGCTCCTTGCCGTACAGCTCCTCCACATAGCCGTAGGACTCGATCCGCATATTCGGAGTAATGGCCTGGTTCAAGTCGCCCAGCAGGGTCAGCTTGCTGCGCGGGAACAGGCGGCGGATAATTTCATATTGGAAGGGAGAATAATCCTGGGCTTCGTCCAGAATTACATGACGGATGCTGTTGAAGCTGTTCCATCCGGTAACGCTCTCCAGCAAATAAAGCAGCGGCGGCACATCCTCATGGGGGGCGGTCCCGCTGTCCAGCTGCTCCAGTGTATAAGTGCAGATATCCTTCCATACCTCCGGCTCCGGAATTCCCGGCGTACCGGCTGCAGCGCGGAGGAACAGCTCCTGGTCGGCGAACAGCTGCCGGTAGGTGCGCAGCGGATTAATGAATTGAAGCCGGCGGACAAAGGATTTTATGGCGTTAGTTTTGGTGTGGACATGCTTCTTGCTCTGCTGCTTCAGCTCATCCTCGGTACCCAGATACTTGGGGTGGCGGAGCATGGTTTTGTACAGCTTGCGGGCCTGCCGTTCCTCCAGGAGGGGAATTTCACCCAGCAGCAGCTCGCCCATCCGCTCCAGCCGGACATCCATCCGGTGATGGCGGAAGTCGCCGTAGAAAAGAGCCGCCAAGGCCTTTTCGTTCTTCCAGACCTGAGCTCCATACGGAATGGCATCGAAGGCCAACCCTTCCTCCTCAAGAAGGACGAGATAATTGCGGATAACTTGAAGAAAAGCCTGAGAGGACTTGTATGCGGTTCCTGCTGCCTTCGCATCATATCCCGGTTCACCCGGATTTCCTGTCAGCATGGCTTCTATTTGTGTGTAGCGGTCCTCCGGTAATATAAAGCCGGACAAACGGTGCTCGGCAAAATCCTGGAAGGTGGTCTGACGCATATTGTCCTCACCCAGCTCCGGAAGCACATTGGAGATGTAGTCGCTGAACATGGGGTTGGGGGAAAAGAGGATCATTTGATCTGCCTGAATGCTTTTGCGGTATTTGTAAAGCAGGTAAGCGACACGCTGCAGGGCGATGGAGGTTTTTCCGCTGCCCGCCGCCCCCTGGACGATCAGAATAGGATGCTCCTCGTAGCGGATAGCTTGATTCTGCTCGCTTTGAATGGTGGTTACGATACTTTTCATCTTGTCGTCGGAGGATTTGCCCAGCATAAACTGCAGCATGTCGTCTCCGATCCGAATGCCGGAATCGAACATCAGCTGGAGGAGGCCGTTTACGATTTTGAACTGGCGCTTCAGGAGGATTTCCCCGTCCACATGGCCTTCATCGGTAGGGTAGCGGGCGTCGCCCAAGGTAAAATCGTAGTACATACTGGCAATCGGTGACCGCCAGTCGTAAACAATGGGCTCCAGTGTGCGGTCATCCAGCAGGGAGGACAAACCGATATAGATTTGCTCCGGCTCCTGCCCTGCGGGGGCTCCGTCCTCCTGGAAGTCGATACGGGCGAAATATGGGGTGCTGCGCATCAGCCGAAGCTTCCGGGCGGCAGCCTGCGCACTCAGATAACCCCGCTCGATCCGGGCCAGCTCCAGGGAGTTCATAACTACGTCCCCGGCAGCCTCGAATTTAAATGCCCAGTTGGCGTTGTCCAGACGCATTTCTTCCCAAATCATCTTGCGGACATCGATTACATCATCTCTCCGGTCGTCGGATACGCTTTGGTTTTTGACCAACTGGGCGTCGATTTCCCGGAGAGTCAGAGCCAGCCGGATTTCCTCCGCTTTTTGAGCTTCAGGATTTATGCTCATGGGTGTACCTCCATATCAAGTTTGGTTAGCGTAAAAGGGCAGCAACTCTTCATTTTTTTGAGAGGAGGCCAAAAATTAAGTTTGACGGGCTATTTTTTTTCTGCTACAATAAGCGTAGGAAAATCAATTTTGGTTTTTCTTATTTTTATTTATGTAGAATGGTGCAACTATCATTGTACCATGTCTTCCCACGAACAGCAACACCCGGACGCCTGTGAGAGGCGGCGGGTGTTTTTTTATGGCCTTTTTCCCCGGACCAGAGCGGGGAGTTAGAAGGCGGATTTGATTCGGTTAACGGCGCTTTCTCATACGGAGATGGAGCCCGTTAATGGGGCGGGGGATTCTAACGGACGTAGAAGCCTCTATTTTTAACAAAAATAGCCCTTCAAAAAATCTAACGGCGGCCACAGCCGCTATTTGGGCAAAATGTCCGGCCGCAAGCCCCTTTTTGGCGCAATAACGTCCCCTGCTTCCGTTAGATTTTTTGGGATGCCGATTTGTCCCAAATAGCGGCGCTCACCGCCGTTAGGAGCGTAAGTCACCATAAGGAGTCAAGCAGAGGAAGGCTGGACCCTTGCGGAGAGCCAAGATTTTGGCGCGAGCCCGGATGCACTAGCTTCAGCGTCAGCATACAAAAAAAAAGCCCCCGTCCAGATGCCGGGGAAAAGTGACATTATATTTAAAGAAAGGGAGTATGAACAGAATAACCCCTGAACCTGAAAAGAAGCTTAAAACAGGATAAAAATCACCTTAAAATTATTTTTATTAGGATCCCCGTCTTTTTTGACCAATGGCTGGAATTGGCGGGGCAAGGGAAGTATACTGAATACGATTATATAACGGTTTAATCGGAGGATGAATTCTGTTGGCAGCAACGACAAGCATTATTATACGTATTGAAATGGAAAAAAGCGGAGTAGGCTTCAGCAGCGTGGTGTCCACAGTAAGCTCATTTGGCGGGGATTTGGTGGCCATTGATGTCATTCGCTCCAGCAAGGAAAAATCCACCCGGGATATTACGGTGAATATTCCGGTGCCGGCGTACCAGGAGTTGCTGGACGCCCTGGAGGACCTGAGCGGCGTTTCGGTGCTGCATGTGTCCGACCAGACCTTTCTGGTTCACCTGGGCGGCAAAATCCGCATCGAACCTACCATGCCCATCAAAAACCGCGATGACCTGTCCCGGGTGTATACCCCCGGCGTAGCCCGGGTTTGTATGGCTATCCACAACAAACCCCGGGAGGCCTTTGCCCTGACCATCAAACGCAATACGGTGGCGGTGGTCTCCGACGGAACAGCTGTGCTTGGGCTGGGGGATATCGGTCCCCATGCGGCGATGCCAGTGATGGAGGGCAAGGCGATGCTGTTCAAACAACTGGCGGATGTTGACGCCTTCCCCATCTGTCTGGATACCAAGGACACCGAGGAAATCATCCGCACCATCAAGGCCATGTCTCCCGGGTTCGGTGGCATCAATCTGGAGGACATCAGTGCACCCCGCTGCTTCGAAATTGAACGCAGGCTCACCGAGGAGCTGGATATTCCTGTGTTCCACGACGATCAGCATGGCACCGCTGTGGTGATGATGGCCGGGCTGCTGAATGCCCTGAAGGTGACGGATAAGGATATCGGCTCTATCCGCGTAGTGGTGGTGGGGGCCGGAGCGGCAGGGGTATCCTGCTGCAAAATGCTGTTGGCCGCCGGCGTCAAAAACCTGGTGGCTGTTGACCGGGAAGGGGCCATTACGGCGGACCGGACCTATGCCAATGAAATGTGGAACTGGCTGGCTGAACGCACCAATCCCGACCGGCTGACCGGCGGTTTATCCGATGTGATTGAAGGCGCCGATGTGTTCATCGGAGTTTCGGGCCCGGGTGTTCTGAAGGTGGAGGACCTTGTCCGTATGGCAGAGGACCGGATTGTATTTGCCATGGCCAATCCTGAGCCGGAGATTGACCCGGAGCTGGCCGAGCCCCATGTGCGGGTGCTGGCTACCGGACGGAGCGACTATCCCAACCAGATCAACAACGTGCTTTGTTTCCCCGGTATCTTCCGGGGGGCGTTGGACTGCCGGGCGCGCCTCATCAATGAAGAGATGAAGCTGGCTGCTTCCCGTGCCATCGCCTCGGTTATATCCGATGATGAAGTCAACGAGAACTATATCATTCCCAGCATCTTTAATGAAAAAGTGGTGGATTCTGTCCGCAGCGCCGTCATCACCGCCGCAATCGATACGGGTGTGGCCCGCCGGATTCCGCCGGAGTTCCGCAGCCTCTGTGATTACACCGGCTACGGCTTGTCCGACAGCTACAAGCGTTAGATTTCAACGAAAGAAACGCAGCGACATAAAGGAGACAGCCCTATGGAAACCCGTACGGAGAAGGATTTTCTTGGAGAAAAGCAGGTTCCCGCCGAAGCCTATTACGGCATCCAGACCATGCGGGCAGTGGAGAACTTCCCCATTACAGGCGTGCCTGTGCACCGGACGCTGGTGAAGGCACTGGCCGAGGTAAAAAAGGCAGCGGCCCGCGCCAACATGGAGGCGCATCTGTTGAACCGCAGAGTGGGCGAGGCCATTGTCCAGGCAGCTGAGGAAACGGCGGAGGGAAAGCTGGACCGGGAATTTATTGTGGATTCCATTCAAGGGGGCGCAGGCACCTCCATCAATATGAATATGAATGAGGTTCTGGCCAACCGTGCTCTGGAGCTGTTGGGCAAGCAGAAGGGGGAATACTTCCACTGCAGTCCCAATAACCATGTGAACATGTCCCAATCCACCAATGACGACATTCCCACCGCTCTGCGGATCGCCTCCTACTGGCTGTCCCAGGAGCTGCTGGGGGCGATGGACCGGACCACAGCCGAAATTCGGGAGAAGGCCAAGTCCTTTGACGATGTAATCAAAATGGGACGCACCCATCTCCAGGATGCGGTGCCCATCCGCATGGGCCAGGAATTCGCGGCTTATGCCGCCGTCCTGGAGCGGGACCGGGAGCGCATCCGCCGAGCCGGCGCCGAGCTTCTTACTGTGAACATGGGCGCCACTGCCGTAGGCACCGGGCTGAACGCCAAGCCGGAATATATCGCCAGAGTTTCGGAATGCCTGTCCGAGCAGTTGGGGCTTCCCGTTCATCCCGCCGCCGACCTGGTGGATGCCACCCAGAATACGGATGCCTATACGGAGCTGTCCGCAGCCCTCAAGGTCTGCGCCGTGAACCTGTCCAAAATCTGCAACGACATCCGCCTGATGGCCTCCGGGCCCCGGGTGGGCCTGTATGAGCTCCTGCTGCCAGCGCGCCAGCCTGGCTCCTCGATCATGCCCGGCAAGGTGAATCCGGTGATGGCGGAGGTCATGAACCAGGTGGCCTTCCAGGTGATGGGCAACGATCATACCATCTGTGTGGCCTGTGAGGCGGGCCAGTTCGAATTGAATGTCATGGGACCGGTAATTGCCTTCAATCTGCTGCAGTCCCTCCAGATCATGACACGCGGTCTGGACGCCTTCCGGGAATTCGCTCTGGAAGGAATGGAGGCCAACCGGGAGGGATGCCGCCGCTATGTGGAACAGAGCTTCGGCGTTATTACGGCCTTGAACCCCCATCTGGGTTATGAGGTGGCCGCCCAGCTGGTGAAGGAAGCGATGAAGTCCGGCCGTACCGTCAAGGAAATCATCACGGAGAAGCATCTGCTTTCGCCGGAGGAGCTGGAAGAGATCCTTGACCCGTACCAGATGACATCACCGGGGATAGCGGGAGCGCGCTTTTTGGAGGAGCAGGGGTAACGGATTTCATTTATTCACACGATATTCATGCTATCTTCATCCCACCTTCATGATTCGGAAGAAAAACAGTGATATTCTTAGTCATGTAGCCCGGTTCGCATGAAATTCTTCGTCAAAGCGTTATAATAAGAAAGTAAATATAAACCTTAGGAGGGAATTACAGTATGTCTCTGATTGGAAAAGAAGTGCTCCCGTTTCAAGCGTCCGCTTTCCGCAACGGCAATTTCGTCGATGTTTCCCAAGAGGATTTCAAAGGAAAATGGAGTGTAGTTTGCTTCTATCCGGCAGACTTTACCTTTGTTTGCCCCACTGAGCTGGAGGACCTGCAGAATCAATACGAAGCCCTGAAGGGACTTGGAGTTGAGGTATATTCCGTTTCCACGGACACCCACTTCACCCACAAGGCTTGGCATGATACCTCCGATGCTATCGGCAAAATCACCTACACCATGATCGGTGACCCGTCCCACACCATCTCCCGCAACTTCGATGTGTTGGACGAAGTCAGCGGCCTGGCTGACCGCGGCACCTTCATCATCGACCCGGACGGCGTGATCCAATCCGTTGAAATCAATGCCGGCGGCATCGGCCGTGACGCAAGCATCGTCGTCAGCAAAATCAAGGCGGCCCAATATGTGCGCAATCACCCAGGTGAGGTTTGCCCTGCCAAGTGGCAAGAAGGCGGCGAAACTCTGAAGCCGAGCCTTGATCTTGTAGGAAAAATTTAAGGGGCTGAGATAAATGGCCTTAGAAGCCGATATTAAAGCGCAGCTTGCCCAATACCTGCAGCTTCTGGAGGGGGATCTCCTTCTTCAAGTAAGCGCAGGAGCGGATGCTGCTTCGGCCGAGATGCTGGCCCTCGTTGAGGAAATCGCCGGTATGTCGCCCCGGATCAAGGTGGAGAAAACCGCCTTGGCCAGAACCCCCAGCTTCAGCGTGAACCGCGCCGGAGCGGGGGATAGCGGGATCGTGTTTGCCGGCGTTCCGCTGGGTCATGAATTCACCTCCCTGGTGCTGGCGCTCCTGCAGGTAAGCGGGAGAGCTCCCAAGGTGGAGGATGCTGTCATCCAGCAGATCAAAGCCATTAAGGGCGAATACCATTTTGAAACCTATGTCAGCTTGACCTGCCATAACTGTCCTGACGTGGTACAGGCTCTGAACGTGATGAGCGTGCTCAATCCGGGCATTACCCATACCATGATTGACGGCGGTGTGTTCAAGAACGAGGTGGAGAAGAAGGAAATTATGGGCGTGCCCGCCGTGTTCCTAAACGGCGAGTTCTTCAACAGCGGACGTACCTCTCTGGAGGAGATCCTGGGCAAGCTGGGCAGCGGACAGGATACCAGCCAGCTGTCTGCCAAGGAGCCCTACGATGTTCTGGTTGTAGGCGGCGGTCCCGCAGGTGCCAGCGCAGCCATCTATGCGGCCCGTAAGGGCATCCGCACCGGCATTGTGGCCGAACGCTTCGGCGGCCAGGTGCTGGATACGCTGGGTATCGAAAATTTCATCAGTATGACCTACACGGAAGGCCCCAAGCTGGCTGCCAGCCTGGAGGCGCATGTGAGTGAATACCCCATTGATGTGATGAAGGCCCAACGGGTCAGACACCTGGACAAGAAGGACTATATTGAGGTGGAGCTGGAGAGCGGTGCCGTGCTCAAAAGCAAAACCGTCATTCTTTCTACCGGCGCCCGCTGGCGCAACACCGGTGTCCCCGGGGAAGCCGAGTTCAAGAACAAGGGTGTGGCCTATTGCCCCCACTGTGACGGACCTCTGTTTGCCGGCAAACATGTGGCTGTAATTGGCGGAGGCAACTCCGGCATTGAGGCGGCTATTGATTTGGCCGGTGTTGTGAAGCATGTGACGGTTCTGGAGTTTATGCCGGAGCTGAAGGCGGACGAGGTGCTCCAGAAGCGGCTTTACAGCCTGCCCAACGTGACGGTGCTGAAGAATGTGCAGACCAAGGAAATCACCGGCGACAACAAGGTGAACGGGCTCACGTACCTGATGCGCGACAGCGGGGAGGAGCAGCACATCGAGCTGGAGGGTGTATTCGTCCAGATCGGTCTGGTGCCCAACACCGAGTGGCTGGAGGATACCGTTGAACGTACCCGCTTCGGCGAGATCGTAGTGGACCGCCACGGTGCAACCAATGTGCCTGGTGTGTTTGCGGCCGGGGATTGCACTAACAGTGCCTACAAGCAGATCATCATTTCCATGGGCTCCGGCGCTACCGCGGCCTTGGGCGCCTTCGATTATCTGATCCGCAATTAGCAGTAAGTAGGCGACCTGACAAACCATGTAAATTGTTCTTGTCAGCCGGCTTGCCCCTGTGCTATCATGGGGAACAATAATTGGAAGGGCTTCTAGGGAGCCGGGGCTGCCGTGTGCAGCCGCCGAACCGAGCGAGGCCGGCGCGTACCATACCATATGCGCAACACCGTAGGGATAAAAGACCTTCGGCAAGTTCCGTTTCAACGGGCTTGCCAGGTCTTTTTTTTCGTATCTGGAAGACAGATAGATCTCAAAGGAGAGGGTGTGGCAAATGGCGGCGGCAATACGGGTGGAGAGGCTGCAGAAGACGTTCCGGGTGAAGGAAAAACGGGCCGGCTTAAGAGGAAGCGCAGAGGCGCTGTTCCGGCCGGTGTACAAAGAGAAGCTGGCGGTGAAGCCCATCGGCTTCCAGGTGGAGGAAGGGGAGATTCTGGCCTTTATGGGGCCAAACGGAGCGGGCAAATCCACCACCATCAAGATGCTGACGGGCATCCTCCATCCCACAGCGGGTACGGCGGAGGTGCTGGGCCTTTGTCCCTGGGAGGAGCGGCGCCGGTTGGGATTCCTGGTGGGTTCGGTCTTCGGTCAGAAATCCCAGCTATGGTACCATCTGCCCCCGGTGGATTCCTTCGAGCTGTTGGGAAGCATCTATGAGCTGCCGAAGGCCGACTTCATCCGCCGCCGCGACGAGCTGGCGGAGCGCTTCGAAATTACGCCATACCTGAACACTCCCGTACGCCGACTGTCTCTTGGGGAGCGGATGCGCTGTGAAATTGTGGCCGCGCTTTTGCACCGGCCCCGGGTTGTTTTTTTGGATGAGCCGACCATTGGTCTGGATGTAATTGTCAAGCAGAAAATCCGCGAGCTGATTCTGGAGATGAACCGGGAGGAGGGCACCACCCTGTTCCTGACCTCCCATGATGCCGGAGACATCGAGCAGCTGTGCAAACGGGCCATCGTCATCAATCACGGGGAGATCATTCTGGATGAGCGGGTATCCCGGATGAAACGGGAATATCTCACCTACAAAACCATCGAGCTGCGGCTGCGCGAGGTCTGCGTTCTGCCGCCGCTGCCGGGCGTGCGGATTCTGAAGCAAACGGCTAACGGGCTCAAGCTCAACGTGGATACCTCGGTCATCGGGATGGAGGAGGTGCTGGGCCAGTTGGTGGCGTGCTGCAAGATCGGAGACGTCACCATTGAGGACCCGCCCATGGAGGAGATCATCGCCAAAATTTATGAACGGACAGAACGGGTGGCGGACCGACCTGCGGATTCCGCACCTCTCGCAGGGGGGAGTTAGCCGTGCAATTTGTGTTCAGATGGGGCAAGTCCGGCTGGGGGAAATATGGAGCCATCGGCAAAATTACCGTGAAGAACCAGCTCATGTATGCCGCCGACCTGTTTATCCGCACCCTTTTTCTGCTCCTGATCCTCTATGTGTTTACCCAGCTGTGGAGCGTGACCTATGAAGGCTCGGGCGAAACGGTCATCGGCGGCTACCGCTACCACGAGCTGATCTGGTATCTGATTTTCTCCGAATCCTTGACCATGGCTATGCCCAAGCTCCACGTGACAGTGGAGGAGGAGGTTAAATCCGGCGGCATCGGTTATCTGCTCTGCCGCCCCGTGAGCTATGTAGGCTACCGGTATGCGGAATTCGCCGGAGAGTTTCTGGTGCGGCTTGTCTCCAACCTGCTGGTAGGCGGCGCATTAGGCATTTTCCTGTTTGGCCTGCCGGACTTCGGTTGGGGATGGCTGGGGTTTCTTCCCGTTCTGATCGGAGGAGCGACGCTGAACTTTATGATCCGGATGCTGCTGGCTCTTTGCGCATTTTGGGTAGAGGAAATCCAGGGGCTGGTGTTTGTTTATGATAAGCTGCTGTTTACCATAGGGGGTATGCTGCTGCCGCTGGAGCTGTTTGCGGAGCCTTTCCGCACCATCTGCCGCTTCCTGCCCTTCCAGACTATGATTTATTTTCCGGTGAAATCAGCTATCCAGTTCGATGCTTTGCGTATGGTGCAAATGCTGGGTATTCAGGCGTTATGGATCGGGGGATTCGGTGCTATCCTGTTTGTGGTGTACCGGAAGGGAGTGAGACGGCTCAATGTCAACGGCGGGTAAAGGCTTGGTGCGCAAATACGGTTTTGTCCTGACAGCGTGGAAGCTAAATCTGGCAGGCGCCATGGAGTTCCGGATGAGCTTTTTCCTGACGGCGGGGATGATGATGCTGAATAATGCGGTGTTCCTCTTCTTCTGGGCCATGTACTTCCAGCGGTTTCCCCTGGTGAACGGCTGGTCCTTGAATGATGTGATGATGGTGTGGGCGGTGAGCACCACCGGCTACGGCATCTCCAACGTGCTCTTCGGCAATGCGCTGCGGATTGCCAATCTGGTGGCGGGAGGGGACCTGGATGCCTATCTGATCCAGCCGAAGCCGGTGCTGCTGAATGTGCTGGTTAACCGGATGTCCCTTCTGGCCGCCGGGGACCTGCTGTTCGGGCTGGTGTGCTACGGGATATTCGGCGACCACGCCTTTGCCGGGTTCGGGAGGTTCGCAATAGCCGCCCTCTTTTCCACTTTGCTGTTCACCTTTTTTCACATCCTCACGCAATCCCTGGCCTTCTACATCGGCAACGCCGAAAATTTGGGCTACCAGTTTTTCATCGGTTTTGTTACCTTCAGCACGTATCCGACGGATATTTTTAAGGGGATGGGCAGAATTCTGCTCTTCACCGTGATCCCCGCCGGATTCATCAGCTATATGCCCATCGGTCTGCTGCGGACGCCGGAGGCTGGTTTTCTGGCCGGTCTATTGCTGGTGACAGCACTGTTGGGAATAAGCGCCATCACCGTATTTTATAAAGGGCTGGCCCGTTACAGCTCCGGCAACCGGATCGGTATGAAGAGCTGACCGCTCATCGATATGGGCGAGACATACGGGCGACAGGCGGGCGAAAGGCAGACGGCAGATGGCAGGCAGACGACAGGCGGGCGACATACGGGCGACATACGGGCCGCATTGCTGTAACGGAACTCATCGGCTCTTAGCAGGCAAAATCCATCTGATTTGGAATGTAACGGAACCCAGCGGCGCTTACAGCTCAATTTGTCTGATTTCCCCCCACTACCATGCCTCTAAGAGTCGGAGAGTTCCGTTAGAAAACCGCGGAGGGCATTTTCGCCGTCTAAGCGTCGCTTAATTCCGTTAAAGGGTTT
This sequence comes from Paenibacillus mesotrionivorans, assembly GCF_046098205.1. Lineage (NCBI taxonomy): Bacteria > Bacillati > Bacillota > Bacilli > Caryophanales > Paenibacillaceae > Paenibacillus > Paenibacillus mesotrionivorans. The sequence continues at coordinate 241,526 of NZ_JBJURJ010000002.1, read as the reverse complement.
ACGCGTTCCAAATGGTCCGGGGTCTGGAGCAGAAGACCATCCGGGCAGATCATTACCGCAGACGCGGGGCAAACCATGGCATAAGAAAACCAGGCATTCCTGCCGGAATGTCTGGCGGTTTCTCTTCCACTTAAGGCGGATTCTAAGAGGCATAAAACCATGCGGCGGTTTCCTGAAGTCCATCCGGGAGCTGCGTTTCTGCCGACCAATGGAGGAGGCTGGCTGCCTTGGAGCAGTCCAGAGCACTTCTGCGCAGATCACCGGCACGGACGCCTGCTCTCTTAAGCGGCAGACTTAGCTTCATGGCTTGGCATACCGCTTCATAGATATCCGCAATGAACAGCTCCTGGCCGCTGCCGATATTCACTACCTGCCCGGCCTCACAGGACAAGGCTGACACGTTAGCCCGGCATACATCCCGGATATACACATAATCTCTTGTTGTCCCCTTAGGCATATCCGGGTAGCTGTAGAGAGTTGAAGATATTCCTGCCGCAGCATTTCTCATGAAGATGGGAATAACACCGCATTCTCCGTCCGGCATCTGGCGGGGCCCATACACATTGGCATACCGCAGTGCAATAAATTCCAAGCCGTGGCTCAGCTGGTAGAGACGCAGATATTGCTCTATGGCGTACTTGCTTACGGCATAAGGCGACATAAGCATGGGGTGAGCGGATTCCGGTGTAGGAATGGCCGCGGAATCTCCGGCTAGAGCACCGCCTGTTGAAGCGAAGATGACTCGCTTGACCCCGTAACGGACGCAGGAGTTCAAGAGCCTAAGTGTCCCGGTAATATTCACATCGGAATCATGGAGAGGATCTGCTACAGACTTGGGAATGGACTTCTGGGCGGCATGGTGGCTTACCACGTCCGGCCGTTCCTTTTCCAATATGGCATCCATTCCGTCTGAGCGGATATCCAGCTTGTAAAAAACAGCCTGCGCCGGAAGCTGCTCACGCCGTCCCGTGCTTAAGTCGTCTACAATAACAACCTCATGCCCCTCTGCCAAATATGTCTCCGCCACATGAGAGCCAATAAAGCCGGCCCCGCCTGTAATTAGTATTTTCATGGATTGACATCTCCCTTCATTTATATCCGGTGAACAGTCCGGAATCCTTCGTAATACCAATGAAGCCCTTACGGTGCAGAAGACTCTCCACACGGGTTCTGAATTTATCCAGGCTGCTTCCGGATAGTGCGCTTCTGCTATTTCCCGTGGTCGAACAGATATAAGCAATCAGCGGCTCCGCCTCCGTAATCCGAAGAGAATCCTTGTAGCGTTTAAGTTCAATATGGCGGAATCCCGCCGCCTCCAGCTGCACTTCACCGTTCTCCAGTCCAAACTCGTCGGCAAAATCCTTCTCAGAGAGGACCAGCTCCGGGTTGAAGCCCCTCAGCAGCTCCTTCATTTCTCTTAAGTGGTTGCGTCCTATGGTGGAGGCATAGAAGCGTCCTCCGGGCTTTAGCACCCGGTATATTTCTTGCAGCGCCTCATGTCTGCTGTTGACATGATACAGCATGTGATTGGCCAGCACGGCATCGAAGCTGCCGTCTGGAAAAGGAATGGCCCGCACATCTGCCTGCATGAAGCGGAAGGAGCGGGGAGATCCATCTTCCGTTAGCCGGTCCTTGGCATCCTGCAGCATGCCTTCCGAGAAATCCGTCAGCGTAATGTCCCAATGCTCCGGGATGCGGCCCATATTACGCTGCCATAGGCTCCCGTCCCCGCAGCCCAATTCCAGAATGCGGCTGGAAGAAGGCAGCTCCAAGCAGTCGAACAGCCATTGGTGCCAGCTGCAGGGATTGACACTGAAGCCGTCATGCAGCCTGATTCGGGTATGAAGATTGGATGCATTGTGATACTGCTCCACCCATTGCTCCTCCTGTGTCACGACGCGGATAATGGAGGTGAAGAGCTCCCACAACCCGTTGTTCCCGGCAAGCTCCTTTCCTTCAGATTGCCCGTTTTGGTACACGCCGTGATCTGCCGGCTTTTCCGCATCACGTGCCTCCAGCTCCGTGAGTGTTTCAGCAACAGCCTTGCGGACAAGGCGGAGATGCTCCATTTTGCGCCGGATAATCGTATCCTGCACCCGCAGGGATTCCCGTAAGTCCTCCTCCTGTCCGTCCCTGCGGATCACCTTCTTAATCTCATCGATGGATAGACCGATGTATTTTAAGGTCAGGATTCTCTGAAGGCGCGCCAGATCCTGCATTTCATAATAGCGGTAGCCGTTGTCTGCTCTGTGGCTCGCTGGCAGCAGACCTACCTTGTCGTAGAAGCGGACTGTCCGGATTGTCACCCCCGCTTTTTTGGCGAATTGGCCTGCTGTCATTCTTAGTCCTTGCGGCTGCATATGCAAGCTCCTCCATGATTGCGGCGTTTTTGCCTGCCTGAATGTATTGTATAAGGTGACCCTACGTCACCCTCAAGCTTTTTTTAGGGTGTGTCTTCAAACTCCGAGGGGAGCAGATTTGGCCGGATTTTCGTTCATGGCAAGGCACTTTCGCGAAGGCGTACCGGGGGTACGTCAAGCGGAAGTAACGAAGCAAGGGGCGAAAAGACGGGCAAAGGTGCCCTTAAGCGGGTTTGAAGACAGGCCCTAGGGTTGTGTGGCCTGAATGAGTATATTCCAAATTAAGAAGCGAATTCGATATTTTGAATCGAATTCCCTTCTGTTTTTTCGTATGGCTAGGGGCTGTCTTCAAACATGCATATCAAAATGGCGTCGATATCACCCGAATTCAAAAGTTATTGAATCACTCCTCTCCCAGTGTCACCTTGGCTTACATTGGGATTACCCAGCAAGAACTGGATTTTTGGACAGTCTGCCCTTCCCCCATATCTTGAGTATAAGCACGGAACAAATATCCATTGGGATGGTCCTCCTTCATTGGGAGCAGGCAAGTCTATACAAAAGGATTAGATACCGCCCCATCCCATTTGGTTTCAAAATAGACCAAAAAGTTGATTTTAGTCCCTTAGTCCGTCTTTCCAGACCTGCCCGTCATTCCGAATCGGATTTATTTTCTTTTATTGGAAATGAAAAATTGAAAAAATTAGCGTTTTTTGTAGTATACTAGTCCTAGGCTATCGTTTATAATGAAAAAAATAAGTTTGTGCAGGATCCCTGGGAGCGGTTAGGAGGCCTATAATGAAGGCGGAATACATAAATCCATTTCTGGAATCTGCCAGTATTGTGCTGGAGCAGATGATATGCGTGCGCCCGACCACGGGGGAGCTCGGCATTAAAGATGTGAAGCTTGCCGACAATTACATATGGATTCAGATTGGGCTTACCGGCCAAATGCAAGGGGATATCGTATTTGGGCTTCATGAATCGGTTGCGCTGAAGCTGGTTTCGGCGATGATGGGCGGTTTTACCATTACCGAAATGGACGAAATGAGCAAAAGCGCCATCTCCGAGCTGGGCAATATGATTAGCGGCAATGCCAGCACCATTTTGTTTAATCAAGGAGTAAAGGTGGACATTACGCCTCCGGTGGTACTGCAATCGGCCAACCATGCTGGGTTTACCGCCAAAAAGGCTCTTACTATTCCGCTGATTATCAATGGCATCGGCGAGATGGATATTCAAGTGCTGATTTCCTGATCGGACAGGAGGGACGATTGATACAATGAAGGGAATCTCCCTGGACGGAGCGGTCGCTGTCATTACCGGCGCCTCCGGCGGGCTTGGTTCCGTCCTGGCGGCGGAGCTGGTCAGCCGGGGCTCTTATGTTGTGCTCGCAGGACGTTCTCCGGAGCGGCTTAGTCTTTTGGCAGGCAAGCTGGGGGAACGAACCTCCTGGATGGCGATGGATATCACCTCTTTTGAGAGCATACAGGCAGCCGTTTTGGAGATTGTGTCGAGACATGGGCGTATCGATGTATGGATTAACAATGCCGGCTTCGGAATCTTCGAGAGGGCGGATGATGCGCCTCTGGAGCATTTTGAAGCGATGATGGACGTGAATTATATGGGGACGGTCCGTTGCACCAAGGCCGTTCTTCCTTATATGCAGAAGGCGGGCAAAGGGCAGATTGTGAATATCGCCTCCCTCGCCGGCAAAATCGGTACAGCCAAGGGCAGCGGCTATTGCGCCTCCAAACATGCGGTGCTGGGTTTCACCGACAGCCTTCGGCAGGAGCTGGCGGGAACGGGGATTACGGTCACGGCCATTAATCCCGGGCCCATTGACACTCCTTTTTTTGACCAGGCTGATCCGGAGGGCCATTACGTGAAGAATATCCGGTGGATGATGCTGCGTCCGGAGCAGGTGGCCCGCAAAACGGCGGAGGCGATTGTTAAGGGCCGCAAGGAAGCGGACCTGCCTTTTTTTTCGGCTGCGGGAGCGCGGATTCTCCGGCTGTTTCCCCGTCTGGCCGATGGCCCGGTGGGGCGTCTTATGAACAAAAAATAGGTGGCAGCTAAGCGCATTCTCCGGGAGAGCGGGGGTGTGCTTTTTCCGTCTGATACCTTGGAAATTCACAAAGATGGTCAAGCTGAGAAATTTGCATTGTTTCCCGGCGCAACTTCCCCTAATATAAGATTAAAAGCGACATATGCGTTCAGCAGTTTATCGGAGGTTTTTTTTCCATGTCTACATACCTGTCCATGCTGTTCACATCGGATTATATGTCCCTGCCCAGAGCGACCCAGCAGGAGATTTATAAAGAATACTATAAACTGGTGTATCCGTTGATTTATTTTATTCTGAAGGAATATCCGGCTACGGAGGATGTCATCCAGGAGTCTTTTTTGCGTACGCTGGAGAAGTCTCACCAGCTGCAGGACGTACGGAGGCTCGAGGGCTGGCTTCGGATGGTGGCGCGTTCGGTTGCGCTGAATTATCTGCGGAAGCTCAAGCGCAACCGGAATGAGCTGGAGACGGACGAGATTTTCGGCAGCAGCGGGACTCCTGCGGGGATTGTCCGCCCTTCCCTGGAGGAAGAGGTGGAAGTGAATCTGATGAAGGAGGATATCCGCAAATATCTAAACCTTCTGAAGCCGGAGTACCGCCAGCTGATTGAGATGCGCTGGTACAGCAATTTGAGCTACCGGGAAATGGCCGCTGCTTTGGGCACAACCGAGAATGTGGTACGCCAGAAGCTTTACCGGGCCAGAGAAACGGTCAGGGACAAGCTGAAGGAAAATTGGGATGGTGTGAGGATCAGACAATAGGGGCAGCCTGCAGGGTTGGACTTTTGGTCCCGGGGCATCCTATAATGGAAAAACGCCGGCAGGCGCCATCCTTGAAGCATAAAGGAGTTTTATATGACCATTCATACGTTCGAGGCCCTTCCCCTTCGCAAGGCCTTGATTCAAAATGTGCACAGCATGAATATAACCGAACCGACCCCCATCCAACAGGAAGCGATTCCTGTGATTCTGGAGGGGCGAGACCTGATTGCCCAGTCCCAGACAGGCTCCGGCAAAACGCTGGCTTATGCCCTTCCCGTGCTGGAACGGATTGATCCTGCTCTGAAGAAGCAGCAGGCGCTGATATTGGTCCCTACCCGGGAGCTGGGGGCCCAGATCTTCCGGGTGATGGAGCAGGCCGCCCAGGGCACCGGGGTGGATGCGCAGCTGTTGATCGGCGGCGCCTCCATCAGCAGGCAAATCGACCGGCTGCGGCTGCATCCCCAGGTGGTCATCGGCACCCCCGGACGGGTGCTGGAGCTGATCAAGCTGCGGAAGCTGTCCATGCACCATGTCAAAACCATTATCGTGGACGAAGCGGATCATATCTTCGAGCAGGGTGAAGGCCGTGAGGTGGAAACGGTGATCAAAAGCGCCATGCGGGACCGGCAGCTTTGTTTCTTCTCGGCGACTATTCCCGATCCGGTCCGTTATCTGGCGGACCGCTGGATGCAGGACCCGGTTTCCGTACAGATCGAACCCGAGCAAAAAACGGCAAGCACACTGGAGCATCTCTACGTGGTTACACCGGACCGGGAGCGCATCGATACCCTGCGCAGGCTGGTCAAGACCTTGATGCCCCGGTCTGGAATTATCTTTACCAACCAGGTGAACGACATTGGTGAAATTCTGGCCAAGCTCCAGTATGCGGGGCTTTCTGTCGAAGGTCTGTACAGTGAGGCGGGCAAGCAGGACCGGGCCAAGGTGATGAAGGACTTCCGGGAAGGCCGTCTGCAGCTTTTGTTGGCTACGGATGTGGCTGCCCGGGGGTTGGACATTCCCGAGGTGACCCATGTGTTCCACTTCGATCTCCCCGTGGATGCGGACCATTACGTACACCGCTCCGGACGGACGGGCCGGATGGGCCGGCAGGGTGTGTCGGTAGCCCTGTGTGCCCCTAACCAGCTGTTTATTCTGGAGAAGTTCTCCAAGAGTCTGGGCATTGATTTTGAGAAAAGAGTGCTGTTTGAGGGCCGGCTTGTGCGTGAAAACGAACTGCCCAAACGTCTCCTTCACCAAGAGGGGAACGCACAGACAGGACGCGGCGGACGTGCCCCTGTAGTTGACCGGGCAAGAGGAGCGGGCGAGGCACGCGGCAGAGCGCCTGAGCTCCGTGAGCAATCAGGGGAGAAGGGCGGCCGCACTGTTGCCGGACGCCGCCAGGGCTCCGAGGATGGACGTGCTTACGGGCGTGACTCCAGTCCTGCTGCATCGCCGCGGCGGGATAAAGCTCCCGGTACCCGGCAGCAGGAGGCCAAGCCCCCTGCACGCGGCGGCAAGGTGGCCCGCAAGGCCGATCAGAAGAATAAAGGGGCGCCGCGCTGGCTCAAGGAAAAGCGGGGCTCCCAGGAGTAAGCCGGTCGCTTCTGTAGCGGCTGCAAACAATAAACAAGCGCCAGTCCCTCCCCTGAACCGGGAAGGACTGGCGCTTGTTTTGTCCGCAGACATGGACGGTTACGGCTTCCGTGTTTTCACATAGCTCGGGTAGATAATCGCGCCGGTATCCAGCTTGGCGATTTCCTCCGCTGTCCAGCCCGCGATTTTGTTGGTGCCGGTTACACCGGTCACCTTGATGTTATACTTGCTCTCCAGATACGGATGCAGGGTGCTCCAATCCGCTTCGGTCAGCTCCCGCAGCTTCTTCTTGCCGTGGATCTGGCCCAGAATGACACCGATGGACTCTGCGGCCAAGGAGGTATTGGGCTGAATCCGTGCACTGCCGTATGCAATGGCGGTGGTGCCCACATTTTTGCCGGCCATCAGCACGTTCTCGTAATTCTTCAGCTGGAAGCTGCGAAGGGGCATGCCGTATTTGTCCGGGCGGCCCATCTCAATCCCCCATTTGTTGGCTTTCAGGCCTTGGAGGTCAAGGGGATATCCGGCGATGCTCACATTATCCGGGAACATCCGGGCTCCCAGCACATCGGATACCTTCAGCACATAATCCGTTTCATAGTGGTTGAATTCCCGGATGTACAGATAGTCGGGGAAGCCGTTCAGCTCGGCGTTTTCCCAGCCGGTCATATTCTTCTTGAAGTATTGCAGGATCAGGGGGATTTCCTTCTGGCCCAGCTCCTTGGCTGCGGCAATGGAGGCATCGTCGGAGGGGTCCACCTGGTAAATCAGGAAGGCATTGATAATGACTTCCCCGTCCCGCTGGCTGACTGCATTAAGCCCCCGCAAAAAGACGCTGTCGTTGGTAGGCTTGTACCCCCGGGTCACCCCGGTGAGCCCGATGGCGAAGCTCTCATTGACGGATTCCTTGTAGGCAGCCTGGAAACGGGCCCAATCCACATTCTTAAACTTCATCATCATGCCCGCACTCATATATTCAATCTGATCCTGGCCGTAAAATTTCTCCAGCCCCGGCAGACGGGTGACCTTCAAGCGGGAAGCCAATGCGGCAAAATCTGAATTTTCCACCCAGTAGGAGGCGGTCAGCTTTTTCTCACTGCCGTCTGCGGTTTTGTAAATGACGGATTGCACGGCTTCTGTTCCCTGAACTCCCGGGGCAACAGCCACATCCTGTATCGTGATGCCTGATTCCATCGGAATGCCGTTGGCCAGTTTGGCGTAATAGGTCTGGAATTCACTCAGCTTCCGGATCCGTCCGGCACGGAAGCCGTCGAACAGCTCCTTGGCCCGGCCTTGCACCAGCAGCTTGCCGCTGGCGTCCCGGGTTTCATCCAGGAACAGCATCTCTCCCTGGAGCAATTGACCGCCGGCCTTGGCCCTGGGGTCGATAATCTTGACGCGTAATCCTTCATCCGCTGCAGCCCGGGCCAGATACATCCCTTCCAGCTCGCTGCCGATGATGGCCACATCTACGGTTTCCGAAGGAATGGGTGTTTTGGTAGGGGCAGGTGAGGCGGCAGCCGGACTGTGGCTGGATACGGGGGCGGAGCCAGCCGGTGTTTCCGGGGCGGAGGCACTGCTCCCATCCCCGCTGCGGAGCTTGGCATACCCGATGGCGGCGCCTGCCAGAATGACAACCAGAAGGGCAAGCAGCCCCCATTTAGGCAAGGTGGACTTCTTTTTTCTGCGCATGTACATCTCCTTCTTATGTAAATTTGGTTAAAACAGGCGGGGCTCCCCCAAAAGTAATCGGAATTTGCTGCAACGCTTTGCTTCACTTTTGGGGGTTCCCTATACCTTTACCAGTCTAACATGTTCCTCCCACCCCCTCAATCTCTTCTTGCCACCCGAAACCTTGTAGCATCAACCCCCACTTCGCGAAGCGGTTCTTGGCCAGAACCAGACAAACCTAATCCAAAGCGAGGGAGTGCTCTACGAATGAAGACAAAGAAGACAATGAAAGCGATGATTGCTGCAGGACTGGCTGTATCCATGCTGGCGGGAGGCGGCGCCTCTGCATTGGCCAATGGCAACGGCAAGGGAAATGGAAACGGTAAGGACCAAGGCAGAAACAATGATAACAAGTATACCAGCCAAACCAAGGACAACTACAAAGCCAATGGAAACATCAATATTATTCTGAATTTCCCCGATGTCAAAGGGGCCGACGTGGAATGGGCGATGAAGTATATTGCCAGCCTGGCTTCCAAACGGGTCTTCGAAGGGTATGAGGATGGCAGCTTCCAGCCCCGTAAGCCAATCACCCGCATTGAAGCGCTGACAGCGGCTGTTCGTCTGATGGGCCTGCGGGAGAAGGCCGAGTCCCAGGAGGAAATGAACTCCAACCTAAACTTTAAGGACGCGGATCTGATCAAAAGGCAGTATGGCTGGGCAACCGGTTATGTGGCGGTAGCTGCCGAGAATGATTTGTTCCTGGAGACCGACGACAAGATTCAGCCGGAAAAGCCGGCCGACCGTTTATGGGCCACTACGCTTCTGGTTAAAGCCCTGAAGCTGGATGCAGAAGCCAAAGCCAGAATGAACGACAAGCTGACCTTCCGGGATGCCAACCAGATTCCCGCAGGCTCTGTGGGTTATGTGAAGGTAGCCTTGGAAAAAGGACTCATCGATGGTTATGAGGACAATACGTTCCGTCCCGAACGCCCTGTGACCCGTGCCGAGCTGGCAGCCCTGCTGGACCGCACCGGTGAGCAGCTTCCCGGTAACGGCTCCGGCCAGGACCAAACTCTGGTAACCGGCAAGCTGTCCGCCGCTCCTGCCGGCAACGTGCTTCTGGTGGAGAAGGACGGACAAACGGTTTCCGTAGTGGTTGACGCCAACGCCTTTATTTACCGCAATGGAACCCGGGTGGCGTTGAATGCTTTGGTGGCAGGCGATACGCTGAAAATTCGCACCTATAACGGCACTGCCCTTTTTGTGGAGGTGACCAGTGCGGTTACGAATCCGACCTTTAGTGTTATCGGGCTTTATAAGGATATGACACTGACAACTGAAGGTAAAATTGCCACGATCAAGATTGCCCAGACGGTAAGCGGTTCTGTCCAAGAGGCGGTATATAATGTGGCGCCTACGGTTTCCATTACCGGAGGCAGCCTTCCTGCTACAGACCGTGTGGTGGAGCTGAAGGGCTCCAACGCCCTGGTAACCGAAATCAAGATTCAATAATTCCGGTTCCGCGTGATTGTATTCCGCGCTTGCATGCGCCCCCGATAACCGCTAAAGTAAGATAGCAATGATTGAGCTTACTTTTCGGAGGAGAGGGCTTGCATGCCGGATCAAAAAGAACATTCCAGCGCCAATGAGAAGGCGTGGAACAACAGTACCTATGAGGCCTGGATCAGCCGATTCGGCTCTGTGGAGCAGGCGGCGGCACGGATCAAGGCCAACCCCGCCGCCCGGCTGAAGGGCCTGTATGGGTACATGGGAGATTTAAAAGGGAAAAAGGCCGCCAACCTGCTGGGTTCCCACGGGTCTAAGGCAATCGCGATGGCGTTATTGGGTGCAGACTCCACGGTGGTGGACATCTCCGAGCAGAATGCCCGGTTCGCCCGTGAGCTGGCCTGTGAAGCCGGAGTTCCTTTGCATTATGTGGTATCCGATGTGCTGGAGCTGCCCCGGGAGGAAATAAGCGGCGACTATGATCTGGTGCTGATGGAAGGGGGAATCCTCCATTATTTTACCGATCTCGAGCCTCTGATGAAGCTGGTTGGGGGACTTCTGAAGCCGGGTGGACGGCTGGTGCTCCAGGATTTCCATCCCGTTACCATGAAGCTTATCACCTCCAGGGGAACGACAGCCAACATCCGCAAGCATAAGGTGACGGGAGATTACTTCGATACCTCTATCAAAGAGGTGGATGTAGCCTACGGCAAGTTTTTGCCAGAGGAGGAGCAGGCCGTACTGCCCAAGGCCAAGGTGCGTTATTGGAACCTGGGGGAGGTCGTTACGGCCGCAGCCCAATCGGGGCTAATTATCCGCCATTTGGTGGAGGAGCCCAACCAGTCCTCGGAGGTATTTGACAAAGGTATCCCCAAAATGTTCACATTGGTGGCGGACAAACCGGCCACCCTCTAAAAGCAGCCTCCTCAGGGAGGTTGTTTTTCGTTAAAAAAAGCCGTCCGGAGCCTCGCTTTATGCGAAGGTTCGGACGGCTTTCATTATTGCTTCGTAAATCCCTTACTTAGCGGAAACCTTTTCCAAATCCTGCACACCGCTGTGGATCAGGTCAAACAGATGCTCCACATTGGCTTCCTCAATGCAAGAGAAGGCTACACGCAGGTCGGTTTCACCCAATGCGATGGTGCCTACGCCGTATTGGTCCAGAAGATGCAGGCGGAGCTGTTCGGCAGTTACGGTTTTGAGCTTGAGACACATAAAGTACCCGGAGTTGAAGGGATAATAATCCCATGCCTCTCCGTACTTGCCGGAATCCAGCACAGCCTTGACCTTGTTGGCCCGGCCCTTCATGATCTGGTACTTCTCCGCCCGCTGGAGATCGAAGTCCGGGGATTGGATAGCCTTCAGCACGAAGGTTTGGGACGGATGCGGGCCGCTGGAGATGGTCGCCCGGATGATGCCCATGGTTTTTTGCTCCAGCGCGGCCAGAACCGCTTCATTGGGGTCGGAGTAGGTAATGAAGCCGACACGGAAGCCCCACACATACTCTTCCTTGGTGGCGCCGTCCACCTTGATGGCCAGCACCCGGGGATGCAGACCGGCCAGGGAGCCGAACAGAGACTCGTGGAGGGAGTCCTCGAAGAACAGTCCAAAGTAAGCGTCGTCGGTAACCACCACCACATTAATGCCGGCTTCCGCACCTGCCTTGACGGCTTCCACAATCTTGCGGCCTTCCTCGGCGCCAGGGGTGTAGCCGGTAGGGTTGTTGGGGAAGTTCAGCACCACGATGGCCTTGCCCTTTTCCTTCTGGGCGAGAATGGCATCCTTCAGACCCGCATCATTGAACTTTCTATCCTCATTATAAAGGGGATAGTATACCATTTCCGCGCCGCGGCGGATAGAGAAGGTCAGCTCGTAGTTCTCCCAGTTCTTGTCCGGGATAATCACGGCATCGCCGGGACCCGCGAACAGGTCGGCCACAATGGACAGACCGTGGGTCAGCGCATTGGTGACGATGGGGTTGCCGTAGCTTTTGCCGGAGAGGGACGGGTTCTCCACCAGGAGCTTGCTTCTCCAGGCGGTACGCAGCTCGGGTTTGCCGGCGGGAGGAGCATACTCGTAGAGGTCCTTGGGCGCGTATGCGGAGAGGGTGTCCTGAATCACCTTCAAATGCATCGGTTGGCCATTTTCCAAAGCGGTGCCGATGGTGGCATTGTATGTTTTGGCCTTGGCTTTGGCTTCGGCGGACTGGCTCAGGATTCCGTCCTTGGGAAAATAAATGAGCTTGCCCAGATCGGAGAGCATTTCGTGAAGATGCGGGCTGTTCTTCTCAATGGTTTCGTTCAGCTTTTGGGCCAGAGGGTGCATGGGGGTCATCCTTCCTCAAATTGGTATACACATTGACAAATATTATACCACTAGCCTACGCTTTCCGTCACCCTAAAGAAAATGTGAAGAAATGAAGTGATATGGTAATTTCGTTCGTAATATGGTACCATATGAACGTATAGAAAGTTTGAATGAACATGAATGAACCTGTTTGAAACCGGAATGAAGTTTATCAGCCGGTTTTACCGGTATGACCTTTGAATGACCATATCTAAGGAGGAATTGCTGTTATGGAAATCCGCTACTCCAATCATCCCCAAGACGTGAAAAAGTACGATACTGAAGAGCTGCGCCACCATTTTCTGATTCAAAGCCTGTTTGTACCGGGCGAGCTGAAGCTGGTTTACAGCCATAATGACCGCTTTATTACCGGCTCTGCCGTACCTGTTAAGGAAGCCATCAAGCTGGAAGCCGACGCAAAGGACATGGGTGCTCCCTTCTTCCTGGCCCGCCGCGAGCTGGGCATCATCAATATCGGCGCCAAGGGCACCGTTAAGGTGGACGGCACCGCATATGAGCTGGACAACAAGGACTGTCTGTATGTAGGTCTTGGCGCAGAGGAAGTGCTGTTCGAAAGCGCGGATGCCGCTAATCCGGCCAAGTTCTACCTGAACTCCACTCCGGCCCACAAGCAATACCCGACTGTGAAGGCTGCTCAGAAGGATGCCAACCCGCGTCACCTGGGCTCCATCGAAACCTCCAACGAGCGCACTATCTACCAATATATCCACGAGAAGGGCATCCAAAGCTGTCAGCTGGTCATGGGCCTGACTCAATTGGATCCGGGCAACATGTGGAACACCATGCCTTGCCATACCCATGAGCGCCGCATGGAAGTTTACCTGTACTTCGATATGCCGGAAAACGGCGTTGTGTTCCACATGATGGGACAACCGACCGAAACCCGCCACATCATCATGCGCAACCAAGAAGCGGTTATCTCCCCGAGCTGGTCCATCCACTCCGGCGTAGGTACTGCCGCTTATACCTTCATCTGGGGCATGGCCGGCGAGAACCAAGCGTTCGACGACATGGACGGCGTACCGATGACCGAAATCCGGTAATCGGAAATAAACTGCTATATCTGCGGAGCTCCGCGGCCCTTGTGGCTGCAGGGCTCTGTTTGTTTTTGGGGCGCTGCGACGGGAATCGGTTTGAAGGTGTGGACGGACGAGTATGAAGAAGTAACTGGGGAGTGTGACGGAGTAACGGAACGGAGCGGACCTTAGCCAGGAATTTTGGCTCAAATTGAAATGTAACGGAACTATGCGGCTCTTAGCGTCACCTAAAGAGAGATTACGGTTACATTTTGAACTCTAAGGGTTTGTGAGTTCCGTTAGAGATTTGAAAGGGCCGAATTTAGCGGCTAAGAGTCTCCTGGTTCCGTTACAGCTTGAACTTGTATTAGCACCGCAGCTCCCGGCAAGCTGATCATCGCATTTGGCCGATAGGTGCCCACGAAGCAGATTTCCCCTTGACTTGGAGCACCGGAATGGTATCCTTTGGGAGAAAGATGTGAAAGCGTATCAATCCAAAACGAACAGGAGACCTGTACATGTCCGTTTATGAAGCGAAGGCAGGCGAATTTCAAGGCGAAACAGCGGTCTGGTTAAAGGCCGGCAAATATGAAGCGGCGATTCTGCCTGAATATGGCGGCAATCTGGTGGCGTTCCGGGACGTGGAGAAGGGGTACCGGTTCCTGCATGAGCCGGCGGAAGGCGGCATGGAGGATTTCAAAGCCCATCCGGCCATTTACGGGATTCCCGTATTGTTCCCGCCCAACCGCTACGAGGACGGCAAGTTCCCGTGGAACGGCAAGACGTATCAGCTTCCGGTCAATAGCCCCAGAGACAATAACCATATCCACGGTTTTGTCCATACCATTCCCTGGACAGTGGAGCATATCGGTGTACATGGCACTGAAAGCGTTGTAACGGTAGCCGTTCAGGTGCGTGAGGGCCATCCCGTTCACCAGTATCTGCCCTTTGATTTCACTATCCGGCTGACTTATTCCCTCAGCGCGGAAGGCGGCTTGGCGCAGCATCTGTTTATCCGCAATGACGGGGACGTATCCATGCCTTGTCTTCTGGCTTTCCATACAGCAGTGAGTGTGCCTTTTGCACCGGATAGCGCAGCGGCAGATTATCTGGTGAAGGTCACCATCGGCGAACGCTGGGAAATGTCCGGCCGCACGCTGCCCACAGGCGGTAAGCTTCCCCTGTCAGCGGAGGAAACCGCTCTGCAGGGAGAAGGCGTGAACCCCTTTGCCATTCCGCTGGACAACCACTATACGGTCAAACCCCAGAATGGCCGCAACTTCATGGAGCTGACAGACAAAAAAGAAGGCATCACCCTGGTGTACGACGCAGGGACCTCCTACAAGCAATGGATGCTTTATAACAACGGAGCCCGGGAAGGCTTCTTCTGTCCCGAACCACAGATTAATCTGGTGAATGCGCCCAACACCGGCCTTCCTGCCGAGGAAATCGGCCTGTTCGGGCTGGAGCCCGGGGAAATTTGGGAGGAACGGGCGCGGCTTTATGTGAAATAAAATTAAAAGCCCGAAGCGCTTAAGGGGTCTGTCTGACGGAGCTCCTGATTCGCTTCGGGCTTTTTTTGGCGGCTATTCCTCCGTTCCGGAGCTTGGAGCGTAGGCTCGCATCAGTCCGGCCGTAGCAGCGTCGTCAGGCCTGCCCCGCTCCTCCAGGCGGCTGATGATGATCTCTCTGCGGGCTTCAGAGAGATTTTGGCCAAATTTGAATTTGGCGGTGATCTCCTCTATGGATACGCGCACGACTGCTACCGCCTTCAGCATCTGCTTGTAGCGGGCATCCTCGGGATCGATGGGGGCATACCCGCCTTCCGGCTGCAGCTTTTGCATCAGGGCAGTTAAGGCAGAAGCCTTCTCTGCGGGGTCCGTAACCACATCGGCCAATCCTTTAATATGGACGGACTTGAAGAAGGCGGTTGCGGGGCAAGCCACAGGCGAATCGCTGAAGGTGGACGGGATAATGGCATACTCCTTGGCTACCGCGAAGGTGACCTGGCGGGTTCGGGCAAGGTCGTCCATTTTCTCCCCCTTGGCCGAACCGTGGAAATAGATGGCTCCGCAGGTGTAGGCATAATTCAACGGCTTCATGTGAGGCCACCCGTCGGAACCCATTACCCCGAGGAAGCCGAAGGAGGCCTCCGTCAAAAAGGCGTCGATTTCCTCACGGCTTAGAACATCAAATTCTTCTCTTCTCATAAGAGCAGACCCCCTTGATCCGGATGGATAACATGATTAAAGCGGAGGCAGACACATGCTTCATATCTCCAGTTTCATTATACCGGTTTTGGTTATGCTTCCCAGTGTGAGTTTTATGTTTTTGTCTCCCCGGAATGTTCCGGCCCCCGACGGAAGCCGGGTTCACCCGGTTTTAGCCGCTGCGGAGACTGCCGGACGGGTGGGCACGATTGTGCTGCCTCTGTTTTATCCGGTCCGCCTCAGCCATGGGTACGAAGCCGCCGCTCTCGCGGGGATGGCTGTATGTCTCTTGCTGTATTATGCAGTCTGGATGGTGTATTACCGGTGCGGCAGAGATTTCGCCCGGTTATTCACTCCATTATGGGGGATACCTGTACCGCTGGCCGTGTTCCCGTCGGTATATTTTCTTCTGGCATCGGTTCTTCTTCACGCGGTTCCGCTGCTGGCCGCCGGTCTGATCTTCGGTGCTGCACATATTGCTGTCAGCCTGCAAACCTACCGCCGTACGCTCCGGTAATTCCCGGAAAAAGCACATGGCGGTTTGACAAACGGGGGGATCCGTATTATTGTTTAATTAAACATTTAGGTAATTATCTAATTATAAAATCCGGAAGGACTGATGAAGGTTGAAAAAGCAAGCCGCACTTTTATCCTTATCCCTGCTGGTCACCTCAAGCTTATCCATGCCTGTAGGTGCCATGGCCGCAGCTAATGCTCCTGCATTCTCACCGGCAGAAAGCCAATCCGCTCCCGTCTCCGCCTCCCCGCAGGAGCAAGCTGCATTGGTTCCCCTGCGTCAGGGGGCGGAGCTGTTGGGCGCACGTGTGGAATGGAACGGGGAGGAGCGTAGTGTCACGGCCTCAAGGGGCTCCGTGGTATTGAAGGTATGGATTGACTCTGCGGAAGCGGAGCTAAGCGGCGCAAAAATCCATCTTGGTGCACCAGTCCGTTTGGTGGATGAACAAACGGTGCTTCCTGTTGCTGCATTGGAGCAATTCGCCGGGCTGGCATTGGATGGGAGCGGGCAGTTGCCTGTGGCCCAGGATGATTTGACACTGAAGGCAACCGCCTATGTCTATCATCTTCTTAACGGTAACAGGGAACAACTGGCGGCCGGCTCCTCCCCCGCGCTGATGAAGGCCCTCGGTGCCAAAACTGTAGCAGGGACTTTGGCCGAATTCCAGGGTCTGGCCGTCGCTCATCCCAAGCTGGTGGGTACCAAAACCGAAATAAACGGTGTCCATTCCAATGTGGTATTGGATTATGAGCTGGATATTCCGCCGGGACGGATTGCGCTGGTGCTCCGTTTTGACAAACAGGGGAGAGTGGATGATCTTGCCAATGCCCCTGCGGCCTCCACCCATCAGCCTGCTTCTTATGATAACCCCAATTTGTACACAGAACGTGAAATTGTAGTAGGGGAAGGGGAGTTTGCCCTTCCGGGAGCACTGACTCTTCCCAAGGGGGAAGGCCCCTTCCCGATGGTGATTCTGGTTCACGGCTCAGGCCCCAATGATCGGGATGAAACCATCGGCGGCGCCAAGCCGTTCCGGGATCTGGCCTCCGGGCTGGCAGCCCAAGGGATCGCCGTGCTGCGGTACGACAAGGTTACGGCCGAACATTCCCTGAAGGTAATGGCCGACGGTTCCCGGTTCTCCCTGGAGGACGAGACCGTGGCGGATGCCCTGCGGGCGGTGGAGCTGGCCAAAACCCTGAAGGAAATTGACCCCGACAACATCTTCATCGCCGGACACAGCCAAGGCGGTTACGCGCTGCCGCTGATGCTGGAGAAGCCAGCAGGCGCTTCGGTCAAGGGAGCGGTGCTGCTGTCTGCGCCCAGCGGAAATATGAACGAGGTCCTCGTGGAGCAGCAGGAGGTGGCTCTCCAGCTCCTGAAGGAAACAGGCCAGCCTGCAGAATTGGTCGCCCGGCAGGAGGGGGCGGTAGCCGCTTATAAGCGTATGGTGGACATCATCAACGACCCGGTTTATTCCGTGGATCATTTGCCGGAGCAATTTCCTTGGGGAGACCCGTACTGGTGGATTGAGCAGCGGGAATATCAGCCGGGGGAGCTGGCCAAAACCCAGTCCACTCCCATGTTCATCACTCAAGGAGAGAATGACTGGCAGGTCAGCATGAAACAATATGAGGGCTGGAAGGAAGCGCTGAAGGAACGCAGCAATGTAACCTTCACCTCTTACCCCTCCGTCAACCATCTGCTGTCCGAGTATGGCTCCATATCCATGGGCATGGAATACGGCCAGCCCTCCAATGTGGCCGCTTCTCTGGTTGAGGATGTGGCTAATTGGGTGAAGAAGCTGGCGGAATAAGTCCGCAGCACTGTCCGCTCTCCCCTTTGCTCAGAAGACCTGCAGCCGTGCCGCGGCTGCGGGCAGACAAGGAGGGAGAGTTTTGCACATCTTTATTTAGATATTTAATTAAATACCTAAATATTAAAGGGATTGAGAAGGGAGAAGGAAACATGACGGAAAAGCTTGCGGAATTATTCTCTATTTCTCCCGATTTGGCAGCCGTTATTGCACCGTTGTTTGTGATTCAGATGGTTTTGGTGTGTATTGTGATTCTGGATATGGTCAGAAACTGGAAGGAACGAAGACAGAGGCTGTTATGGATTTTGATAGCGCTGCTCATTACTCCCATCGGACCTGTCCTTTATTTGCTCTTAGGCAGGAGAAGCCCACATGACACAAGCATATAACGCACCGTTTGTAGAACTGGAGCGGTTAACAAAAACCTTTGGCACCCGCAAGGCTGTAGAGGATTTTACATTAACCATCCAGAGGGGAGACTGCATCGGACTGATTGGTCCAAACGGTGCAGGGAAAACCACGTTATTAAAAATGGTATCCGGCATTCTCCAGGCAAGCCGCGGCAGTGTAAGCATAAACGGGAAAAAGATCGAGCAGCAGCGGGCATTGATCGGCTACTTGCCGCAATATCCGCAGTTTCACGACTGGATGACGGCGGAAGAAGTATTGTCCTTCTATGGACAATTGTCCGGGGGGAAGAAAACGGCGCTCCAGGCCCGGGTTCTGGAGGTATTGGGCACAGTGGGATTAGCGGAATCCGGAAAACGGAAGGTTGGCGGTTTTTCGGGCGGCATGAAGCAGCGGCTGGGAATTGCCCAAGCGATAATTCACAGGCCGGAATTTGTGATTTTGGATGAACCGGTTTCCGCCCTTGACCCCATTGGCCGCCGGGAGGTACTGGACCTCATCGGGGGAATTAAACAATCGGCCACGGTTATTTTCTCCACCCACATTCTGGGTGACGCACAGGAAATATGCAACCGTTTCTGCATCATGAGAATGGGCCAGAAGCTGGAGGATTTCTATTATTCCGATTGGACAAAAAGTAAACAGACCAATGCACTCTTTATAGAATGCCGGCTGGTAAACCAAGCCTGGATCAACCATGTCCAAAAAATGGCCCGTGTCTATGTCCGGGACAATGCTGTCCAATTGGAAGCCCTTGAGCCGGATGAGGCGTGGGTCCGGAGAATTTTGTCCAGCCTGCTGGAGTATAACGTGGAGTTTAGCAAAATAGAAGCGGGCAAGCTGTCGCTGGAAGACTATTTTATCCAGTTAGTGGGTGGGAAAGATGAATAATCAAGTCATCATCCTGTTGAAAAAAGAGTGGACGGAGGCGCTGCGGGAATATAAGCTGCTTTGGCTTCCGCTGGTATTCATAGCCATCGGGATACTGCAGCCTGTAACGATGAAGTTATTGCCCCTTATGATCGGGGAAACCAGCGGTCTGATCCTCGACCCGAATGCGCCAATCCCCACTGGCAACGAAATTTTTTCGGGAGTTTTCGGCCAGTTGAACCAACTTGGCATTATGATGATTGCCCTCACCTTAATGGGTTGTATTGTAAAGGAAGAAAAAAGCGGAATATTGGATATTCTTTTCTCCAAGCCGATCCGTACCGGCCAATATCTGGCTAGCAAATACATGTCCAGTATGGCACTTTTGTGGTTCAGCTGTTTTGTCGGCTCATGGGCGGGTGTTTATTATACGAATATTTACTACAGTCCCGTTGATACGGTCTTGTACCTCCAGGCCATGCTGCTCTACAGCTTTTGGTTCCTGTTCCTGATTTCTCTGGGTGTGACGGCTAGTGCAATCGCCAATACTCAAATTCAGGCGGCAGGGCTTACGATTCTTATACCGGCAATTCTGCTGATACTGGCGAATATTCCCGATCCGCGGCTGGCGGTGCTTCTGCCTAGCGGTTTAAGCCAAAAGGCGGTTATAACCGTCACCGCTGGTGCTTTGCCTGTTCATTGGTATTGGAATGTGTTCGTTACCATAGTGCTTACAGCCGGACTATGGATGCTGGCCTATTGGCGGATGCGCTATAAAAGACGCGGATAAAAAAGGGGTAAGAATGATTTTCATTGGCAGCGTTAGGCCACTTTCGTTACAATAAGCATAAGAACAGGATGTGACGGAAGGAAGCGTAGGCCGATGCTGGAGATTTCGCCGGATGATTTTATTTTGAAGCCCTCTTTTGCCAAAATCCTCTGTGAGCCCGGCTGGAAATGGCACCGCAGGGAGGAAAGGCTGCCCAATTACGATTTATTCTATGTGTGGAGCGGGGAAGGGGAGGTGCACCTGAACGGGGTGCAATACCGGATCAGCCGGGGGAGCTGCTTTCTATTTCGTCCCGGCGATGATACCTATGCGGTGCATAATCCCCAGAAGCCGCTGACCCTTACTTATATTCACTTTGATCTTAACCGGATACCCGAGCTGGTGCCGGAGCCGTACAGGGTCGTCAAGGAAAATGTGGATTTCGAACGTCTGCTTTCCAGTTATGTGCGGCTGTTTCTTGTGGAGAAAACCTTCGGAGCGGAGGTGGAGGCGCGGCTGGTGCTGAAGCAGCTGATGATACATCTGCTCCGGGAGGACCGGGTGGAGGAGCCGGAGGGCGGCGGTGACAGCGTCCAACTGACCGAGGCCATCCACGAGGTGGCCAATTACATCCGTCTTCATGCAGCCCGCCATCACAAGCTGGAGGATCTGGCGGCCCGGGCCAATCTATCCCCCAAGTATTTTTCCACCAAATTCCGGGTGATGATCGGCCAGTCGGTGCAGTCCTACATCATCCGCTCCCGCATCGAGCGGGCGGAGCATCTGCTCCGGTATGCCGGGCTGTCCGTGTCCGAGGTGGCCCATGAGCTGGGGTACCGGGATGTGTTTTTCTTCAGCCGCCAGTTCAAGCATTACACAGGCAAAAGCCCTTCGGAGATGCGGTAGGGTGTGTTGCAAACACGCCCTGAGCAAGAAGCGGCATCGCCCCAAAGAAGCCCGATGGAGAATCCTGCAGACAGGATTTTCTCCATCGGGCTTTTTGGCGAGCCGGCAAACTAACGGAGCGCCGGCTGCTCCGCATCCATAACGTTGTAGGCGGGCAGGGCCAGGCGGCCGAGGAAGTCCTCATCCATTTTGCCCGCCAGATATTGATTGCCGAACAGCATATCGTATTGGAGCAGCCGGTAATCCTCCACCAATGCACTTGCCTCCTCCGGTACGATCCCGGACAGGGTATCACCACTGTCAATGGTCAGATTGCGCAGGAGACCCGGCAGGGATGGATACAGCTCCGCATTCAAGGCGAACTGCCCGACGGGTTCAATCCCCAGCGCCTTCAGCGCAAAGGATCCCAGGAAGGACGAGCTGATGGTGGCAGGCAGCTCCGCCTTCACCGGAACGTTGGTCCAGGTGACCAAGGGGACGGAGCGCATGCTGCGCAGCTCCTCCAAACTCCATTCCTCCGTCAGAGGGGAGCCGATAAAGCCAGTTTGCCGGTAAACATCGTAATCATACCCCAGCATGGGCAGATGGTCGCCGTAGAAGACAATATAGGCTGGCTCTTCCTTTTCCTCAAAATAATCAATCAGCATCTTCAGGCTGGCGTCTGCATCCTTGGCCCCCTGGGTATAGGTGTTGATGATCTGTTTGGCCTCATCCGTCATATCCCCGTCGATGGCAATGTCTGTCTGGCCGTACCGGTCATCGTTGTAAGGCCCGTGGTTCTGCATGGTAACGGCGTAAATAAATACCGGCTCCTCCGACTTCTCCACCTCCCGGATAATGCTGCGGGAGACCTCGCTGTCCGCAATGAAGGCACCCTTGTACTCCGGCTCCGTAAAGTGGCTCAGGCTTTTGAAGCCCTCAAACCCCATCCATTTGTAAACATTGTTCCGGTTCCAGAACCACCCCTCGTAGGAATGGACAGCCAAACTGCGGTAGCCGCGGCTTTCAAAAAAACTGGCCAGGCTGGGGATAGGCTGGCTGATATATTGCTGGTAAGGCACGGAGCCGCTGGGTAAAAAGCTGGTGGAAAACCCCGTCAGCACCTCAAACTCCACGTTGCTGGTGCCTCCGCCGAACTGGGGGGTAAGCATGGTGCTGGCTCCGTAGCGCTCCTGGAGGCGGTGGATGGTGGGCAGCGGATCCTCGCTGAAGGTCACACCCGGCAGCAGTGTTGGGTCCCAGAAGGCCTCGCTCATTACGAAAATCACATGGGGCAGCTTTCCTGCAGGCTCCGCCGTATCTGCTGCAGCTGTGGCCATTCCTCCCCGGGAGGAGGTGAGCTTGGCGGCAATGCTGTCAATGGCCTGCTCCCCGTATCCGGTTGGTTTGGTGATAATGGAATTTTTCACGTTTAAAGTAAAAGCCAAGGCAAAACCGTTGTTGCCGTAGTTCTCCTGCTGGTTCCAGATAATCTGGGCAACACCTGCCTGATTCAGCATCCGGTTGGCCCACGTGCTCTGGAAGGCGAAGGAGACCAACCCCGCCGCAGCTACCAGAACCAGGCCCAGGCGGCCCCACCAGGAGGGAGCAAAACGCCCCAGCTTTACCCGCAGAAGGACCAGGCCCGCCACCACCAGAATGATGACGCCGATCCGGATATATGCGTTGGAGCCGGTTACCAAGGGCGCGATGTTCATTCCCTCCTGGTTTAACAGGATGTCCCAAGGGAAAAAGGGCTCGCCGATGAGCCTGGTCTTGAAGTAGCTGATCAACGATCCCACTGACAATAACAGCGCAGCCGTGGCCATGGCAGGCAGAAGAGAACCGATAACGCCATAACACAGCAGGAGCAGAAAAAAGGTCAGCATGGCATTCAAGAAAAATATGCTGCGGCTTCCTTCCATCCAGGAGCGCACCTCGGTAAAGGAGCCTCTGGTCATCCATTCCATACCCAGGCACAGGGCCAGGGCGGCCAGACCCAGGATTGCCGATATGCAAACGGACTGCCACAGCGTAAGGGGAGGACGTTTGCGGGCAGGAAGCTTGCGGAGGGCAAGCCGGGTTTGTCTCATGATTTCACACCTTTCCTCGTCAAATGGCTTAGGGCAGAAAAAAAGGAGCCTGCGCGTATCGGCAGGCTCCGCTGGACTTGTGACTGAAGGTGTTTCGGCTTCCCCGTGGCCCGGTATACTCCGGCTTAAAGGGTAGCCCCAAGCGCCTGTACCTTTATGGTACCAGCGAGGATTGAACGAATTGTGAATCAAATGTAAAGGAAATGTAAATTCAGTCTTACTCCCCTGACCAGGAACGGACGGTTGTGTCGGCGGGCAGCAGGAACGTCAGCAGTCCCAGCAGCGGGAGCACCGAGCATATTTTCATTACAAAGCTGATGCTGGTAAAGTCGGCCATCGCCCCCAAGGCAACGGAGCCCAATGCCCCCATGCCAAAGGCCAGACCGGTAATCAGACCCGATACGGTTCCGATTTTGCCGGGAACCAGCTCCTGGGCATATACGACAGTCACCGAAAAGCTGGAGAGCAGGATAAAGCCCATCACTGCCAGAAGAGGCAGCGCCCAGAACGTGTTGGCATACGGCAGCAGGAGTGCAAACGGAGCGCTGCCCAGCATGGAAAAAAACAGGATGTTCTTCCGCCCGAAGCGGTCTCCCAGCGGCCCCCCGAAGAAGGTCCCTACAGCTCCGGCGCCCAGGAAAGTGAAGATGTACCATTGGGCGTTGCCGATGCTGGTATTCAGCACATCCCGGAGATAAAACGCGTAATAGTTGGAAATGCAGGCGGAGTACCAGGATCTGGCGAATACCAGCACCACCAGCATGACCACGGCATTGCGGACTTTGCGCTTGCGTTCGGGAGTGAAGACTGTGGCGCTTGATGCTCGGGCGGCCCGCGGGTTGGCGGTGATGTAGGCCTTATACCACTTGGCTACAAACCATTGGACCAATATGGCGGCCCCGGCGACAAAGGTGAAGTAGATGGCGCCGAATTGTTTGGCGGTGACGAAAATCAGCGCGGTCATAATGGGACCAAGAGATTGGCCTGCGTTGCCGCCCACCTGGAAAATGGATTGGGCCAAGCCCCGCTGGCGCGGAGAAGCCGCCATGTTGGCCACCCGGGAGCCCTCGGGGTGGAATACCGCCGAACCCAGGCCGATAAGCACCACAGCCACAATGACCTGCCAATATTGATTGGCGAAGGCCAAAGTCAGCATACCGAAGAAGCTGGCCACCATTCCGGTGGGAAGCAGCCAGGGCGACGGTTTTTTATCGGTATACATACCTACGACGGGCTGGAGAATGGAGGAGGTGACATTCAGTCCGAAGATGACGAAACCCACTTGAAGGTACGTCAGGCTCATGCCCTCCTCCAGAATCGGCAGGATGCTCTGGATCACCGATTGCATGGAGTCATTGAGCAGATGGACCAGACTGATGGCGAATAAAATGCTGTAGATGGTAGCATTATTCCCGGTTGAAGCGGGCCCGGAGCCTTGAGCGGCTCCTCCCTTTAAGTGTGATGCAGGTACGGACACGATTTTCTCTCCTCTCTAATAGGGAAACCGGCCTCGGCCGCATGGGATGCGGGAAGCCGGCTGATTTTTTGACAAGAATAAATGTTTATTTGTTGTGAAGCAGACCCAGGGTTTCCCCCATTTTGACCTTTTTTCCTGTTTGCAGATCCGGCCGGGGAGTGAAGGTGCCGTTCTCGAAGAGGAGCACCACCGTGGAGCCGAATTCGAAATAGGCCAGATCGCAGCCGCGGGTGAGACAATTCGGCAGCGGAGTTGCATATTGAATGCTGCTGACATTCATGGCGCCTACCTTCACCACCGCCAGCTCGCCGTAATCATGGCGGATATAGGTCACCAGGCGTTCGTTGCGGGACAGGACACGCTTCATGTGGACCAGCCCAAAATCGTTCACCGGATATACCTTACCGGGGATATGCTCCTTCTCCAGGATTTTGCCGGCGACCGGAGAATGGATCCGGTGGTAATCGGTAGGGCTTAAGTACAGCACCATAAAGAATCCTTCTGTATAGCTGACAAGCCGGGGCGATTCGTTCAGCAGCTCCTCCAGGGTATAGTCCTGGCCTTTAATCTGAAGAAGCTGTCCCTCCCGGATGGGACCAATGCCGGTGATCAAGGAATCCACGGGACTGACGGCAATATCCGCATCCTTGGCGATGGGTCGCAAGCCGGGCTTCAGCCGCCGCGAGAAGAAATCGTTCAGCGACGCATATTCCCGTACATGCTTCTCCGCATCCTCCACCCGGATTCCGTACGTGCGGGCAAACCAGGGGATCAGCCTGCGGCTAACCCTGGATTTGGCGAAGGAGCCGGTCAGTCGAGAAATAGATTTACGGGAGGAAAGTTCTGTCAGCAATCGAAAAAAACGCTTCGCCATAGGCGCAATTCACCTGTTTCCTTCTGATGTTGGTGCCAATACCATTTATATATACTACCATTCCGCTTTCCATCTGTCACCATCGGGCTTTATTCAGCTTCGGGTCAATTCATGAAGCAGGGATTCCAAAACCAATGCAACGCCGTCCCGGTCATGGGAAACGGTAATCTCTGCTGCAAATTCCTTCAATTCAGGTATAGCGTTGCCCATGGCCACAGTCCAGCACCGCCTTGGCGTTGCGCGGGGAAACCTCCTTGCGGGAGTTGAGCAGGGTGCCGTCCAGATCCAGCACAACAAAAGCCGAGCAGCGGGGCTTTACAGGCAAACGGAGGGCCTGCTCCAGCTCCCCATGGGCCTCGCGCAGCCAGGGATGAATCACGCGCAGCGTATTCCGGCGCTCCCACAGGTAAGAAAGGTAGGCGTACGCCCCGTGTTCCAAGGAACGCTCCAGCTCTGCGTTTAGTCTGTCCAGATACGGCGGCGTTCCTGTTTGGTCCCAGGCAATTTTGTCCGCCACAAACAATATCCGGTCCAAATGGCTTGATCCTGCCCGGAGTGTGGTGTGACATCCAACTGCATCAAGAATTTCTGTGTTGCGGATTCCAAAAATGTCTTCGGCCATAACCCGGGACAGCTTCTGGTGGATGATCATGGGGAATTGCTCTTCCTCGGGAAGCACCTCTACCTGCAGGATCCGCGCAACCTCAACCCGGGTATCTGCGGGAAACACGGCGCTGATGTCATGAAGCCAGCCGGCCGCCTCTGCTGCTTGCGGATCGCCGCCGAAGCGAAGAGCGGTGCTGCGCGCTTCCTCGCCCACCTCCATAGAATGGAGGGCAGTGGCGGGACAGTCGTTGCCGGTAAGAAACGCGCTGACGTCGCTTTTTAAATCGCCGGTCAGCTCTATTCCCTGCAGAAGCTTTTGGAACATTACATGCATGTGGGGGATCACACCTTTCGGAAACTCGGGTGAACAAACTGTTAGGGTGATTATATAGGAAGCGGGTATGTATTCCAATGATCTTTGATACTCATTCCCTGGAACCCTTATCCCATTTTCTGCGTAGTAGTTTATTTCCAACGATTGGATAATGGTTACGGGGGGATACGATGAAGCAGCGGTTTATGGAAGCATTGGAGCAAGAGGACTTGTCAGAGGTCGCGCACATTCCCAAAAGTGATTTGCACAGCCATGCAGGCCGGGGCGGCAATATCCGGTATGTGGCTCAATTGGCCAAGGCTAAGCTTGCGCCGCCGTCCGGGCGGTTTGCTACCCTGGGGGAAATGGGCGATTGGTTTACTATTCATGTGAAATCCTATTGCCCTGGTCTGGAGGGTTATCTCCTTCGTGTTCAGGCTTCGTTTGTACAGGCTGCCGAGGACGGGATCCGGGTCCTGGCGCTAAACTACGGGCTGGATGAAATCCAGTCGTTGGGCGGAGTGGGGCCTTTTATCCGTACAATGAAGGAGATGCACAGCCGCTATGCGCCGGAGGCGGTATTTTTGCCGGAGCTGGCTTTGGACAGGGGCTGCAATCCCGATCAGGTGAAAGCGCGTTTTGAGGAGGCATTAGCAAGCGGCTGGTTCCGCTCTGTGGATATTTGCGGGAATGAACTGGCGCAGTCTGTCCGCTGCTTCAAGGATTTATTCCGGCTGGCCAGGAACTATGGTGTTGTACTGCGGGCCCATACAGGGGAATTCGGGACGGCGGAGGATGTTCTGGAAGCGGTGGAGGAGCTGGAGCTGGACGAGGTGCATCACGGGATTGCAGCGGCTCAGTCGCCGTTGGTGATGCGGCGGCTTGCGGAAGCGGGCGTACGACTCCATGTATGTCCCACCAGCAATATTATGCTGCGCAGGGCGGAGGACTACGGCAGCCATCCCATCCGGCGGCTGTACGATTATGGGGTGAAGGTTACAATCAACACCGATGATCTGCTGATTTTTGACCAGACGGTTTCCCAGGAGTATCTCAATTTGTACCGGTCGGGCTTAATGACGGCGGAGGAGCTGAATGCCATCCGGGAAGAGGGTCTTAAGGTGTATGGGCAAGAAAATGCGTGGGGGCGGCATACATCAGACTCGGCGGGGACGCCCTTATAATGTGATTGCTGCGATTCTGCCAAATACGTCCTTGCTATCATGGGCATAATATGTTATCCTGTTTTGGTATGTTGTAAAACATGCTGCAACCGCACGGGTCGGGTTCCTGAAGCATCGGCCAAGCCGGTCACCTGGACTCACGGCGAGTCTCAACATGAGGAGGTGCAACGAAATGTACGCTGTTATCGAAACAGGCGGTAAGCAATATAAGGTTCAACAAGGCGATGTTATTTACATCGAGAAGGTTGACGCTGCTGAAGGCGACGTGGTCAAGTTTGACCGTGTTCTTCTGCTTTCCAAGGAAGACGGGCTGGTAGTAGGCTCTCCCCTTGTAGCCGGCGCTTCTGTTTCTGCCAAGGTTGAAAAACATGGCAAAGACAAGAAGATCATCGTGTTCAAATATAAGGCCAAGAAAAACTACCGTAAGAAGCAAGGCCACCGTCAGCCTTACACCAAGATCACCATCGAAAGCATCCAGGCTTAATCGGCAGGGGAGCGGCTTTCTATGATTAAGGTGAGGATTGACCGGAACGCGAAGGGAAGCATCGTTTCCTTCACCGTAACGGGCCATGCAGGTTATAATGATCCGGGCAAGGATATTGTTTGCGCCGGAGTATCCGCTGTTACCGTGGGAACCTTGAACGCCATTGAGAAGCTGACGGGCCTTGAGCTTGCCGGCCGGGTGGAGGAAGGGTTTCTGGAGGCTGCCGTACCGGAGCTTGCTCCTGGTGAAACAGCCGAGCGTGTCCAGCTTCTGCTGGAGGCGATGGTGGTGATGATACAGTCCATACAAGAATCCTATGGTGCATTCGTCACCATTCGGGACGGACATACAACCAAATCAAGAAGGAGGTAGACATCCATGTTGAAGCTTAATTTGCAGCTGTTCGCTTCCAAGAAGGGCGTAGGCTCCACCAAGAACGGTCGGGACAGCAAAGCGAAGCGTCTGGGCGCAAAACGTGCTGACGGACAAACAGTTACTGCTGGCAGTATCCTGTTTCGCCAACGCGGCACGAAGATTCATCCTGGCAACAATGTCGGTCTCGGCAAAGACGATACTCTGTTCGCGAAAGTAGAAGGAGTCGTCAAGTTCGAGCGCTGGGGTCGCGACCGTAAGAAGGTCAGCGTCTACCCGGTAGAAGCAGCACCGGTTGCTGCTACAGTTGAAGCTTAAGGACTCGCGACTAAAACTCCGGCAGAATTGACTGCCGGAGTTTTTTTGGTAAGAGGCCTCCGAAAACAAGGGAAGCCGCATCTTGCCGCGGCAGCCGTTACGGTGTGCAGATGCTTTCGAAAGCCGGTTTTTCGCACCTGCGGAAAACGCAAGAGGTCAACGGAAGGCGGGAAAACGGGATGGCACGTGGGAGTGGATTACGGGCCGCGGCGGGCGCAGTCAGCGTTCTGGCGCTGGCGGCTCTTGTTATATGGCCGATGCCCCTTGTCATAAGGGTGATATTGGCAGTCATTGCAGGTGGTTCGGCCTGGGTGCTGGGCGCTGCGGTGGTAGACGGGCACAAGCTCCGGGAGAGGGAAACCATTCTCCGGCTTCTGACCCATTACAGACATGACTGGATGAATGAGCTGCAGGTATTGTTTGGTTATACCCGTCTCAAGAAGTATGATATATTGCCGGAATATATGGATAAAATAAGGACGTCTGCCCTGCAGGACAGCCTGATCTGCAAGCTGGGAAACCCCGCCTTGGCTGTGTATTTGATGGAGCAGCGCGTATCCGGCGGCACCTGCCGCGTGGAGGTTGAGCTGGAGACAGAAATGAATCTGCAGAAGCTGGCTATGTCCGAAAAAGAGGTATTTCAGCTTATTGAAGGTGTTTCCGAACGTCTCATCCGCAACGCCGTTCCATCCCAGGGTGAGCCGTCGGTGCTCAGTCTCGGTTTTGATGAGGAAGAAGCCGAGATTCTGGTGGATTTTGTATTCCAAGGGGAAGCGGATTGGGCCCGGCTCCGTACGGTGGTATCGGACTTTCTGCGCAAATATAAGGATAAGCTGAGCATCAGGGAAGAAGAATATGGGGAAGACCGGGCGGTTATCGCCCTGGCGCTTCCGTTTCCGACATAAATAAACTGTCCGTAAGCACAACGGGCATCATGCATTTTCACAAAAAAGGGTGTGGCTTCATGTTTGTAGATACAGCGAAAGTATTTGTTAAAGGGGGCGACGGCGGAGACGGCATCGTCTCTTACCGGCGGGAGCTCTATGTCCCGAACGGGGGGCCGGCAGGCGGGGACGGCGGAAACGGCGGAGACGTTATTTTCCGTGTGGACGAAGGTTTGCGGACTTTGATGGACTTCCGGTACCAGCGGCATTATAAGGCTCCCAAGGGCGAACGGGGCCAAACCAAAACCCGTCACGGCGCCAGCGCGGAGGATATGATTGTCCGTGTGCCGCCGGGGACTCTCCTGGTGGATGATGACACCAAAGAAGTGATTGCCGATATGACCCGGCACGGTCAGGAAGTGGTGATTGCCAAGGGTGGCAGAGGCGGACGGGGCAATGCCCGGTTTGCTACGGCCAACAACCCGGCTCCTGGTATTGCGGAGAAGGGGGAGGAAGGGCAAGAGCGCTATGTGCTGCTGGAGCTGAAGGTCATGGCGGACGTAGGGCTTGTGGGTTTCCCCAGCGTCGGTAAATCCACCCTTTTGTCCATGGTATCGGCAGCCCAGCCCAAAATCGGCGCTTATCATTTCACCACATTATCACCCAATCTGGGTGTGGTGGATGTGGAGGAAGGCCAAAGCTTCGTTATGGCCGACCTGCCGGGTTTGATCGAAGGCGCACATACCGGAATCGGTCTTGGCCACGAGTTCCTGCGCCATGTGGAACGGACCCGGGTCATTGTCCATGTGGTGGATATGTCCGCCAGCGAAGGTCGCGATCCTTACGAGGATTGGGTGAAGATCAACGACGAGCTTAAGCTTTATAATGTGAAGCTGGAGCGTCGCCCGCAGCTGGTGGTCGCCAATAAAATGGACATCCCCGAAGCGGCGGAGCATCTGGAGATCTTCAAGCGCAAGCTGGAAGAGGAGCATGGGATTACGGAGGTTATTCCGATTTCGGCCGCTTCCCGCCAAGGTGTGCGTGAGCTGATCTACCGGATCACCCAGATGCTGGCCACGGTTCCGGAGGAGCTGGATGAGGAGAAGGAAGAAAATCCGGTTCAGGAACGGGTGGTATATACCTTCACCAAGCAGAAGGACCCCAACGACTTCAGCATCGAAGTGGACGAGGATGGCGTGTTTGTCGTGGAGAGCAATAACATCGAAACGATGATGCGCCGTTTCAACTTCGCTTCTGACGATACGGTGCTCCGTTTTGCCCGGACGCTGCGGAAGATGGGTGTGGACCAGGCCTTGCGTGACCGCGGAGCCAAGGACGGGGACACGGTCCGGATCGGCAAGTTTGAATTTGAGTTCAGCGAAAAGGGCTGAGGCTTAAGGCAGTGTTGCCTGCGGCACAGCCATGGAAGACCTCCGGGCAGGATAACCGGGGGTCTTTTTGTTAATCCCGGAAGAAGACGTGGCCGGAGCGACTGCGAATATTGCTCCCGGGTGCGGGGGAAACCATTCGTCTTTTTCTCCAGCTTTTCCTCAAAAGCAGGATAAACGCCCAAAAAGAATGGCGGAACATCAACAATCCGAGGAAGAACGTTGAACTTTCTGTGACATCGTTGTATATTTGAAGTGTAAGGAATACTCACATATAATAAAGAGTATATGAATGAATATCTGAAATTCGTAATTTAATCTCTTCTATCATGTCATATATATGGATAATATTAGAAATAATCTTACGGATTAGAGGCTCGGAGGGAGATGTTCATGTCCGGTCCATGAAGGTTTCTCGGTATGGATGGTCGGACGGGTATCCGTCCCCGTGAATGTCCGGTTAAAGGAGGCTACAAAATGAAACAGTGGATAAAAGCGGTGGGCACCACCAAGAAGGAAGCCCGGAACCTCACCTATGACGAGGCTGTTGCCGCCGCTCATGCCATTGCACGGGGAGAATCCACAGAGGCGCAAACGGCTGCGTTTCTGACGGCTGTGCGGATGAAGGGGGAGACGACCGAGGAGGTGACTGCGTTTGTGGATGTGTTCCGGAGGTATTCGCTTCCATACGCCTCCTTCTCTGAGTCCCTCAACTGCGCAGGTGCTTATGCGCCCCGTCAAATTCTGCCGGTTACTCTGCCGGTAAGTCTTCTGATGGCATCTGTCGGCTTCGCCCAGGTGCTGCACGGCAGCGGGGGAGCGGTTACCGGACATGGAGCCACACTGGGCGGTTTGCTGCAGGGGCTGGGGATACAGACGGATTTGGCGGCCAGCGATTGGGAAGCCGTTTTTGCCGCTGTGAAGATCGGTTATATCCGAACCGACAGAATGTGCCCGGCGCTAGGCGGCATCAGGCGGTTCCAGGAGGAGGTGGGGCTGGACACCTTCATGGGCCAGGTGGAGCGGATTCTCAATCCGGTCCATTCCCACCAGATGCTCATCGGCGCAGGGCAACGGTTTTCCGTGGAAAGCCTGGTGGAGATTCTACCCAAGGCAGGCATCAAAAAAGCTTTTATCGTGCAGGGAATGGAAGGTTCGGAGGATCTCTCCATCGCCAAAAGCTCCACGATCCGGATTATTTCCGCTGATACGGATGAAACGGCTATTCTGGAGCCGTCCACCTTCGGCTTCTCCGGATATGTGCTGGAGCCGGCTTCTCCCGGACGCCAGCTGGAGCTGCTGGAGCGGCTCATCCAGGGGGATGATGCGCCGGAGATAATGAACGAGCGGGAGCATGTCATTTATAATGCGGGCTTGCGGCTGTACTGGAATGAGAAGGTTTCCACCTACGAGGAGGGCTTCCAGCTGGCCCGGGAGCTGTATGCCCGCAAGGAAGCTTGGAAAGTCCTGAAAAAGTGGCGGGACCTGGCCGCTGGTTACACGCCGGAGAGTTCCCGGTCGAAGAATGAGGCGGCAGGCGCGTGAACAACGGAGGTTTACAGCAAAAGAGGGTCATGAAGCGGCACCCAGATCATGTTGGGCTTATGCCCGCCGTCTGCGTCCTCGGTTTGCCCCGACAAGGTGGCGGTTCCCGCCCACAGTCCCCCGGCTGCGCCAAATTGCAGGTAATGCTCCAAGAGGCTCCGATACACATAGGGGATATCCCGGTTCAGAATTTCATCCCGGGGGATCCAATGCAGCTCTCCCTCATCCGTGCGGGAGAGCTTATCTGTTTTGGCGCGGCCTGCGAACACGAACTGCTGCCGCAGATCGGTGCCGCTGAGCCGGGTGACGATATACCGCAGCTCCAGACCCTCAATATCTTCAGACAGAAGTCCCGTTTCCTCCTCTACCTCCCGCAAACAGGCAGCAAGGGGGGCCGCCATCTCGTATGGCTCCAGATGCCCTCCTATACCAGCCCATTGTCCCGGAGACAAGGTACGGTTGGGGGAACGCTTCATCATCAAGAGCCTGTCTTCATGGAACAGCATGGCTACGGCAATCAATCTCAGGGAATACATATCTGACCTCTCCTTAGGTGTAGTTTCTGACATCCGGCATGGCTACATTGTAACAGCGGTCCGCTGTCTTTGCCATCACTCCAACTGTTCTGTGTGTTCTGTTTACTGCCTTGCTTGTCCTCAATTTTCTTTGTATGATAACGTGGGAGATGCCATAACATGACAGCCCGTTTGTCATAAAAAGTACAATTATTGCGGGGCCTATTGCCGGATTCAATACCTTCCGGTATAATGTCCACAATACGAAAACAAAAGTCTCTTTGGAGAGGACGAAATCCGGAATGTCGGAAACGAAAATCAATGATCGCTACTACTTGGTACGCCAAGACATTTTGCCGGAAGCGCTGGTCAAGACCATGCAAGTTAAGGAAATGCTGGCGCAGGGCCAGGCCAGAACCATTCATGAAGCCGTGGATAAGGCAGGGCTTTCCCGCAGCGCTTTCTATAAATACAAGGACGGCATTTTTCCTCTGAGCAAGCTGGAGCGGGAACGGATTGTGACCATCTCCATGGATTTGGAGAACCGTTCGGGCATCCTGTCCAAGGTGCTGGGGCTGATTGCCGGCCTGGAGGGCAATGTACTGACCATTCACCAATCCATCCCTCTTCAGGGAATGGCCAATGTAGTCATTTCCGTGGATACTTCCCTGATGGGTGAGCAGTTTGTCACCTTTATTGAAACACTGCGCGGCCATGACGGGGTGAAGCGAGTGTCCATTGTCGGACAGGGTTAGGCCATAACGGAGCGTCTGCGCCTTACAATAGAAAGAGAGAGAACAGGAGGAATCACTGTGACCATCAAAGTGGGTTTGCTCGGC
Organism: Paenibacillus mesotrionivorans; assembly: GCF_046098205.1. Lineage (NCBI taxonomy): Bacteria > Bacillati > Bacillota > Bacilli > Caryophanales > Paenibacillaceae > Paenibacillus > Paenibacillus mesotrionivorans. The sequence goes on along the minus strand of NZ_JBJURJ010000002.1, from coordinate 207,817 downwards.
CTGGGTACGGTAGGGACCGGGGTTGTGCGAATCGTAGAGGGACATCAGGAGGACCTGCAAAGACAGACGGGTCTGGGAATCCATATTGAGAAGGTGCTGGTTCAGGATGTATCCAAAGCCCGGCCTGTTGCTTTTGGGGACGGGGTATTAACCGACAAACCTGCGGACATTATTGCCAATCCCGATATAGATGTGGTCATTGAGGTGATGGGCGGTATCGAACCCGCCAAAAGCTATGTGCTGGAGGCAATTTCCCGGGGCAAGCATATTGTCACCGCCAACAAGGACCTGATGGCTCTGCACGGGGAGGAAATCATGACCGAAGCCGCAGCCCATGGCTGCGATGTTTTCTATGAAGCCAGTGTAGCCGGCGGCATTCCCATTATCCGGACGCTGACGGAGAGTTTTTCCTCTGACCGGATCACCAAGGTGATGGGAATCGTGAACGGCACCACCAACTATATTTTGACCAAAATGAGCAAAAAAGGCGCCGCCTATGAGGATGTGCTGAGGGAAGCCCAGCAGTTGGGTTATGCCGAAGCCAATCCCAGCTCGGATGTGGACGGCCTGGATGCTGCCCGCAAGATGACCATTCTGGCTACCTTGGCCTTCCGTACCAATGTAGATTTGACCGATGTGAAGGTGGAGGGCATCCGCAAGGTGAGCAAGGAGGACATTGCCTACGGCAAACGGCTGGGCTACGAAATCAAGCTGCTGGGCATCGCCGAATGCCAACAGGACGAAATCAGCGTCAGCGTGCAGCCCACCATGGTGAAAACCACCCACCCGCTGGCCTCCGTCAACGGTGTGTTCAACGCCGTATATGTGTATGGGGAATCGGTGGGGGAAACCATGTTTTACGGACCAGGTGCAGGCGAGCTGCCTACGGCGACATCCATCGTGTCTGACCTGGTGAATGTGGTGAAGAACCTGCGTATGGGCGTTAACGGCCGGACGGCTACCTTGGCTTACAAGGAAAAGAAGCTGAGGCCGGACTCCCAAATCTGCTCGAAATTTTATATTCTTTTGCACGTAGCAGATAAGGCAGGGGTTCTGGCCCGGATTACCCAGGTGTTCGCCGACAATGAGGTCAGTCTGGAGTCCGTGAACCAGCAGCCCAATCCTGTTAACCCCATGGCTGAAATTATCATCATTACCCACACCGCCAACCAGGCGGCCATGAACCAGGTGCTGGACGCCTTCAACAAGCTGGATGTGGTGCAGGAAATCAAAAGCGTCTACCGTGTGGAAGGCTAAAGGAGAAACGAACATGTCGAAGCATATCGAAGGAGTCCGGGTCCGGGTTCCGGCCAGCACGGCCAATCTGGGACCGGGCTTCGATTCTCTTGGCCTGGCACTTTCCTTATATACCTGGATTGAAATGCGTGCTGCCAAGGATCGGACGGAGTTTCATTATTATGGGGAGCAGTTGGCGGATAAAGGGCTGCCCACGGACAAAACCAATCTGGTGTACAAGGTGGCCCAGCAGGTGTTCCGCAAAGCGGGTGTGAATGTACCGGAGCTAGAGGTTTCCATGTACAGCGACGTTCCCTTGACCCGGGGGCTGGGGAGCAGCGCTTCTACGATTGTAGGTGCTCTGACAGCGGCCAACGCCTTGATCGGCTCACCCTTGTCAACTGATGATTTGTTCCAGATGGCCAGCGCCATGGAGAAGCATCCGGACAATGTGGGGGCTTCTCTTTTTGGAGGGTTAGCCGTAGCCTTCTGGGACGGGGAACGGGCGGAATGCATCAAGGTGGAGCCCCACCCGCGGCTGGAGGCCCTGGTAGCCATCCCCAGGTTCCAGCTCTCCACGGAAAAGGCCCGGAATGTGCTGCCCAAGGAGCTGTCCATGAAGGACGCCGTATTCAATGTAGGCCATTCCAATGTGCTGGTGGCGGCCTTGTGCACAGGCCGGCTGGAGATGATCCGCCACGCCATGCAGGATGCGCTTCACCAACCCTACCGTGCCTCACTGGTGCCGGGCATGGCGGAGATTCTCCGGGATGCCCCCGAGCATGGAGCGTTGGGGATCGCTCTGTCCGGTGCAGGTCCCACGATGTTTGCTTTGGTTGACCGGGAATCGGGCCGCAAGGAGGAGCTGGAGCAGTTCCTGCACAAGAGCTTCGGAGCCGCCGGAATCGAAGCGGATACCCTGTGGCTGATGCCTGACCGCGAAGGCCCGCAGCTCACACTCTTGACACCGGAATCTCCTTCAGGTACATTTATCGAAAACATCAAGGAGCTGTGATGAAATCTAGCGGTGCTTATTTCGCTGCAGTGACGATAAGGAGAGGTTCGGGAGTGAAGCGCATTGGTTATTTAGGCCCTGAGGGGACGGTTTCCCATGAGTCGGCGGCATTATTTTTCCAGGGGGAACAGCATGCCTTCTTCCCGTTTAAGCTGGTGGCGGATATTTTTGCCGCTGCGGTGGACGGCTCCATTGATTATGGAGTTGTTCCCATCGAGAACACCATCGAGGGTTCTGTCCGTATGCATGTGGATTCCCTGGTTCAGGAGGACAGCCCGCCGATCCGGGCGGAGTGGACCTATCCCTCCAGGCAGAATCTCATCGGCCACGGGGACGAGCTGCTGCTGAAGAACGGCGGCGGACCCGATTATGCCCGCATCCGCAAGATCTTCTCCAAGGATGTGGCCATTGCCCAATGCCACCGGTTCCTGAACGCGCATATGCCCGATGTGGAATTCGAATATGTGAACAGCACGGCCCATGGCATCCGTCTGGTGAAGGAGAATCCGGGCAAGGGCTGGGCGGCCATCGGCACAAAGCATGGCAGCCGTATGTATGATCTGGCCCTGTTGGCGGAGAATATTACCGACCATCACAATAACTATACCCGGTTCGTCCTCATCGGCCGGGACAAGCCGGAGCTGCAGCCTTCGGACAACTGGAAAACCACCATTCTGGTGACCCTGCCGGAGGATTTTCCCGGTGCTCTGCATCAGGTGCTGTCCGCCTTTGCCTGGCGCCGGATCAACCTGACCAAAATTGAATCCCGTCCTACCAAGCTGAAGCTTGGCAGCTATTATTTCTATATCGATGTGGAAGGAACGACGGAATCGGTACTATTGCCTGCCGCTCTGGAGGAAATTGAAGCTCTGGGCTGTATGGTCCGCGTACTGGGCTCCTATCCCAGCTATCCCTACGAAATTCTGAAGGAGGTTCAGGCGTAATGTCGGAGCAATGGATTTATCTCAACGGAGAGTTTGTCACGAAGGAAAATGCCAAGGTTTCCGTGTATGACCACGGATTTTTGTATGGAGACGGGATTTTCGAGGGTATCCGGCTGTATAACGGGAATATCTTTAAACTAAGAGAGCATCTGGACCGTCTGTACGATTCGGCCAAGTCCATCATGCTGGAGATCCCCTTGTCCTATGAGGAGATGCAGGAGGCGGTAGCCGAAACCCTCCGCAAGAATAATCTCAAAAACGGCTATATCCGTTTGGTCGTATCCCGCGGCCCCGGCGATCTGGGTCTTGACCCCCGCCGTTCCCCCAAAGCCAATGTGATTATCATTGCGGAGCAGCTGGCCATTTATCCGGAGGAAGCCTATGTGAACGGTCTGAAGACCATCTCCGTTTCCCCCCGCCGGAATTTGCCGGACGCGTTGAACCCCAAGATCAAATCCTTGAATTATCTGAACAATATTCTGGTGAAAATCCAGTCCAACCTGGCCGGAGTCGGCGAAGCGATTATGCTAAACTCCCAGGGGTATGTAGCAGAGGGCTCGTCAGACAATATTTTTATCATAAAACGCGGCGTTGTGTTTACTCCCCCCTGTTATTGCGGCGCGCTGGAGGGGATTACCCGTCTGGCCATTATCGAGCTGTGCGCCAAACATGGCATTCCGCTGAAGGAAGAGCCCTTCACCCTGCATGATGTGTATGTGGCGGATGAGGTGTTCTTCACCGGCACCGCGGCAGAGGTTATCGCTGTCCGCGAGGTGGATGGACGCACTATCGGCGAAGGCAAGGCCGGCCCTGTCACCACCCGTCTGTTGAAGGAGTTCCGCGGCATCGTGGAGCTTGACGGCTACAAGATCTAGGAGCCTGTCGGTCCCGGACCATTTTTTTCCCAAGCCATGCTTTTCCCGTTATAAGACAAACCCTCCTCACCATATGGTGTATGGAGGGTTTTTTCGCAATTCTGGACAGGGGCTGTCTTAGAAATCCGGAAGAGTTTTTAGATAGTCCCTAAATGGGGGATGTCATTCGCCTAGAGGCTGCATATGATGAAGGGAGTTATTGGAGAGCGGGTATGTGCAATCCAATGCGGTAAAACCGCAAATTTATGTACGGGAGGTTATCCGATTGAAGATTCATATTGTCAAGCAAGGAGATACTCTGTTCGAAATAGCCAAGAAGTACGGCGTCAGCCTGGAGCAGCTGAAGGCAGCCAACCCCCAGATTGCTGATCCGGATCAGATAGCGGTGGGGCAAAAGGTGAAAATTCCCGCAGCTTCCGGTTCTGCCCCTACGCCGCCGGTCGAGTACAAGCACAAGCACACCGTGGCCCAGGGCGACACCTTGTGGAAGATCTCCAAGGCATGGGAGGTGCCGCTGCAGGCGCTGATTAATGCCAATCCCCACCTGAAAAACCCCAGTGTGCTGCTGTCGGGGGATACGGTTTACATTCCCAAGGATTCCGGCAGCGGATTCCAGGGAGGGCATGCCGGCTGGTCCGCCTCCATCGGCAAAAAAGCCGCTACCTCCCCCAAAGCGGAGCTGCTGAAGCCGAAGGCAACGGAGCAAAAGCCGGTGGTGGAAGCGCCGCAGCCTGCCCCTGCACCGCCGGTGGTGGAGAAGCCGGTAGAAAAGCCGGTGGAAAAGCCCATCGAAAAGCCTGTCGAGAAGCCGGTCGAAAAGCCCGTGGAAAAGCCGGTTGAAAAGCCCGTGGAAAAGCCAGTGGAAAAGGCTGCCGAGAAGGTGGCCGAAAAAGTAGCGGAGAAGGTTGCAGAAAAAGCAGTGGAGAAGGCTGCGGAAAAACCCGCATTCCCCAATGCCATATCTCCCGTAACGGAGAAGTCTTCTACGCCCCAATTCCAGTCGCCGTATACCATCGGTAATGTGGCGCCCGAGAATGTGCTTCCCCTGGCGGCCCAGAAGCCGGAGCAGCCTGCCGTGAACCAGCCCATTTCCAGCAACGTAAATCCGTTTATGCCGGTGGTGGAAGCGGCACAAACGGCCAAACATGCACCGTGTCCGCCTTGGCCGGAGCAGCCGTACGGAGGTTACCCGATGCCGCCGCTGCCTGTTTTCCCCCAAGCAACGGCAGGCGCCCAGGATCTGCAGCATCCCTTCTGGCAGATGCCTGTTCCTGCGGTAGAGGCTATGGCTATGTATCCTCCCGGACAGGAGCCTTGCGATCCGACTGCCGATTGGGCCAATCAGCCGTATCCGGGGCTGGGCAACAATGCGCCACCTGCCGTATCGCCGCTGGCGCAAACACTGCCCTGGGGCCAGGATGACTGCGGCTGCGGAGGGGGCACCATCCCCGGATTGCCCTACGCCATTCAGGACCCGGCAGCCGGACCGGACTGGGGCCCGTCAGTCCAGCCTTGGGGGAACCCCGGGGCGGTATCCCCGTGGGCAAGTGTCGGAGTACCCGGCCCTGTATGGCCCGAATTCCCGGCGGCACAGGGGCCGTGGGGCATGCAGCCGATGGCCGGTTATGGATGGCCGCAGCAGCCTTGCCCTGAGCCAGTGAATCCGTGGGCGATGCAGCCGTATGGGTGGCAGCAGCCCTGTCCGGAGCCGGTAAACCCGTGGGCCGTACAGCCGGCGGCAGCCAATGCCCCTTGGATGGAGCAGCCGGGCATGAACAATGCCCCGTGGGCCATGCAGCCCGCAGGCTTTTATCCCGGTCATGAAGCAGCCGTCCATTCCCTGCCCACTGTGGCTACTCCTTATGCCAATCCGTATGCTTTTGCCGTTGACAGTGCGTCCAATCTGCCTGTAAATGCTGCCCCCCATACGGAAGCCATTGCCGTGGAGCCGGCAGCTCAAGCGATCAAGGGCGCTCCTGTGGCAGGGCGGACCAAACCAACCCTCAAAAAAACAATTGCCAAAAGACCGCAGCAATCCAAATCCTACGGCAACGCCAAAGCGGCTGCTTCTGATCCCGAACCGAAGGGCAGCCAGCCTTGGATTAATTTCTAAACTTGTATAATTCCCCTCCGGAGTGGGAAAGCTAGAAAAAAACTCCGGAAGAAGGGGAATGAAGTGACTTACTCCAACCTGTACAAACAGTTGAAACGTCGGCTGAAGATGAAAAAGCGCTGGCTGTCGCTGGGAGCCTACCTGCTTTTGGCCGGCTCCGCCGTTACAGTTTTGTGGCTGCATCAGGGGGCGGAGGAGCCAAAGCCGGACCATCAGGCGGCAGCAACTGCATTAAATCCGAAGGATATCAGCATAGAGCAGGAAGCGGAAGCAGTCAGCGCCGGGGTACTGGAAAGCATCAGAAACGGCAAAGGCATGCGGGAAGTGGTCCTCCATAAGCAGTATGTATGCGGAGAGGAAACCGCTGAAAGCATGACCATGACTCCGCAGGAAATTCTAAGCTTCTACAAGGAGCATCCCGGCACCCTAGTGAGTGTGGAGGATAGCGGCCGGGTGCAAATGGTGGAGCCGGTGGAGGATCTGTCGCCCCATTGCCGGGAGAATGCCTACTTCGGCATGGATAAGAACGGCAACCTCAGTTTGTTCGAAGGCATACCTGAGCAGGAAAAGGTCATCCGCACCTTCTTCCAGCTGGATGTCCAGCATATGAAGAGCAGCCTGCCCGGTGATGCGGTCAACCAGCTGTACAGCGGAATCCGCGTATCCGATATGGAGGATTACAACTCGGTGTTGTCCACCTTCAGCGAATATGCTTCTTCGCCCTCCGCGCCTGTAGGGGGCAATGCCCAGGGCCAATAAGACGGCGGGCATGGTTATGTTAATGTACGCAAAAAGGCCCCTGTCAGGGGCCTTTTTGCACTGCCAATTCGGTCATCTTTTTGTCCGACAGAATTTTGGAGGGAGGATATCCCTTAATCCGTTTAAACAGCTTGCTGAAATAGAAGATATCTTCAAAGCCGCATTTGTAGGCTGCATCCTTGACGGAAAATTCACCGCTTAGCAGAATATTCTCCGCATTGCTGATTTTCATTTTATTGATATATTCTTTTACGGAAGAGCCGGTATTTTTTTTGAAAAGGGTTCCGAAATAAGCGGTGGTTACGCCGGACATTCTGGCAAGCTCCTCCACCTCGATAGGATTGTGGAGATTGCCGAGGATATACCGGATGCTTTTCTGGATTCTGCTGTCTATGCTTTGCACGTTCACTTTGTAATGGAAGCGCTTAAAATAATAGTGAAGAATCATCAATAGCAGCGCGCGGGCTTTGATTTCGAACCCCGGACTTTTTTTCAGCCACACCAGTGTCAGCTCATTATATAAAGATAATAGTTCTTCCGAGATGCCGATATGGGAGACCAACGGAAAAGGAAGCTCAACAAAATTCCCGCGAATATCGTACAATTGGAAATTTACAGCAAAACTCTCCATGGGATTGTCCGCATCCGTCGTTGCGCTGCGCCGGCTGCCTTGGGGTATACAAATGAGATCGCCCTGATTGACTTCGTACTGTTCGCCATTCACCTTGTAAAAGGCTCTGCCGCTGGAGAAATAGGATAAATCAATAAAGTTCGTTGTGGCATCCTCGATAATCCAGGTGGGAGTAGAGTGCCTGTTGATGAAATATTCGATTTGCGGATTGATCTCCTTGTAGTCCATAAAAGTCTCCGTTTTCGAAAAAAATACAAAGGACTTATTATCTATCCATGGAGCTTATTATAAGGATTATATATATTGTTATCAATAGCCAATCGCTTGCAGCAAAGAGATTGTCAGAGTGGCAGAGAGAGGAAGATCGGTCTCCACCGTCTGTGACAAACTGCTGAGCTAAGTCGAGGGCTTATATTCGTTTATCTAATTTGAATGCGCTTTCGGAATTTGTCGTAAAACATCAAAGGGGGGGATTAAAACAACATCATTGTCGGTGCAGTTGTACAAAATTCCGAATCGAGAAGGAGTAAGCCGAAGATGAACAGTGAAAAACTTCTAACCAACGTCTCCCGTATGCTTGCCGTTATCATGCTGTTCTCCTTATTGGCATTTGCCCCTGTTCCGGCCTCAGCGTCCCAGGCTGGCCAAACTGACGGCGGATCCAGTGTGACTCAAGCTGTGTACAACTCTGTGTCTACATCGGTATATGCTGCTGTGTATGCCGAAGAGGATCCTTATTTCCGGCTGGACCCGGGTCCTGGCCAAATGCCTGTAAAGGTTACCGAACCCACCAATGTCTGGGCCGCGAGAACCCCGCTGGACAACCGTGTTCCCGCCGATTTTGCCGGCGGCACCTTCAAAATGATCCCGTATCCTTTTGCAGATTCCAAAGGCAAGGGGGACGTACTCCAGATCAATTACGCCCATAACGGAAAGAGCACGTTTGGCGGAATAAGTCTCGAATCTCCGTTATCCCCGGCTGTAAATATCCCGGCGGGTTCAACAATTGAGTTTGACGTGTACTATCCCAAAAGTGCGCAAGGCAAATTTATGAGGTGGAGAATCAGAGCCGGCAGCTCTACCGTTGATGCCTATCTGAGGGATTATCAATACAACAACCTTAACCCGGACTGGGTAGGAAGCTATAACAGCGAAACCTGGTTGAAGGCGCACCACAGCATCACCGCCTCAACCGGCAGTTCCTCCAGCTTCGTTCTCGAGCTTCACGGCGAGAACGCCCGCCCCGTGGAAACAGGCATGCTTCTTGTGGCCAATATCCAAATCTCGACACCCGATCCCAACGGTATTCCGCTTCCCAACGTAGTCAACAAGGAAAACCAGAGTGCGGTAGCCCCCTTAAAGAGCCTATATAACAGGGAAAACGGCCTGTTTATGGTCGGCGCCATCGGAACCGGCACCGTAACGGGCGCCAGAGCCAACCATTACGAAATCTTTGTTGACGGCAACAATCTCAAGGCCGATGGAACCCATCCCCGCGGCCCAAGCTGGCTGAAGAATGCTGCCGGTGAACCTATGAACGGCGCAGCCACCACCCCGGGTTTAGCTGAATACAGCTTCCCGACCGGCTCTTATCAGGCAATCAGAGATTCCGGAACGCCGGGACAGTACAAGTCCCATGGTCATGTATTGGCATGGTACAACCAGGCTCCAGGATGGATGACGCAAATTATTCCCGCGAACCTTCCCTCCGGGTATACCGGCACAACCAAATTCTACGGACTTGGCAATGGCGTGACAACCACGGTTAAGGTAGACAAGGAAATGGCCAGAAGAGTCCAGTTTAACCATACGATGTATGTGATGCGGCATTTCTTGACCACAGATGCAAAGTATGGCTCCAGCGTATCCCGCGGAATCATTCCCTTCAATTCCTGGGACGTGCTTAATGAAGAGGTTCACGAAAGCCGCCACAGCGAGCTCATTCCTACGGATGCAAACAACTGGAGAAACAGCCTTAAACACACCAACTGGCTTGCTGCCATGTCAGATAACCGGATTGATGGCGATGTCAAGGACCATTACATTTACCTGCTCTTCAAAAATGCCCACATTGCGGCCCCCAATGCCCGGATGGCGGCGGCTTACAAAGCCAACTACGAGAACCTTCCCGAGTATATGAAGCTCGATGGGCATGACACGGACGGCAGCATTGACGCTTATATCGTTGACACTCCTCCGAAGCTGACCTACAACGATTACGGGCTGGCGTCCCGCAGCAAAGCGAGAACCGTATACAACATGGTTCTCGAACTGAACACCGCATGGCTCTCCGATCCGCTGTATGACGGAAGGCCTCTTATCGAAGACATCGGTATCCAGGGGCATGATGCGGTTGGAAAAACTCTTGCCAGCGATAACCAATATGCTATGGCCCTCTATGCCTCTCTCGTTGACCGGGGCCTTCTGTCCGGCATTTCCTACTCCGAGCTTGACCTTAAGATTCCGACGGACGCTCCCGGCGGCGGCGCCACTGCTCCCGCAGTGCTTAATGTCAAACAGTCTGACGCCCTTGGTTATGAGTACGCGTTATTGTACAAACTGTTCACCAAATTCGCCCCGTATATCGACCATATCATCAGTTGGGGCGTAGCCGGTTCAGGGTGGCAAGGAAGCTATGTGCTGTTTGACGGTCAGAACAATGCCAATGCCGGTTACTATGGCGCCATGGACCCGGACCGGTTCATTCAGGGGCATTCCTACCTGGATAGCTTCTTCGAGGGTGAATACGGGAAGCTCCAGAACAGCTATGGGATTGATCTTGGCGATCTTGGAATCTATACACCCGCTAATACAATTGCGGATCTCAGCGGCTTGACACTGAGTGCGGGCACACTTGATCCGGCATTCGATGCGGCGACCACCGAGTATGAGGTAGCATTGAAGGATGCTGCCAGCATTCAAGTAACACCGGAGGCAAAAAACAGCAAGGCAACCATAAAGATAAACGGTACGGCAGTGGAAAGCGGAACGGCCTCCGCCGTCATAGACACACCGGCAGGTGAGACCTTGATTACAGTCAAAGTCACTGCGCAGAACGGGAGTACGGAGAAGATTTATACGATCAAGGTGACCAACACCAAAACGCCCGCACCGGTAAAATCCTCTAACGCGAATCTCAGCGGGTTGACGCTGAGCGCTGGGACACTTGATCCGGCATTTGCCGCAGCAACCATCCAGTATAGTGTTTCCCTGCAGGATTCGACGGGCGTGAAGGTGACTGCCACAGCCGCAGATAACAAGGCAACCATTAAAATGGACGGCACGGTTGTCCCCAGTAGCACAGCCTCCGGCACCATATCTCTGACACCGGGTGCAGCAACGGATGTTAAGGTAGAGGTAACCGCTGAGGACGGTACGGTAAAGATATACACCATAAAAGTAACAAACGGCAAAACAGATTCTCCTTCCTCTTCCGACAGTGAAACATCGTCTTCACCAACACCTACGCCTGCCGCTTCGGTTGTTTCAGGGCAGAAGGTAACTGTGAAGACGACTGTGGAGAATGGAATCGTATCTGTTGCGGCACCTGATTTGGAAAAAGTAAAGGAGTTCCTGGCGAAGAATGTGACATTGGAGATCCCTGCAGCCCAAGGAGTGAATGCCTACGCCGTAGGGTTGCCTGCTGCGGCGCTGATAAGTGGAACCAAGGAACACAAGCTCACGCTGTCCACGGAGTTGGGCAAGGTTGTCATCCCTGGTAACCTGCTGGCCGGCACAACGGCAAGCAGCGGCAAGGAAGTGGCACTGAAAATTGGCAAAGGCGACAAGTCCAAGCTCGCGCCGGAAGTGAAGGCTGCCCTTGGCGATAGACCGGTCATACAGCTTACCCTTGCGGTGGACGGAAAAGAGACGGCCTGGAGCAACCCAAGCGCACCTGTAACTGTATCCGTGCCTTACAAGCCAACTGCGGATGAATTGAAGAATCCGGAAATGATTGTGGTTTGGAGCATGGACGGAAACGGAAATGTGACTACAATACCGAGCGGACGCTACGACTCCAAAACTGGTATGGTAACCTTCAAAACCACTCATTTCAACGGCTACGCGGTAGCATACGTGTCCAAGACATTCACAGATCTCGGGACGGTGGCATGGGCTAAGAGTGCGGTCGAAGTGCTTGCGTCCAAGGATATTCTCAAGACAGAGGGGAGTGTATTCCATCCGGCAGCCGATATCACCAGGGCGGACTTCCTGTATTCCCTTGTTCGGGCACTTGGATTGACTGCAAAGACAAACGGCAATTTCAGCGATGTTCAGGAAAATGCTTATTATTATCAAGAGGTTGCCATTGCCAAAGCGCTAGGCATTACGAACGGCATTGACAACGACAAATTCGGCAGCGATATCAAGATCACCCGGCAGGACATGATGGTATTGACAGAAAGAGCCTTGAAGCTGGAGAAGAAGCTGAATCAGCAGGGGGCAGCAGCGGATCTGGAGAAATTCGCCGACAAGTCCGAGGTGGCTTCCTATGCGGTGAGCAGCGTAGCGGCCATGATTAAGGAAGGGCTGATCGAAGGCGGCGATAACAAAGTCAATCCGACTGGAAACACAACCAGAGCAGAAGCCGCGGTTATCCTCTACAGGCTGTACAACAAGTAAACTCTCATAAGGATGATGAGAACCGCGCCAGCTAGTGTTGGCGCGGTTTTACATGCAATTGGCCGGGTTGAGGCTCTAACGACCAATCGTATATGAAAAACCGAGTACAAATGGCTGAACAGAGGCCCAAGTGACCAATCGTATATGAAAAACCGAGTACAATCCGCCCACCGGGATCCGCGGCAATCCAGGCAATAAAATATTTGACTTTTCAGTTTTTTTGAAGTAGCATAAAACTACGCTTAATTTCCGGGGTAACATACCGGAAAGCGGGGGAACCATTCTTTTGGGGCGAATCATGCAGTTATTGCGTGTAGGGATGCCATCTGCCCGAGTCCGTCAGCTAACCTCGTCAGCATGGAGATGGGTCATTACTTTGCTTATACAAGTAGAGTCGGGCCCTTGTTTGAAGGGCTCTTTTTGTTGTTTTTCCAATGCCCGAATTCCAGCTGGCTTACCATGTTTGTTCCTGACGGATCTATCCCGCTCCCCCATCATGCCGGAGGCAGGCCTGTTGATGCGAAGGTGTGAATCAATTGAAGCAGGAAGGGAGGAGAGACGATGATCAAAGCGGTCATATTTAACTTTGGAGGGACTGTTCTGGATACGGAAACCCCCCGTTACGAAAGCTTCCTGGAAGCTTACCGCGAGCAGGGTGCGGAGCTGGACTGGTCCTTGTATGCGCAGTGCATCGGCACAGGCTTCCAAAGCTTCAACCCTTACGAGGATTTACTTGGCCGGATGCAACTCCCGGTGCAGTTGAATGCCTTCCGGGAGTCGATCCGCAGCCGGTGTGCCGAACTCACGGAACAAGAAGAGCTCCGGCCAGGGGTAATGGATGCCCTGGTGCGCGCCAAAGCCATGGGTCTTAAGATCGGCCTGGTGTCCGCCGCACCGCGGCGGGAGATCGATCCCCACCTCCAGAAGTGGGGGATTGCCTCTTATTTTGACTGTATCCGGACCGTGGATGACGCCACCCGGGTGGCTCCGGACCCGGAGCTGTACCAGCAAGCCTTGCGGATGCTGGGGGTACGACCCCGGCAGACGGCGGCCATCGAGGACTCTCCGGCAGGAGCGGAGGCAGCCATGCAAGCCGGTTTGTACACGGTTGTTGTCCCCAACGCCACAACCGCTGTGATGAAGTTCGGCCCCTGCCATGAGCGGCTGGCTTCTCTGGATCAGCTGGAACTTCCGGAGCTCTTAGACAGGCTTCATGCCGCCAAGGCTGTGGTCTGTGAGCCCGCAGTATTATGGAACCGGGTTATGCCCGTGGAACAGGAAGCGGAGGTCAGCTGAAGCGGAATGATGAAAAAAGCCATATGAAAGGCCGGCTCTGGTGAAGAATCCAGGACCGGCCTTTTTGGCCTGCGGAAGCATATGCTATTGGGCTGAAAGGTAGATCGGGTTGGTCATGGCAATCATCGACAGTCCGCCGGCTTCCTCCGCATACCGCCACAGCTCCGCCCGGTAAAACAGGCGGTTATGGGAAACCAGCTTCAGCAGGGTGCCATTGTTCCCGCCTAGGCCGGCCACATCACCGGATCCTTTGCCAGGTCCGGTTCTGATCCAATCGGATGCTCCATTTCCATCTCCATTGCCGTCCCCAGCCCCGCCGTCCAGTATCCGTTCCTCCTCCAAGCCATTGGCGGAGTAAACCCGCAGCACATCGCCGCGGAGGAGTCCGCCCGAAGCCTGTACATCCAGCCACATCCCCTCTGCAAGAGCGGCAGGGACCACGTCACCCATTCCCCATTGCCCGATGGAGATGGTCAACCGCGGCCCCTCCGGGGAATGGGACAGGGTAACCCGCCCGCGGTCTACTGCGCGGAGTATGGCATCAACCGAACGCCCGTGGGCAAAAATCCAATTGCACGGAGATCCATGGCGGATATACGGGTGGGGCCGGTGAAAATCGCTGCCGCCGACAGCGGTAAGTCTCCGTCCAGCTTCCAGTTGCTCCTGCCACCACACCAGCGTCCTGAGGTTATCCTCCCGCCACGGGCCGTTCCAAACCTCCACCCAGTCATGGGGCACATCAAAGCCCCACGTCCATCCGCAATTGCTGCAATGGGGATGATTCAGCGAAATATAAGCGCCGCGTTCTTTAGCGGAGGTCAACAATTGGATCGTATCCTCCGGGTGAAGAGAACGGAAATCGCTGATAGGAGCTTCCAGCCCATAGAGGTTGCAATGCCCGGAGAGGGTGGTCAGCTCCATAGCCGGGATCAGGGTCAGATCCGTTTCTAGCCGGTGGCGGGCCAGATTCTGACTTGCGGTATTGTGGTCCGTTAAGGCGAGAAAATCCAGTCCTGCCTGCTCCGCCAGCTTAATGGCCTCCGGCAGGGAATAGTGCCCGTCGCTATGGTTGGTATGGGCATGCAGCTCGCCCTTCAGCCAGCGGCCTGGCGCTTCGGCAAGCTGCACCTCAAGAATGACGCGGCAGCCGGCGGCGGGAATCCGGTAAGCACCCAGCAGGACCTTCCATTCGCCTGCAGTCACCTCTCCCGGCAAATAACCCGGTGTCGCCTCCTCCGGCCCGATTTCGAAGAAGCTGCGGGCGCCGCCGCTCCACCCTCTCATCCCGGCGGAATCCCGGATACCTAAATCCACAATGGTGGTTTTGGGGGAGGGAAGGCGGATGCCAAACCTGTTGGCCGAGGGTTTAGCCGCCGTTGCCGGAGAGACAACGTTTGTGTCTGGTGCGCTGCGGATTTTCGGAGGAGCATCACCCGCCAAATACTCCACCTTCATGGATACCGAAAGGCGCTCCACATGCTCCGGCACCGTAAAGGGCACCTCGATATATGTTTTTTCCTCATGGGACATGATGTCCCGGATAAGCTCCAGCCGCATGGGCCCGCCTCCTATTCCTTGGTTGCCCCCGCGATGATTCCCTGCACAAAGAACCGCTGGACAAACGGATAAATGATAACTAACGGCAATAAGGCAATCACAATGCCTGCCATTCGCACATTTTTGGTGATCAGAAAATTGCTGGAGGTGGAGGAGGTGTCAATGATCAACGCCTTCAGGGCCACCTGCAGCGTATATTTGGCCGGATCGCTCAGAAACAGCACGGCCGGTGTGAAATGGTTCCATTTGCCCACAAATTCGAACAGGGTGATGGTTGCCAGCCCCGCCGCGGACAAGGGGACATATAAGGTTAAGAATATGCGCAGCTCTCCGGCCCCGTCAAGCCTGGCGGATTCCCCCAGCTCCCACGGCACCGCCCCGAAGAAGCTGCGCATCAGAAGAATGCTGAAGCCTGACAAAATGCCGTTAATGACCAGCGCCGACAGAGAATTAAGCAGCCCCAGCTCCTTGTTCACAATGTACACGGGGATCATGATGGTTTCGAAGGGGACCATCATCGTCAGCATAATAAATCCCGTCAAGAACTTTCGTCCCGGCAACCCGCGTTGGATCAGGACGTACCCGGCCAGGGCGCACAGACAGACATGGCCCACAGTTCCCCACAGAGTGACGAGGGTATTGTTCCAGAAGGGACGGCCCAGCTGGATTTTGTTCCACACGGTGGAATAGCCCTCCGTGCTGAAGGCCTCCGGCCAGAGAATAATCCGGGGCTCCATGGAAGCAAGACCATCGGAGAAGGAGAGGGCCAGTGTATTCAGCAAGGGGATCACCATCGTCGATACCAGAAGCAGGAGGAACAGGGTGTTGAGGATGTCGAAAACAGCGCCCCCTAAGCTGCCTCCGGACCGCTGCCGCCCCGGCTGCCTCCTGCCGCCTGGCCCGGCAAAATCCGCGCCGCCCCGTAATCCCCGGTTATCTGCCGTTGTTTGCACCGCCTTCACGTGATCACCTCTCTCCATTTCCCGCCAACCGGCGCACGGCCAGGGTCAGCAGCACCGTAGCTGCAATGACCAGGCATCCTGCGGCGTTGGCGACGCCCATATCGAATTTCACCAGACCTTTTTCGTAGGTGTAGATCATGAGAACATCCACATACCGTTCGATAGCCGGATTGCGCATGGCGAAAATCTGATCGAATATCCGCAGCACACCCATGACGGACAGCATCAGCACCACCTGCATGGCCGGCACCAGCTGCGGCAGGGTGATGTGGCGGACCAGCTGCCAGCGGTTGGCACCGTCTATCCGGGCAGCCTCGTATAAGGCGGGATTCAGCCCCACAATCGCAGCCAGATAGATAATGCAGGTATACCCGGCATCCTTCCAGACCGCCGCCAGTACCATGGCCGCCCGGCTGTAATTCTTTTCCGCCAAAAAGTGGATGGGAGGCAGGCCGAACCACTCCCGCAGCTCATTCACTAACCCGCCGTCCGGCGTCAGCATAAAAATCCAGATGCCCGCCACCACAATCCAAGAGAACAGATGGGGCAGATACACAATCATCTGCGTCAGCTTTTTGAACCAGACCTTTCCCACCTCGTTTAGGGACAGGGCCACCACCAGCGGCGCGGCAAAACCCAGGACAAGGATACCTCCGCCGATCATGAGGGTATTCACCAGCATCCTCCCGAAATCCGGGTCCGTTAGCACCGTCCGGTAATTGTCCAGCCCCACGAAGGGGCGGTCGCCGATAACCCGGAATTTCTGGAAGCTGATAACGAGCCCCCGCATCAGCGGATAGTAGGAAAACGTCAGGAAGTAGGTTACCACCGGGATCATCATTACATAGAAAATACCGTACCGCGGCCACAGCCTGCGCAGCAGGGAAAGACTTCGGGCAGCGCGCCGTCCGCTTCCCCGGCGGATAGCGGGGCCCTGTGCCTCCGGGCTCCCGGTATGAGGGACTGCCAGTTGGTTATCCGCAGCCATGTTGCGTTCACCGCCCTTTCATGCGTGAGACTCTAGTCAATCTGCTTGGCAGCCTTCAACTCGTCATTCATTTTCTTCACCGCATCGGCTGCCGGAATTTTCCCCTGCATGGCCTGAAGCGCATAGTTGTTCAGAATCTTCTCCACTTCCTTCCAGCTGGAGCCGGTGGTTTCCAGGGTGGCATGCTTCAGCACCAGCTCCTGGGCATCCTTAACACCGGGCAAAAGTCCGAAGGGATTCTGCCACTTGGTATTGTAGATAAACGGCGAGCCGTGGTCCTGACTGTGATCCTTTCCGGTTTGGGTCAGTTCATATTTGCCGTCCTTTACGGTATAGTCGGTGCCCTCAATGCCCAGAGTGCCGAGAATATTGCCTTTTTCCGTGCTCCAGAATTCGATGAACTTCATGGCTGTGGCCGGGTCTGGGGAGTTCACCGGAATGATCCAGACATTGGGGTCGCCCCGGCGCATGATCACCTTGCCGTCAGGTCCTTGGGCAGGCAGCAGCCCCTTGGCCTTGAAAGCAGTAGCCGGGTCCTTCTGCAGCCGGGTATTGTTGAACATGCCCACCCAGGCATCCCAATAGGTGACCATGCCCACCCGGTCGGTCAGGAACAGATCACGCATTTTTCCGGCGTCGTTGGTGGCGAAGTTGGGATCAAGAATGCCTTCCTTGTACAGCTTGGCAAACCATTCATATACAGGAATGGCGGCTTCGGAGGCATAGGGAATGGTCCGTTTGCCATCCTTCGTCACATAACCGGCCTTGACCCCAGCCCCGCTCATAAACCCTTGGATTTCATAGAGGCCCGCTGTGCTCAGGCCGTAGGTGTCCGCCTTGCCGTTGCCGTCCGGGTCCTTTTCCTTAAAGGCCTTCAGAACATTGTAATAATCGTCCAGAGTTTTGGGCTCTTGAAGCTGGAGCTTGTCCATCCAGTCCTGGCGGACCACCGGCATGGTGCCTCCCTGGAATTTGGTGAAGATGCCGTAAACCTTGCCGTCCTTCAGGCGCACCTGATCCCACTCCTTGGCGGGAAACACAGCGGAATCGGAGATGACGGTGGAGGCTTTGATTTTGTCGTCCAGGGGCATCAGCACCCCTTGGTCATAGAGGATTTCCATCAGGGGTTTATCCACCTGGATCAAATCGTATTTTTCCCCTGCGGAAATGGCAGGCAGCAGCTTATCGTTCATGCTGCCGCTGGGTTTCTCCATGGTCACCTTGATGCCGGTCAGCCGCTCCACCTCTTTTTCGAACAGGGCATGCTCCTCCGGGGTTTTCCCGCCGATAACACCCACCATCATGCGCAGATGCTTCTGGGCTTGCGGACTGCCGCCTGGTGCTGCAGAGGCGGCAGCAGAAGAGCTTGCCGACGGATCGGGAGAGGCCCCGCTGTTCTGTTCCGTTTGGCTGCCGCAGGCGGCAGTGGCCAGCAGTGTAGCGGCCATAACCGCTGTTAAACCCAGCTTTGTTTTGTTGTTTCCCATAACTTCCACTCCTTTAAGGTTGTATTGGTTGATGCGGCTGGCCGCATCCATCCGTTTCGGTTGTTTTCGGGGGAACGCAGGATTCCCGGATCAAGAGCTCACAGGAAATGATGGAGCGCCGGACCGCCGGAGAGGGCTGCTCGCAGCTCTCCAGCAGAAGCCTAGCTGCTTCGGTGCCCAAGCCCTCTGCATCCAGCCGGACACAGCTTAACGCGGGAGCGAATTCCGCTCCATATCCCGGCTCCACGCTGAAGGAAAAGACGGACAGCTGCTCCGGCACGGACAGCCCCAGCTCATCCGCCGCCTGGTATACTCCAAGGGCCACCTTGTCGGTATCCGTGATGACGGCGGTAATCTCCGGTGAACGTGTAAGGCACGCCAGGGTGGCGCGGTAGCCGAACTCTACGGAGCTTCCGGCTCCTGCGGGACGGTACTCCACCTGTTCTCCTCCCGGAAGAATCCCGCTTGCCCGGAAAGCTTCCCGGTAGCCGCCCTCCCTGTCATGGGCCACGGTCCTGTCGGCAGGGGCGTTCAGGAACAGAATCCGGCGGTGGCCCAGGCCAAGCAGGTATTCGGTGACCCGAAAGGCGGCCCCCACATTGTCATTGTCCACGTAGGAGACCCGGGTTTCGTAAGCGGCCGGAGGGCGGCCTATAACCACAACGGGCAATTGCTCCTGCAGGCGCTCCCGGAGGCGGGCGTCATGGACGGTGGGGTCCAGCACAATTTCTCCGTCTACCGGATTGGAGGCCCAATTTTCCGTCTGGCTGGCGAAGGCTTTGGGGAGGGTATTGACCAACAGCCGGTACCCCCGGCTGTAGCATTCCTTCAACACTCCATTCAGCAGTGCCATATGAAAGGCGCCGAACTGGATTTGCTCCCCCTCCATGCTGATCCCGATAATCCTTGTTTTGCCGCCGGCCAGGCTTTTGGCCCAATAATTGGGCTTGTAAGAAAGCTCCTGCGCTGCCTGGAGCACCCGGTCCGCCACATCCTTGCTGATGGGGCGCTTTTTGGAAAACACGTTGGACACCGTGCTTTTCGATACTCCGGCAATTTTTGCAACGTCATCAATGGTCGCCAAGTCCCGTATAACCTCCTATATGTCTCTTCCAAGGAAAATGGTAAACCGGTTTTATGCGGGGAACGTTAACGGGGTCTAAATAAATTGTAAAGACGGCCATCATCAGGCTCTAAGCCTATCGAACCGGTTCGATAAATCAAGCGTCTGCGGATGCCCTCCTCTGAATGATCATCAAAAACGTCGAGCCCTGGAGGGCTTCGCCATGCTACACTAAAGCCAATTCATGAAGAATTTGTATGAAAAGGGTGGGCTGCCTTGGATTACAGTCTGATGATCAGCTCGGTCATTGTTTTTGTGGAAAACAGGCTGGAGGAACGGTTGGACTACCGGAAGCTGGAGGCGGAAATCGGTTTTTCCGCCGTCCATATCCGGCAGGTGTTTGCCCGCCATACGGGTATGCCGCTGGCCCGTTATTTGCGCTGCCGGCAGATTGCCCATGCGGCCTTCGATTTGATCCACACCCGGGAAAAGGCACTGGATATCGGGGCTAAATACGGCTTCCCCAACCCGGACAGCTTCACCCGAGCCTTCCGGCGGGTGACCGGTTTGGCTCCGCAGGAATTCCGCAACCGGCGCTGTGCCGTAGGACGGATCAAGCTTTGCGCCGGAGTTTACGGCGTCGGCATTATCGAGAAAATGGGAGAGTGACAGGTATGAGTCAACAGCAAATCGTTGAGCAGGGCGGCACCATTTTGTACGGTGTGCCCAAGGTGGAGTACGGTTCTTACCAGGGATGTACGCCGTATCCCATCTGCCTGAAGGCTTGCGCCAATTATCTGGGGCAGCCGGTGGAATACGATGCGGTTATGGCCGGAAGCGGGGCGGCCTTCCGGCTGACCTGGGACACCACCTCGTGGAACGGCGGCAATGTGGATGTATTGTTTACGTATGACGATCCCATGAAGATATACCGCACAGGGGCTGCGTTTCTGGGGAGGAGCCTGATCCTTCTGGAGCGTTCCGGGGAAACGGCCAAGGCGGACTTCTCGGGGCTTATCCGGGAGGAGATTGATAAAGGCAGCCCTTGTATTGCCTTGGGGATTATAGGTCCCCCTGAGGCCTGTGTTGTCACCGGGTACAGGGAGAATGGAGACGTCCTGTTGGGATGGAATGTATTCCAGGACAACCCCGAATACAGGGGAAGCGTAAGCTTTGATCCTTGCGGGTATTACATCACAAGCGAATGGTGGGAAAATCCGGATACCCTTGCGGTGATGGCGCTGGGTCAAGCGGAAGGCGAAGGGTTTGGCCTCAGGGAAGTGGCAGCCCATGCGGTGGAGGTTCTCACCGGCAGAACACACGGAAAATATGCCAAGGGCGTTAGTGCCTATGATCCCTGGAAAAAAGCGGTAGCCGATGACACCCAGTTTCCGGCTAACGCGGTGCTGCCTATCCTGGTGGAGCGGCTGATGTGCCAGGGAGATGCTATGGATACGCTGGCGGACGGGCGAGCCCGTGCGGGAAGCTATCTGCGGAAGCAAGCAGAGCTTCATCCGGAGTTCGGCAGTCTACTGAAGGAAGCCGCCGGGCATTTTGAGGCGGTTGCTGCCGGCTCCTGCCAGATGGCAGAGCTTCTGGGCGGCTGGGGCCGTGGAGAGAAGCAGCTGCGCAATCTGGCCCGGCGGGATATCCGGGAGGGAATCTGCAGCCTCATCGATACCTGCAAAGAGTCGGACCAGCGCGGTTTGGAAAAGCTGGTGCAGTTGGCCCACGCTTTGGCATAGCGGGTAAACCGTCACAATTTGTGAGAGCTCCTATGAAAAAAAAGCTCCGGATAACGGAGCTTTTTGGCGTGGGATGACATTTTTTTCAAGCTCTGCAACAAAAACCTCCTCTTTCTGCGTCTGAAAGGATAAGTGCGGGTATCCGATACATACACTATCAATAAAAATGGCGTGACCTATCGGTTTACGAGGGGGACGCTAGAACAAACGCACTGCTTACGGCAGCGCAGGAAAGGAGCGGTGTCTTATGGGCCGTAAAACCGCTATTATTGCAGGACTGGTTATTCTCTTGGCATGCGGAGCCTGCGGAGATGCCGAGGGAAGCCGCAAGCAGAATGCGGTGAAGGGAGGGGAGACGATAACGCCTTCACCGGGCGCATCGGCGCCTGTTGCTTATGGCGGCGAAAGCTCTGTCTTGCCGCAGGTTTCGTCTGTACCGCTCCCTACACCCACTCCCATGCCTGTATCTCCCGTAACGCATAAAGCGGGTTTGGCTGCCATCGGGGATGTATTGATTCATAACAGCGTCTACAATGATGCCCGCACCAAGGACGGCGGTTTTGATTTTACACCCATGCTGGAGCCGGTTAAGGGGCTGTTGGCCCAGCCGGACCTGTTGGTAGCCAACCAGGAGAGCATCACCGGCGGGGAGGAGCTGGGTTTGTCCTCGTATCCCCAATTTAACAGCCCGTTTCAGATCGGGGATGCACTGCTCGACGCCGGAGTGGATATGGTCACTATGGCTAATAACCATACCTTGGATAAGCGTGAAAAAGGGGTGCTGTCCGCCACTGCCTACTGGGATAAAATCGGCATGCCTTATACCGGCGCATTCCGGAGCGCCGAGGATCAGGCGAAGCTCCGTATTTTGGAGCGCAACGGGATCAGCTTCGCGTTTTTGGCTTACACCTATGGAACCAACGGTATTCCCGTCCCGGAGGGCAAGCCTTATCTGGTGAATCTGCTGGACCCGGTTTTGATGGAGAAGGAAATCCGGGACAGCAAATCCCGGGCTGATTTCACCGTTGTTTCCGTCCACTGGGGCACGGAGTACCAGGAGGAGGCTAACACCACACAGCGGGAGCTGGCGCAAAAAATGGCGGATTGGGGAGCGGATGTGATCATCGGCACCCATCCCCATGTGCTGCAGACCATCGAATGGGTAACCGCCGCCGACGGGAGAAGGACACTGGTTATGTATTCCCTGGGAAATTTCCTGTCGGCCCAGGAGAAAACCATCCAGCTTGTAGGCGGCATCGGCCAGGTGGAGGCGGTAAAAACCGTTACGGGGGACCGGGTGGAGCTGCGGCTGGAGAAACCTGCTTTTACTCCCGTGTACACCCGTTATATCAATTGGCGGAATTACCGGGTCATTCCGATGGGCGACCTGGACGGGACGTCTTACAGCCAGCCCAAGGCTGTGTGGAGCAAGATCAAGGACCGGATGCTCCGGGCTATGCCAGAGCTGGAGGTGCGTGACGGGGCTGGAGACACGGCCTCCTGACAGACGAAGGAACCCCCGCCCCGGCAGCTGGGCGGGGGTTCTTTTGGCACGTGAGCATGCTAACGAATATCACGGCGTTATTTTGCCAAAGAGCCTTTTCCTGTTTTAACGAATCTGAGGACGCTTATTTCTCCTCAACAGGCTCAATTCAGCCAGCTCAGATTCGTTACATTTTCACACATGCAGATTTTGCGGAAATAAGCCTTCTGGCATTCGTTAGAGTTTGGCAAGTAAAGACCGCACCGCAGTCTTTTTATCCCCGAATTGATTCTCCGGAAGGTACTCAAGCCTCTTATAATCTGCTATAATGTCAAAGAAGGAATACATATGTTCGCCTGCAACCGGCGGATTTGACAGGAGGACTCTCGTGCGGATTCTGGGAATCGATCCGGGTATCGCCATTGCGGGCTTCGGGTTCATCGACAAAGAAGGAAGCAAAATAACACCCGTTCAGTTCGGCTCCATCCAGACGGAGGCGGGGACTGACCCGGGGCTGCGACTTAAGCAGGTATACGAGGCTGCGGTGCAGCTTATCGATACATACAAGCCGGAAGCGATGGCGGTAGAAAAACTGTTTTTTAACCGCAACGTGACGACGGCATTTACCGTTGGGCAGGCCAGAGGGGTGATCATCCTGGCTGGCGTCCAGGCAGGGATTCCAGTGGCGGAATATACGCCGCTTCAGGTGAAGCAGGCGGTGGTGGGCTACGGCAATGCCGAAAAGAAGCAGGTGCAGGAGATGGTGCGGATTTTCCTGAAGCTCCAGGCTGCACCCAAACCTGACGATGTGGCGGACGCGCTAGCCGTTGCCATTTGCCACGCCCATTCCTGCACCTTAACTCAAAAATTGAACGGAGCATACAAATGATTGACTTTTTGCGGGGTACACTTGCGTTTGCGGATACGGATTTTGTGGTGCTGGATGTGCAGGGGGTGGGATACCGGGTGTTCTGCGCCAATCCCTACGCCGTCTCCGCCCAGGAGAACCAGACAGTGATGATGTATATCCACTATCACGTCCGGGAGGATGCGGTCCAGCTTTACGGCTTCACCTCACGGGAGGAGCAGTCCTTATTCCGGCGTCTCTTGGAGGTATCCGGCATCGGCCCGAGGGTGGCCTTGGGCATTCTGTCGGCAGGGCGCCCCGATGAAGTGGTGGGTGCCATCTACCAGGAGAATCTGAGCTTCCTCATGAAGCTCCCCGGCATCGGCAAAAAAACAGCCCAACGGATCATTCTGGACCTGAAGGATAAGCTGGCCGATCTGCCTATGGCTGTATCCGCTGCCGCGCTGGCAGGCGGAGCATTGTCGGCGAAACCCGGCAAACCCGCCGGTGCCGGACATGGCTCCCGGGAGTGGCTGGAGGCCAAGGAGGCGCTTCTGTCCCTTGGTTATACGGAGCCGGAGGCGGACCGGGTGTGGCCGCAGGTGCTGGAGAAGGCGGGAGAAGCCGCTTCGGCGGAAACCATGGTGAAGCTGGCGCTCCAGGCCCTGTTCCGGGGATAAAAACCATCCCCAATTTCACATTAGAAACAACAACAGCATCGCTCTGGGATGTGTTTGCTAACACGCCTACAACGGTTTGAGGTTTGGGAGGGGAAAGCATGGAGGACCGGATCATCTCCGCCAATTTTATGATGGAAGATCAGGTGATGGAGCTAAGCCTCCGTCCCCGTTATCTGGCGGAGTATATCGGCCAGGCTCAGGTTAAGGAAAATTTGAAGATATATATCGAAGCGGCCAAACAACGCAAGGAGTCCCTGGACCATGTGCTTCTCTACGGTCCGCCGGGACTGGGCAAAACCACCCTGTCCACCATTATCGCTAATGAATTGGGCGTTAACATCCGGACCACCTCCGGTCCTGCTATAGAACGGCCGGGAGACCTGGCCGCCATTCTCACCAATCTCCAGGAGGGCGACGTGCTCTTCGTGGATGAGATCCACCGGCTCCACCGGACGGTGGAGGAAGTGCTGTACCCGGCCATGGAGGATTTCGCGCTGGATATTATTATCGGCAAAGGCCCCAGCGCCCGTTCCGTGCGGCTGGATCTGCCGAAATTCACCCTCATCGGCGCCACCACCCGGGCGGGGCTGTTGTCCGCTCCCCTGCGGGACCGCTTCGGGGTAGTCAGCCGTCTGGAATATTATACCGAGGATGAGCTGACCTTCATCGTGTCTCGGACGGCGGATATTCTGGGAGCGCAGATTATCGGTGAAGCAGCCCGGGAGGTGGGCAAACGCTCCCGCGGCACCCCGCGGATCGCCAACCGGCTATTAAAGCGGGTCCGGGATTATGCCCAGGTGAAAGGTGACGGCGTCATTACCCTGGAGCTGGCCCGGATGGCCCTGAAACAGATCCAGGTGGATGACCGGGGTTTGGACCATATCGACTACAAAATGCTGGAATCCATTATCCGTATGTTTAACGGCGGTCCTGTAGGCCTGGATACCATCGCAGCCACCATCGGCGAGGAAAGCCAGACCATCGAGGACGTCTATGAACCGTATTTGCTCCAACTGGGATTTATCCAGCGGACGCCCCGGGGAAGAACAGCCACACGTCTGGCTTATGCCCATCTGGGCATCACTCCCCCGGAGGATAAGCAGTGAAAGGAGAACCTGCATCATGATGAAGCCTGTTATCGGCATTGCCACCGCGGCCTTCCTAGCATTCAGCGCCACACTGCCCGCCCTGCTGGCTCCCGTCACACCGGCTAACGCTGCTGCGGGCACTGTTACTGCGGAGAATATCCGGGTTGCGCTTATGCTGGAGTCCGGCAAACTTAAGTCCACAGCCGTCTCGGTAACGATATCCTCTCCGGGAGGAATAACCGCAGCCTTTCGTTCGGCAGCGGGCGCCGTGCCGTTTCCGGCCGATGCGCTTCCCTTAAATACAGTCCGTGCATCCGGCGACCAATTCCGGCTGAAGCTTCTGGAAACCGCCGATTTTGCCCAAGCCAAAACCTTGAAGGACCAGCTGGCCGCTTCCGTCCAGCCGGTATTCCTGCTGGCGGAAACCCGCAGCGGGAAGCCGGCCTACCAGGTGGTGGCCGGTGATTACGCCACCAAAGCGGCTGCCGCTAGCGCCCTGGCAACCCTGAAGCTCCAGCCTGCATTGGCTTTGCTATCCTCCTCCCCGCAGGTGCAGGGGCCCTTCCGGCTCAGTGCAGGCAGCTACGCCAGCCATGGGGAAGCGGATAAGGCCAGAGCGGTTTTTGCCAATCAGGGCTTTGAAACGGCAGTGGTGTTGACCAATAAAACCGGCGCTGCCGCATCGTATGAGGTATGGCTCGGCGCGGAGACGGACAACGAGGCCCTGAACGCATTGAAGCTGGCCGTGCTGAAATCCCAGCCCACCCTCCAGCTGGCTGCGGCGGATACGTCCAAGCCTTATGCGGTGAAACGGCAGGATGCCACCTCCTCCGAGAACGGAGCGGCCAATGCCGCCCTGCTGCTGTTCCCGGCACAAAACGCCAAGCTGGATGTGGCGCCTATCAAAGGCGAATTTGCCGTAGCCGAGAAGGCTAACCGCACCTACCGGGGCAAAGCCGAGATTTCATACCACAATAACAAGCTGGCTGTGATCAATGAGCTGCCGTTTGAGGAATATCTGTATTCCGTGGTCAGCGGGGAAATGGGCAAGGGCTGGCCTGCCGAGGCATTGAAGGCCCAGGCGGTGGCGGCCCGCAGCTATGCCAAGGCCTCCGGCATCAAATACGAGATTGCCCATGTGTCGGACACCACCTTGGACCAGGTGTACGACGGCAATGAGGATGCCGATTCCATCGCCGCTGTGAATGCTACGGCAGGAGAGGTGCTGAAGGACAAAAACGGGCCGATTCTGGCACTTTTCTCCGCCAATGCCGGAGGAATGACCAGCGACGGCTCTGATGTATGGGGCAACACAGTATCGTATTTGTCCGTAGGCCCAAGTCCCGACGACGGCGCGGAGAAATCCAAGGCCCTGTGGCACCGTGGTGTGCTGCCCGACGGGCAGGTGGCGTATATCCATTCGGATTATCTGGAGGATACGGGGACGCGGAATACGGCGGGTTTGCCCGTTTACCAAATTACCGAAAATGGGGTTAACGCACGGAAAGAGCCTTACGTGGACAACACCAAAAATCCTGCAGTAGCCAAGCTGAACATCGGGGATAAGGTAATAGTGTTCGACGGAGCGCGGGAATCCAATTCCTATTCCTGGTTCCGCGGCCCTTATGACAGCGGTGAGCTGCTGGCCTTGATGAACAAAACCCTGAGTCAGCCCATAGCCGGCTCTCTTGGCAGCCTGGAGATTACCAAACGCGGCCCTTCCGGCCGGGTAACGGAGCTCACCGCCAACGGCAAGCCGGTGGCGGTTTCGTCCCCCGATGCCTATCGTTCCGTATTGGGGGGACTGCCCAGCACGCGGTTTGAAATTGAACGCAGCGGAGGGTATACTATACAAGGAGCGGGGGGAGCATCTTTCTCTGCAGCCAACGGAACGCCTCTGTACGCCTTAACCGCAAGCGGACAGGCCCAACCGGTTAATGCCTCCTCCTATTTTGTGTTGAACGGGGAAGGCAAGGTCAGTTATTCGGGCGGAGCGGCGGCTATGTATACCATTAAAGGTACAGGCAACGGCCACGGCCTGGGTTTATCCCAATGGGGCGCAAGAGGTTGGGCCGAAAAAGGCTACACCTATAAGCAAATTCTCGCCAACTATTACGATGGCGTAACCCTGACGAAGGAATGAACGGAATGGATGTCAATTTATTTGATTTTGATTTGCCGGAAGAGCTGATTGCCCAGACTCCCTTATTGGCGAGGACGGGCTCCCGCCTTCTGGCGTTGAATAAACGGACCGGGGAAATCGGCCATTGCCGCTTTGAGGACATGGCTGATTTTTTGCGCCCGGGGGATCTTCTGGTGCTGAACGACACCAAGGTTATACCCGCCCGGCTGTACGGCCATAAAGCGGACACCGGGGCAAAGGCGGAGCTGCTGCTCCTGAAATCCCTGGGTGAGGACCGCTGGGAGGCGTTGGCCAAACCCGGCAAACGGCTGAAGAAGGACGCTGTCCTTCATTTTGGCCAGGAGGAGAACGGAGAGCCGCCGCTCACCGCGGTGATTGAGGATGAAGGCGAGATGGGGGCCAGAATCGTCCGGTTTCATTATAAGGGGATTTTTAATGAAATTCTGGACCGGCTGGGTGAAATGCCCCTCCCTCCTTACATTAAGGAGCAATTGGAGGACCGGGACCGCTACCAGACCGTGTATGCCCGCCACGAAGGCTCGGCGGCTGCGCCGACAGCAGGGCTCCATTTTACCAAGGAATTCCTGGGTCGGCTGCAGCAGCAGGGTGTCCGCATTGCCACCGTCACGCTGCATGTAGGCCTGGGCACCTTCCGCCCGGTTTCCGCCGATACGGTGGAGAGCCATGCCATGCATGCCGAATATTATGAGCTGCCGGAGGAAACCGCCGCAGCTATCAATGCTGCCAAAGCGGCAGGCGGCCGGGTGGTAGCGGTGGGCACTACCTCTGCCCGAACCCTGGAAACCGCGGCTAGACGCTTCCGGAAGGAAGGGCAGGACAGCATCCGTTTTGAGGCCTGCTCCGGATGGACGGATATCTTCATCTATCCCGGCATTCCGGTGCTGGCGGTGGATGCTCTTCTGACGAACTTCCATCTGCCCAAGTCCACCCTGGTGATGCTGGTCAGCGCCATAGCCGGACGTGAGTTTGTTATGGAGGCGTACCGCCAGGCGGTGGAGGAGCGCTATCGGTTTTTCAGCTTCGGCGACGCCATGTTTATTTATTAGATATTCCGAGATGAGAGGAAGAGGCTATTGGCTGTCAGATACGAACATATCAAAACCTGCAAACAATCCGGCGCGCGTTTGGGCCGGGTGCACACACCCCACGGGGTGATTGAAACACCGGCCTTTATGCCGGTCGGCACCCTGGCCACCGTTAAGACCATGAGTCCCGAGGAATTGAAGGCCATGGATGCCCATATTATCCTCAGCAATACGTATCACCTGTTCCTGCGCCCCGGCCATGAAATCATCCGCCAGGCAGGCGGTCTGCACAAGTTCATGAACTGGGACCGTCCGATACTGACGGACAGCGGGGGGTTTCAGGTATTCAGCTTAAGCGACATGCGCAAAATCACGGAGGAAGGCGTGGCTTTCCGCTCCCACTTGAACGGAGACAAGCTGTTCTTGTCTCCGGAGAAGGCAGTGGAGATCCAGAACGCTTTGGGGTCCGACATCATGATGGCCTTCGACGAATGCCCGCCGTATCCCGCCACCCACGAATATGCCAAACAATCCCTGGAACGGACCACCCGCTGGGCGGAGCGCTGTCTGAAGGCGCATGAAAATACCCAAAACCAGGCCTTGTTCGGCATTGTGCAGGGAGGCATGTACGAGGACCTGCGGAAGCAGAGCGCTGCCGATTTGACTTCACTGGATTTCCCGGGGTATGCTATTGGAGGACTCAGTGTCGGTGAATCGAAGGAACTGATGTACGAGGTGCTGGAGTACACCACACCCGTGCTGCCGGCCAACAAACCGCGTTATCTGATGGGCGTCGGCTCACCGGATGCGCTGATCGAAGGATCCATCCGGGGTGTGGATATGTTCGACTGTGTGCTACCCACCCGCATTGCCCGCAACGGCACCTGCATGACCAGCGAAGGCCGATTAGTGGTGCGCAACGCCCGGTTTGCCGAGGACTTCGGTCCGCTGGACCCCAAGTGCAACTGCTATACCTGCACCCACTATTCCCGCGCCTATATCCGCCACCTGATCAAAGCGGACGAAACCTTCGGCCTGCGGTTAACCACCTACCATAACCTTCATTTCCTGCTGGAATTGATGCGCAATGTCCGCCAGGCCATCCAGGACGACAGACTGCTGGATTTCCGGGACGAGTTTTTTGAGATGTACGGCATGAATGAAAACGGCCGGGGTTTCTAAGCTTTACCCCCGCACATCATATCGGCCTGCCCCCGGTAAGAGGAGGACAGGCCTCAGGCATCGGGTTTAATGGAAGCACATACATAAACCGCACCATCACTACTATTTAATAGGAGGAATCCGCGTGTTTAACCTTGCAGCAGAACCTGCAGCAGGAGGGGCCGGACTTTTGGTCACCTTCGTACCATTCATCGCAATCTTTGCGATCATGTACTTCCTGATGATTCGTCCGCAGCAAAAGCGCCAGAAGTCCCGCAACCTGCTGTTGGCCAATCTCAAAAAGGGTGACAAGGTCACCACCATTGGCGGACTGCACGGCACCATTCTGGAGATGACCGACGATACCATCGTGCTCCGTGTCAATGATGTCACCAAGATGACCTTTGACCGTTCGGCCATCAACAATGTGGTTCAAGCCGCACCTTCCACTCTGGAGAAGAGGGAAGAGAAGAAAGAAAAGGCCGACGGAGAGATTAAGGACTAATTGCCCAAGAAGGAGCCGGGAGGCTCCTTTTTTTGTTGATTGTGAAAAAAGCATGATTCTTGTCGCAGCCCTGGCGGTTCCATGGTAGAATCGGGAGAGAAGGGAAGGATTGGAATGATACGGGCCTTGCTTGCCGATGATGAACAACTGGCGCTTTTTCAAATGGAACATATGCTGGCCGCTTATCCCGACATCAAAGTGGCTGGAACTGCCATGGACCCTGCCATGATCCTGGAGCTGGCCTCGTCCATCCAGCCGGATGTGGTTTTTTTGGATATCCATATGCCGGATATGAACGGGTTGCGGACGGCTGAGCTGATCCAGCAGGTAAGCCCGGGAACGGATATTGTTTTCGTTACGGCACATGGGGATTATGCGCTGGATGCCTTCGATATTAACGCACTGGATTATCTCCTGAAGCCTATCTCCAAGGACAGACTGGCCAAAACCGTCCACCGTCTGGGGGAACGGTTCAGCCGGAATGCGCCGGAGGTACCGGCTGCGAAACACATGTGTTTACATATAATGGGGCCGGTGGCTTTTTCCAGCGACAGTTCTGCGCCACAGCTCCTGAAGTGGAGAACCTCCAAGGCTCAGGAGCTGTTTTTGTATTTGCTCCACCACCGGAACCGATTTGTGACCAAGGATGAGATTTTGCAGCTTTTATGGCCTGATTTTGATTTCAAAAAAAGCTCCACCCATTTGTATACCACCATCTATCAGATCAAGCAGTGCTTAAAGCAGGCCTCCCTGGAAATCCGCATTCTGAATGCAAGCGGGGGGGATGGATATACCCTGGATATGGGAAGGGTGAAGCTGGATGCGGCGGAATGGGAAGAAAACATCCGCAGCATGAAGGAGTTTCATGCCGCCAACCGCCCCCTTCATCAAAGGCTGTTTGACATGTACCGGGGTGAATATCTTGGACCAATGGACTATCTGTGGGCGGAGGGGGAACGGGAGCGGCTGCGGGTTATCCGGCTCCATCAGGCCTCACAGCTGGCAGATTCCTACCGGAAGGACGGGCTTCTGCTGGATGCGGTTACCGTATTGAAGCGCACGCTGGAGCTGCATCCCTATTATGAAGAGGGGTACCTGTCGCTAATGAAGCTGTACGATGAAATCGGGGATCGTGCGGCAACGGAGGCCTGCTTTGCGGAATTGAAGCGCAATGTGGAGGGAGATCTGGGTGTCAAGCTGTCCTTGAAGGTGCTCCAGTGGTATATTGGCCGTACCAGGGAAAGTGCCAGCTGATGATTCCTTATCGGAAAATGGTGCTGCCCGCCCTGCTGTTTATCCTGGCTCTAACAGGTGTGAGGCTGGTCTGGCTTGTGGCCCGCACGGAGCCTCATGATCCCGCCGCCGTCAAAGGAATTCTGGATTTGCGTCCGTATGGCCTGCCGGGCAGCCGGACAATGAATCTAGACGGGGAGTGGGAGTTCTATCCTTCCCGCCTCCTGGAGCATGTGGAGCCGGACGCACAGCCTGCCCCGTCTCCCACTTATCTCAAGGTTCCCGGCTTATGGAATAAAGCAACCGCGGGCCTCGCACACGAAACCTTTCAATACGGCACCTACCGTCTCCGGATCCTTCTGCCTGATGGGGACCTTGGAGTCCTTGGCCTTTCCATGAAAGATATCAAACATGGCTCCGCTCTATTCGTGGATGGCCGTCCCATGGGCGGCTCGGGTGTGCTTACGGAGGATGCCGGGTCCTTCGTCTCCGGTGTTATGACCTATCAGGCATTTTTTGAGCCGCGGGGCAAAGAGCTGGAGATCATGATCCAGGTTGCGGTAGATACCAGTTATATGTACAAAGGGGGAATTGCCAAATCCCTCAGCTTCGGCGTCTCCACCGCCCTCCAACGGGAGAAGGCGATCAGCTTGATGCTGCAGGGAGCGGTGATATTGCTGCTCCTGCTGCTTATGCTGGTTGTGCTGCTGACCTATCTGCTGGGAAGCCGCTCCCGGATGCTCTTGAGCCTGTTCTGCGGCCTGGGCTTTGGGGTTGCAACCCTGCTTATCTCCGAGGACCGGCTGGGAATGGGCATGCTCCCACTATCCTACGGCGCTTTAATTAAGGTGATTTGGCTGGTGCTGCCGGCCATGTCGGCGGCATGCTTTGATTTTATTGTCAGGCTATTGATGCCCGAACGGATTAATCGCACTTACAGGCTGGCTGCTGGCGCCTTTGCGGTGTGGATGCTGGTGGTGGCGTTTCTGCCCGCCCGGATCGTCGCTTTGCTGGACCCGGTGAACCGTATTCTCTACATGGGTTTCCTGTTGGCGATTATCGCCGTTCTGGTGCTGGCCGTGCGCAGAGGAAAGCAGGATACCATCTATTTGCTGCTGGCTGGCTCAAGCCTGGTCTCGAATTTGGTCTGGAGCAGCTTCAAAACCCACAGCACCCTGAATATGGGCTTTTATCCTGTGGATCTTGTGGTGCTTTGCCTCAGCCTTGCCGCTTATGCCCTGAAGCAGTATTTCCGGAAGGTGGAGCAGGCCAAGGAGCTGGCGTTGCGGCTTCAGCAGGAGGACCGGCGCAAGGATGAGTTTTTGGCCAATACGTCCCATGAGCTGCGCAATCCCCTGCATGGGATGATGAACATTGCCCAGAACGTGCTGGAGACGGAGCGGAACACTATCGGCGCGGAAAGTGCACGAAGCCTGGAGCTTCTTCTGACGATCGGCGGCAGAATGACGCTGATGCTGAATGATCTGCTGGAGCAGGCCCGGCTGCGGAACAAAGGGGTCAGCCTGCAGCTGGCCCCGGTTTCCCTGCAGACGGTAACGGCCGGCGTTACCGACATGCTTGTTTATCTCACGGAGAATAAACCGGTGCGGCTTACGGCATCCATTCCACCCGACTTCCCTCCAGTGCTGGCCGATGAAATGCGGCTGATTCAGATTCTGGTGAATCTGATCCATAATGCGCTGAAGTCTACGGAAGCAGGCTCGGTAACGGTAACGGCACGGCTTGTAGGCAAGGAGGCGGAACTGGCAGTTCGGGACACGGGCATCGGTATGGATGAGGTGACTGCCCGAAGAGTGTTCGAGGCCTATGAACAGGGGGAGTCCGGCCGGGGTGCTGCAGAGGGCGGTTTCGGTTTGGGCTTGTCCATCAGCAGGAAGCTGGTGGAATTGCACGGCGGCGAGCTGGGGCTGGAAACTGCTCCGGGAAAGGGGACAGTGTTTTCATTCCGGCTGCCGTTGGCGCACCAGGCTGGCAGTGTTCCGGAGTTCGTCAGTTCTCTGGCGAAGAAGGTGGCTTCATCTGCAACAGCTGGCACCGGTGAAGCGGAAGCTGTAGATTCGCCTGTGCCTACAGAGCCAGCCGACAGACCCCGGATATTGATGGTGGACGATGATCCGGTAAACCTGAAGGTGCTGACCTCTGTGCTGGCTCTTGACCATTACCGGATTGTTACAGCCGGAGGAGGCCGGGAGGCTTTGGAGAAAATCGGGGAGGGCTCATGGGACTTGCTGATTACCGACGTGATGATGCCGGGTATGTCCGGCTATGAGCTGGCGTCCGTTGTACGTACCCGGTATTCTCTCTTGGAGCTTCCGGTTCTGCTGCTGACGGCCAGGAGCATGCCGGAGGACATTCAAGCGGGTTTCCATGCCGGAGCTAATGATTATGTGGCCAAACCAGTGAATCCGCTGGAGCTTCGCAGCCGCGTATTGGCCCTGACCCGGCTGAAGCAGACCATGGACGAGCTGCTAAGACTGGAGGGGGCATACCTCCAGGCCCAGATTGAGCCTCATTTTTTGTTCAATGCCATGAATTCCATCTCCGCCCTGGGCCAAATCGATGTGGAGCGGATGCGGATGATGATCGATGCCTTCAGCTCCTATTTGCGGATCAGCTTTGATTTTCTGAATACCCGTGATGCCGTTCCCCTTCATGTTGAACTGGAGCTGGTTAAGGCTTACCTGTATATTGAACGGGAACGCTTCGGGGATAGGCTATTGGTGGAGTGGGAGCTGGCGGAACGGGAGGACCTGATGGAGACCCTGCTGCCTCCGTTCACCATTCAGCCTTTGGTGGAGAATGCGGTGAAGCATGGAATTCTGTCCCGCTCCAAAGGAGGCAGGGTGACCATCCGCATCCGCAGCAGCGGAGAGGACGTGGAGGTGGCGGTGGAGGACAATGGTGTCGGGATGGATGCAGAGCAATGCGCGGCGCTTTTCCAGCCTTCCTCCACGCCCGAGCGCAAGGGAGTAGGGCTGGTGAATACGGACCGGAGGCTGCGCAAACGGTACGGCAGCGGTTTATCCGTAACCAGTGTTCCCGGCAGGGGAACCACCGTTTCCTTCACAATCCGAACAGTGAATACCCGGAATGACCCGTAAACGAAAAGAGGGATGGGGGACCCAACAGTCCGCCATCTCTCTTTTGTACCGTTGTACCCTACTTTTTGGTGTTGACCCCGAAGATTCCGCCTACGGCCCCTACCATAAAGGCCGCTGCCGCAAACAGGGCCACACTCCAGTCCATCCCCTTGTCGAAGCTCAAGAAACCGATAATCAGGACAATGATGCTGTACAACAGACCCAACAGCCCGCCATGATACCAGCCCTTCACCCCGGAGCGGCGTCCGCTGGCAAAGCTGCCGGCCAATACAGATAAGCCGTGAATGATCCACGCATAAACCGGCAGGACCTCCTCTCCCTGATCACCGGCCGTCACTGCCACGGATGCGGCCAAAGCGCCCAGAGCCATCACGGCAAAAGCAAAAAACAATCCCCGCAGCATAGGTGACCCGGACCCCACTTGTCCTACTTGCTTGAAATTCATATTTCATTCCTCCTTAGGGCTTTCTTATGGATTGCATTTGCTTGTGAACATCTCTTTGTTCCATTCTATGAACAAGCAGGCCAAATAGTACAAGACTGCCCGGTTTGTCCTTGCTGTTGGGAATAATTGAGGCTCCGGACCGTGTATGAGTGATTTTGCGATGCGCCAAACTACCAGGTGACACGAAACCTGGCAGGAGGGGCAGACCATGGAGATAATACCGCTTTTTATAAGAACGGTGCTGGTCTATGTTGTGGTTTTTCTCACCATGCGTTTGATGGGCAAGCGGGAAATCGGCAAGCTGTCCGTGTTTGATCTGGTTATTTTCATCATCATCGCGGAAATCGCGGTTTTTATCATCGATGATTTGCGTAAGCCCATCCTTCATGGTCTGGTTCCTATCGCCACCCTGGTTCTGATCCAGATCGGTACGGCCAAGCTTTCTTTGCACAGCCAAAAAGCAAGGGAATATATCGAAGGCACCCCCAGCTATCTCATTAAAAACGGCAAGCTGGACCGGTCCGAAATGAAGCGGCAGCGCTACAATCTGGACGACCTGATGGTGCAGCTCCGGCAGAACCGGGTCATGAATGTGGCCGATGTGGAGTTTGCCATTCTGGAAACCTCCGGCAAGCTCACCGTGGTGGAAAAACCCGAGGAGAAGCGCCAGGCGGAGGTTCCCCCCGATCCCTTCGATACGATCCGTTACGAGGGGCTGCCGCTGCCTCTGATTATGGACGGCAAGGTCCAGGACCAGAATTTGTCCAAGCTGGGCAAAACCCGGTTTTGGCTGAAAAGCAAGATCCAGGAGCGGGGGGTGAAGGATTTCAAGGAGGTTTTCTTCTGCTCGGTGGACCACAGAGGGGTCATGTTTCTGGATAAGAAACGGTAAGAACCTATTGCTTATTCTTAAAAAAGGGAAGCCGGCCGAAGTCGCTTTTATCCACCAGCTTCAGTATGACGGCAGCAGCAAGATAGATGGTGAACCCGGCGGCCGCCGCCAGGAAAAAACGGAGCAGGCCGGAGGAGATGAAATCCATCCCGTAAACTGCCCAGCAGGTAAGCCCCATCAGAGCCATGGCTGCGCCTGTCCGCAGGAATTCCGCCGGCTTCATGGAAAAACGGAGCATTTTGGATACGCTGCGGTAATGCATCAAGGTGACAAGTACGGTATTCAGGTTAATGGCCATTACCGCGCCGAGAATGCCCATACGGGGGTTGGAGGCCAGGAGGAGAATCAGCGCCAGCTTAGCCGTTGTCCCAACGGTTGTGTTGACCAGCGCCGTCCCCGGCCTGTCCAAAGCCTGAAGGGCAGCCTGCAGGGGAGCCTGGAAGTAGATGAACAACGCGATGGGGGCCATCATTTTGAGCATGATGCCGATTTCAGTTTGTCCGTAGAGAAATTGGCACAGCGGATCCGCCAGAATATACATCATCACAGCAAAGGGAGCCCCGGTTACCAGCGCCAGACGCAAGGATTGGTGCAGCCGCATGTGAATCGTCCGCATGTCCCCTCTGGCTGCAGCCTCCGACAAGGAAGGAACCAGCGAGACGGATAAAGAGAAGGTCAGTGCGCTGGGCAAAAGAAGGATCGGGATAACCATCCCCTGCAGCGCCCCGTATTGAGCGGTGGCAATGGCAGTGGCGATACCCGCTTTGGCCAGGGATTGGGCAGTCAGAATGGATTCGAACAAATAAGAAGCGGAGCCTACAAGCTTGCTGGCGGTGACGGGGACTGCGATCCTGACCATTTGCTTAAGAGCGGCAATTCCGCCCATGTGCTGCGGATTTTTGCCGATGACGGCTTTATCATATAGAAGATAGTCCTTCCGGGTCCATGCATACATGAGCAGCATCACCAACATCCCCCCCAGCTCACCCGCCAGCACCCCCAGCATAGCTCCGGCAGCGGCATATTCCAGCCCGTAGGGCAGCATAAGCCAGGACAACAGCAGCATACCGGCTATCCGCACCAAAGTTTCGCAGGTTTGGGAGAGGGCGGTGGGAATCATATTCCGCCTTCCCTGGAAGTAGCCTCTATAGACGGCGGAAACGGATACGATCAGAATAATGGGGCTCATCACCTTGAAGGTGGTGAACACTCTTTTGTCTGTCAGCAGGTGGGACGTGATCCAATCCGCACCCAGATAGCAGATACCCGTAAACAGAATGCCAAGACCGATGGACAGAACCAGGGATACCTTCATCACCTTGCGGACCTTTCCCTCATTGCCTGCCGATTCCGCCTCCGCCACCAGCTTGGCCACAGCCAGAGGAATCCCGCCCGTTATCACCGTCATCATCATCAGCATGAAGGGGTAACCCAGCTGGTACAGGCCCACCCCCTCCGCACCGATAATCCGGGGCAGAAGAATGCGCGGCACAAAACCAAGGAGGCGGTTCAGAATGCCGGCCGCTACCAGAATTAAGGTCCCGCCTATGAAGGATTGTTTTGTGATCCCTTTAATGGTTGTCCGCTTTTTCGACATGCGATCCCTCTTCTCGTACAGCATTATCTTTACATGGATATGCAGCCCGTCCCGCGACTGATGCTAAATTTATGAAAATCCGGTGGACAGGCAGGAAAAAGGGAAGCTGCGGCGAAATACTTCTTGAAGTAACTTAGAGCCAATTTACTTGAATCCGCGAAGGGCAGGTGCTTAGCCGTTGGGGGATGAAGGACGGGAAGTGGAGCAGGAACTCGCTCCGGATGAAGCGAAGCTGAACGCGATGATCGAGGAGCTGTGCATCAGCAAGGCGAAGGAATTCCGGCAAATTGGCTATGAGCATGTTACGGGGGAGGATATTTGGGATTGTATCAGCGAGAAGTACAAGAAGAACGGCAATCCTGCCTTGCATAAAGTGGTAAACGACATCTTATCGCTTAAGTCCACCCAATTCATGAACTGGATGACGCTGAGTGTATACAGGGGGCCGTTAAAATAGCGGCGCTTTTTTTCTTTGTGGAAAAATGCCGGTTTTACCATGGCCAGACCCGTCTGTGCCGGTTCTTTCTGCTGTTCAAAAGCGGAGGCGGCCCGGGGGCGGCAGGAGGGGCTTTTAGTGCGAATTTCCGTAAATTGACTCGAAGTTTGCAGGTGGTTATAATGGGACTATTGGAGTGAAGAAGGAAGGGGAAAGCATCTCATGAAAGCCAAAAGGTTAGTTGTTTTTTGTGCCATCGTGGTCATTTGTTTGAGCCTGACGGCAATTTTCAGCCCGAACGTCATTAAGGGGCTGCGGCTTGGATTGGACTTGAAGGGCGGATTTGAAATTCTGTACGTGGCCACTCCCGTAGAGGAA
Organism: Paenibacillus mesotrionivorans; assembly: GCF_046098205.1. Classification (NCBI taxonomy): domain Bacteria; kingdom Bacillati; phylum Bacillota; class Bacilli; order Caryophanales; family Paenibacillaceae; genus Paenibacillus; species Paenibacillus mesotrionivorans. The sequence goes on along the minus strand of NZ_JBJURJ010000002.1, from coordinate 169,467 downwards.
GGCGGCAAGGTAACTAAAGCGGCCCTGATTGAAACCGCACGCAATCTGCAGAAGCGGATCGACGCCCAGGGTATTGCAGAGCCGGATATCACTACCGAAGGCAGTGACCGGATCCGCGTGAAGCTTGCGGGTGTGACGGATGAAGCCAAAGTGCGGGAAACCCTCAAAAAACCCGCCAACCTGACCTTCCGTGCGCCGGACGGCACCATTATGCTGAACGGAAGCGATTTCGTGGCAGGCGGCGCCAAGGTGGAATTCGACCAGGCCCATCAGCCGTATGTCGCCATTAAATTGAAGGACGCGGCCAAGTTCGGTGAGGTAACCGGCAAGCTGGTTGGACAAACCCTCTCCATCTATCTGGACGAAGAAATGAAATCCAGCCCGACGGTTAATCAAGTTATCAATTCGGACACCGCCTCCATTACGGGGCGTTACACCTATGATGAAGCCAAGGAAATGGTGGATATCATCAATCTGGGCTCTCTGCCGTTGAACCTGACGGAGAAATACACCCAAAGCGTAGGCGCAACCTTAGGCCAGCAATCCTTGAAGCAGACGGTGGAAGCCGGGCTTATCGGTGCCGTGCTCATTCTGGCGTTTATGATCTTCTTCTACAGGCTGCCTGGCATTGTCGCTTCCATTACCTTGATTACCTATATGTTTATCGTGCTGGTTATCTTCAACTGGATGAACGCAACCCTTACCCTGCCCGGCATTGCGGCGTTAATTCTGGGTCTCGGCATGGCGGTTGACGCCAATATCATCACCTATGAACGGATTAAAGAGGAAATCCGGACAGGCAAGAGCATGTTGTCTGCTTTGAAGGCGGGGGCCAAGCATTCCTTCCGCACCATTCTGGATGCCAACGTGACCAACATCATCTCTTGCGCCGTGCTGTATTACATCGGGAATGGGGCCATCCGCGGCTTTGCCCTGACGCTGATCATCAGTATCCTTGTGAGCATGCTGACCAACGTATTTCTCTCCCGGATTCTGATTGAGCTTCTGGTTAAGGCGAACATTTTCAAAAAGCCGGCATATTACGGTGTAAAGGAGTCGGAAATCCGTGCACTCTAAAATCCATTACGATTTTATCAAGAACCGCAACCTGTTTTTTATCGGCTCCATTCTGATTACTCTGGTAGGTCTGGTGATGCTGGTCATCGCCACCATCTCCCCCAGTGTGGACTTCCTGCATTACGGCGTTGACTTCAAGGCCGGTACAACCATCGATTTGACCATCGGCAAAACCGTGGATAAAGCGGAGGTGGAGAAGCTGTTCCAGGACGCGGGCCACAGTCCCAGCGTACTGACCATCGGCGGCAATAACGACCGTGTCTCCGCCCGTTTCGACGAAACCTTAAACGACGACTCCGTCAAGCAGGTCACCGGAGCGTTCACCCAAGCCTACGGCTCCGGCGTCTCCGCCGAGATTAGCGCCGTCAGCCCGGACATGGCTACCGAAATGGGCCGGAAGGCCATTATGGCCGTAGCCATTGCCAGCCTTTGCATCTGCCTGTATGTTACGATCCGGTTTGAATGGCGGTTTGCCGTTTCCGCGATTATTACCATTTTGTACGATGCCTTCTTCGTGCTTTCAATATTCTCCATCTTCCGGTTTGAGGTGGATCTTCCCTTCGTGGCGGCGGTGCTGACCACCATCGGTTACTCCATCAACGACAAAATCGTTATTCTGGACCGGATCCGCGAAAACATGCGCTTTGCCAAAATCAAAACCGAGGAAGATCTGGCAGACGTGGTCAACCACAGTATCTGGCAGACCATGGGACGCTCCATCAACACGGTTATCACTGTATTGTTTGCGGCAGTAAGCTTGTTCATTTTTGGCAGTGAGGCTATTAAGCTTTTCGCATTGGCCAAAATTTTCGGCCTGGTGAGCGGTGTGTATTCGTCCATCTGTCTGGCTACGCCGCTGTGGTACCTTCTGCGCAAGCGGAAGATCCATGCGCCCCAAAAGCCTGTTTTGACTACCAACCCGTAATATAGTAACCGCATTGCAAGCTTGAACAAAGCAGCACCGGACGATCCACTTGAAACGGCGGGGACGTATGAGGAAGAAGCGTCTTCGCCCGACGGTGGGTCCTTTCTTTCATAAGACAGGGAATGAACCCATCCGGCCTTCGGTATGGCTCATGTTATTTCAGGATAAGGAGTGGCGGAATGTCGGAAACACGATTTGGAAAGGCGCAGACGGCCGCTTGGATGGGCATCATCGGGAATTTGACATTAGCCGCCGTCAAGGGGACCATCGGGTTTTTCGCCGGCAGTAAGGCACTGATGGCGGATGCCGTAAGCTCCGCCTCGGATGTTGCCGGTTCGGTGGCTGTGCTGGTGGGGATTAAAGCCGCAAGAAGGCCCGCAGATGCGGATCACCCTTATGGCCATGGCAAGGCTGAGCCCATCGCCGCAATTGTTGTGTCGGTGCTGATGATCGTCATCGGCATTGAGATCTGCAAATCCTCCCTGGATTCGCTGCGGAGCGGAGTACAGCAGGCTCCCGAGTGGATCGCGCTTGTGGCGTTGGCCATTTCCGTTCTTGTGAAGGAAGCGTTGTTCCGTTATAATTACTCGCTTGGCAAAAAGCTCTCCAGCCAAGCGCTGCTGGCCGGGGCTTGGGACCACCGGACGGATGTGTTCGCCTCTATGGCGGCAGGTGCAGGTGTCTTGGGTGCCATGGCAGGGGATCTGTTCGGCCAGCCCAGGCTTTATATGCTTGACCCTCTGGCAGGTATATTCGTTTCACTATTGGTGCTGCGCACCGGCTACAAGATGATCCGGGAGTCGGTCCACAATACCATGGACCATGTTCTTCACGAAGAGGATGCCGCCGAACTGGTCCAAACGGTACAGCGGATCAACGGGGTCATTACCGTTGACGGGCTCCGGGCGCGCGAGCATGGCCATTATGTCATTGTTGATGTGAAAATCAGTGTCAATCCGAAAATTACGGTAGCGGAAGGCCATGAGATTGCCAAGCTGGCCAAACAGCATCTTATGAAACGGTTTATTCATGTATCGGATGTACTGGTCCATGTTAATCCCTACGACCCGGGTTATCCCTACAAAAACAATGTTGATCCCGAGCAGGATGAAATGCCTACGCTCTTGCATTGACGTGTTAAGGCTGAGGTGAGTCATGCTGGAAGCAAAAGCAAGATGGAGAATATCTGAAGACAAAGAGGATGAGGCGGAGGAAACAGCCGGCAGACTGGCTGCAGAGCTATCGCTTCATCCTCTTGTAGCCCGGCTCCTGGCCGTGCGCGGTTGGACACGGGCGGAGGATGCCCGGCGTTTTCTGTACGGAGGCGCCGAGCTCTTCCATGATCCCTTTTTGCTCAAAGGAATGGCGGAAGCGGTCAACCGTATCCGCCATTCCCTGCGGGAAGGCGAAAAAATCCGCATTTACGGAGATTACGATGCCGACGGGATTAGCAGCACCACATTGATGATTTTTCTGATGAAACGGCTGGGCGCCTGTTACGATACATATATTCCCCACCGGATTCATGAAGGCTACGGCCTGAACCGGGAAGCGCTGGACCAGGCTGCAGCCGCAGGGGTCAAGCTGATTGTCACTGTAGATACGGGCATCAGCGCCAAGAAAGAAATTGCTTATGCTGCCGGGCTGGGCATGGATGTGGTGGTAACCGACCACCACGAACCGCCTCCGGAGCTGCCGGATCAGGCTGTTGCTCTGGTGAATCCCAAGCAGCCGGACTGTCCGTATCCGTGCAAGGAGCTGGCGGGGGTAGGTGTGGCCTTCAAGCTGGCCCATGCGCTGTTGGGCGAGCTGCCCCGGGAGTGGCTGGAAATTGCGGCTATCGGTACGGTGGCGGATCTGATGCCTCTGGTGGATGAGAACCGGCTGATCGTCAAGCTGGGTCTGGAGCAGATGCGTCATACGGCCAATCTGGGGCTAAAGGCGCTTCTGGACGTAGCCGGAGTCGAGCGGGGTTCGGTCAATGAGGGGCACATCGGCTTCTCCCTGGCGCCGCGGATTAATGCCAGCGGCCGGATGCAGCATGCGAATCTGGCGGTCCGCCTTCTGACTACCGAAAGTGAGCAGGAGGCAAGCCATCTGGCCTACGATCTGGATGTGCTGAACAAGGAACGCCAGAAAACCGTAGAGGACATGATGAAGGAGGCCATGGCCCTGCTGGACGGGCGGGATATGGACAGCCAGCGGGTGATTATTGCAGCCAAGGAAGGCTGGAACGTGGGTGTGGCCGGCATTGTAGCCTCCAAGCTATTGGAGCGGTTCTACCGGCCGGTGATCGTGTTCGCCATCGACGGGAAAACCGGGGTGGCCAAAGGCTCCGCCCGCTCCATCGCCGGATTCGATATTCATCATGCATTAACGGAATGCAGCGGTCTGCTGGAGCATTTCGGGGGCCATCAGGCGGCCGCAGGATTGACACTCCGGGCGGACTTGATCCCCGAGCTGGAGGATCGTCTCTCCCGGCTGGCATTGGAGGAGCTGCAGCAGGAGGATCTGACCCCGATTATCCAGGCGGACCTCTCATGCTCCTTGGCCGAGACCACACTATCCTGTATTGAGCAGCTCAGTGTGCTGGCCCCTTTCGGAAGCGGCAACCCGTCGCCACGGTTCGTCTTCAACAAGCTGCGTATTGCCGGCAAACGAACGATGGGCAAGGACAGACAGCACCTGAAGCTGACGCTGGAGGAACCCGTTGAAGCGGCGCCAGCCTGCAGCGTGGAGGCCGTCAGCTTTAATTGCGGCACGGCTGCAGAGCGTCTGGCCATGGCGTCCTCCTTGGACCTGGTCGGGGAGCTGTCGGTGAATGTGTGGAACGGCTCCCGCAAACCGCAGATCCTGATTCACGATATGCGGGTCAGCGAGCCTCAGGTATTCGATTGGCGCGGAACCGCTGCGAAGAAGGGAATGCGTCCGCCGGAGCTTCCGGAGGGGAGCGGCATCCTGATCTTTTACCGGAACGCAGCAGACGGGTTACCGGAGGAATGGCGGCATTTCCCGCTGTGGCTGATTGAGGAAGGGATGGAGGAGGACCCCCGTCCCATGAACCGGACAGCCCTTCTAACCGACGTCCGCGACCTGCGGGATGTAGTGCTGTATACTCTGCCCTCGGGCAGGGAGTCTCTCGACAAAATCGTGGCATTGCTGGACAAGCTCCGCAGGGTGTATGCTGTATTTGCCGATGCCTCCGGTATCGGGGGAGCCAGGCTGCCGGACAGAGAGGTATTTAAGCAGTTCTATGCCTTACTCGTCCGGGAAAAGGAGCTTAATGCCGGGGATGCCCGGGTATGGCCTGCTTTGAAGAAGCGGTTTGGTTTGGAGGAGCCTGCAGCCCGGATGCTTCTGGTCATATTTGAAGAGCTGGGTTTTGTCAGGAAGGAAGGTTTGCGGTATTACGCGGCGGAAGCCGTCCAGAAGCGGGATTTGACCCAGTCGGCCCTATACAGGCGGATGATGAACCAGGACCGCATGGAGCAATTATACATTTACTCCACCGCCGCCGAGCTGCGGGAGCTGATTCTGGAAGCCCGCTCCGACGGTGAAGAGTCCACTTTAGAAAGCAAACGGAGGATGAACCGATGAACTTTAAAGATTACATCCGGGTGATCCCGGATTTTCCCCAGCCGGGCATCAGCTTCAAGGATATTACCACCCTGCTGCAGGATGGACCGGCCTACAGGGCTTCCATTGAAGCACTGAGGGAATTGGTTAAGGAGAAGGAAATCGACCTGATTGCCGGACCCGAAGCCAGAGGTTTTGTGGTGGGAGCGCCGCTGGCGTATTCCCTCGGAGTAGGCTTTATCCCCATCCGCAAAAGCGGCAAGCTGCCTGCTGAAACCATTGAGGAGGACTATGCCCTGGAATACGGCAAAGACAAGCTGGCCATGCATGCCGATGCTATCCGTCCCGGCCAGAAGGTGCTGATTGCCGATGATCTCTTGGCTACCGGCGGAACCATCTCCACCTCGGTAAACCTGGTGCGCAAGCTAGGCGGCGATGTTGTGGGCGCGGCCTTCCTGATTGAGCTGGAGGAGCTGAACGGCCGCGGCAAGCTGGATGGAATTGATGTGTTCAGTCTGTTGACGTACTAAGCTAGTGTTAGAAAAAGGAGGCAGCCGGATTCGGCTGTCTCTTTTTTTGAGGCTGTCGAGTGCGAGGCACAGGACGTCGTAGCTGCCGGGCAATATGAACCTGGTAACGGAACTAAGAAGCCCTTAAAGCAGAAAATCGACTTCGTATGAAACCTAACGAAACTGAGACACCCTTAGCGGACAAAATCGCTGCCATTGAGTGCTGAGTTTGTGTGTAAGGGCGTCTAAGTTCCCTTAGCTTGCCTGAAACAGATATTTTGGCGGCTAAGCGCTTCTCAGTTCCGTTACACTTGGTAGCGTGGTCCCCCCCAGAAACAAAAAAGCCCGGGAGTCCCGGGCGTGATGTCATGTGGATTGTATGGATAACTGCTTAGAATGCGTATTGGCGGAACAGCTCTGCAGTCACATTTTCGTCGGAGGCTTCGACCTGAAAGCCCTTTTCGCTCCAGCAGGTATGGCTGGCTTCCTCGGTTTCGCAGGAATGGGCGCCTTCACAGGTATAGCAGAAGTGGAGCAGGCTTTGAGTGGTTTTGGTTTCGTGTTGATGCATTACAGCCACGTCCTCTCGAATTAGTATGAGCTTAGCTTACCACAAGAAGGACACTTATATTGTGATTTATTTCACATTTTATTAGAATTATTATTAGCAAATAAAACCAGCCCGGCTCTGCTTCCAGAACCGGGCTGTTAAGGGTAGTGCTATGCGATCAACTATTCGTTCATCAGGTTGAGCTTTTCCAATGCTTTGAAGAAGAGGCTCATAACAATGGCGATCACGGTGGCCAAAGCCATACCCTTCATGCTGAAGGTGCCCCAGGTTAAGCTTGCGCCGCTGATGCCGATGACCAGCACGATGGTGGTCAGAATAATGTTCACCGGTTTGGAATAGTCGACCTTGGATTCAACAAGCATCCGGATACCCGAAGCAGCGATGATACCGAACAAAAGCAGGGACACGCCGCCCATAACCGGATTGGGAATCGATTGGATCAATGCGGCCAGCTTGCCGCAGAAGGACAGGATAATGGCGAAGATAGCAGCTCCGCCGATGACCCAGATGGAATAAACCTTGGTCAGGGCCATAACTCCGATGTTCTCGCCGTAGGTGGTATTGGGTGTGGAGCCGAAGAAGCCGGAGAGAATAGTGGAAATACCGTTACCGAAAAGTGAACGGTCCAGACCCGGGTCCTTGGCCAAATCCTTGCCGACAATATTGCTGGTTACGACCAGATGGCCGATATGCTCGGCGACAACAACAAGTGCTGCCGGTGCAATGGTGGCGATGGCCGTCCAGCTCCATTTGGGGGCGTAATGCTTGGGCAGTTCAAACCAGCCTGCTTCCTTTACGGCTGTGAAATCGATCATGTCATAACCCAGCCAAGCAACCAGATATCCCACGATAATGCCAATCAGGATCGGGATGATTTTGAAGAAGCCGCGGAACATAACGTTACCGATCACAACAACACCGAGCGTAATAATGGCTACAGTAATGGCTGCACTATCAAAGGGAACATCCTCCGCCTTGATGAAACCGGCTTGTCCGGCTGCAACCGGAACAAGCTCCAAACCGATAACCGCTACGATTGCGCCCATGGCTGCGGGAGGGAAAACCACGTCAATCCAGCTAGTGCCGGCAAGTCTTACAATAAGCGCGACCACACAGAAGATGAAGCCGACCACAATAAAGGCACCAAGTGCATAATGATAGCCTTCAATGCCGGAATATTCTTTCAGGACGGCAGTGACAGGGGATAAGAAAGCGAAGCTGGAACCCAGATAGGCAGGGATTTTGCCGCGGCAGATCAGGATGTACAGGAGGGTGCCGATACCGTTCATCAACAGTATGGTGGCGGGGCTTACGCCAAAGATAATCGGGACCAGCACAGTTGAGCCGAACATGGCGAACAAATGCTGGATACTTAAGGGAATGCTTTCTGCGAGCGACGGGCGCTCGTCTACCTGGATAACACGCTGCACGTTCTAATTCCTCCTGATTCGTGATAAAATAATCGTTTCGACAAATCTTTCAGTTTTTCTCCAACGAACATATTAACAGAAATCATTGGCATTGGATATGCCTTTCTTCCGCTATGTCAGGTATTTTTCACAAGGGGCCGGAAATCCGTCCGATATGGAGTTTGTCGCTTCGTACCGCAGGAAATGAACTTGCCTCTATAAAGTGCTACAATTAATGATAATTTTACAAAATGCATCAGGTTTATGTCAGGTATTCTTGACGGGCGGTAGGTTTCAAGGGCATAATGAATTAAATCGACATAAAAGGAAAGGATCTCTCGCGAATGAGCATCGAGCAGCTCCTGGAGAAAGCCTCTGCATACATGAAAGAAAGCGACCTCAAGCGAATCAGGGAAGCTTATGATTTTGCTGAGCGTGCCCATTCCGGGCAGCTGCGCAAATCGGGAGAGCCTTATATCCTTCATCCCCTTGCGGTGGCAGACATTCTGATCGGCATGAATATGGACACCACCTCGATTATCGCCGCCCTTCTGCATGATGTGGTGGAGGACACAACCGTGTCCCTGGAAGTGGTGGAGCAGCAGTTCGGTCATACCTGTGCCATGCTGGTGGATGGTCTGACTAAGCTGGAGAGGATCAAGTTCAAAACTAAGGAAGAGCAGCAGAATGAGAACTACCGGAAGATGTTCGTGGCCATGGCCCAGGACATCCGCGTGATTCTGATTAAGCTGGCTGACCGCCTTCATAATATGAGGACCCTGAAATTCCAGTCGGAGGAGAGCCAGCGGCGGATCGCTGACGAAACGCTGGAGATTTTCTGTCCCATTGCCCACCGGCTCGGTATATCTGCCATCAAGTGGGAAATGGAGGATATTGCCCTTCGTTACCTGAACCCCCAGCAGTATTACCGCATCGTCAATCTGATGCAGAAGAAGCGGGCGGAGCGGGAGCAATATATCGCTGATGTTATTCAGAAGATTAACGAAAAGGTAAGCGAGATGGGGATTGACAGCGATATCTCCGGACGCCCCAAGCATATTTACAGCATCTACAACAAGATGACCGTCAAGAGCAAGCAGTTCAGTGAAATCTACGACCTGCTTGCCATCCGTGTCATTGTGGACAACATCAAGGACTGTTATGCCGTTCTCGGCATTATCCATACCTTATACAAGCCTATGCCGGGCCGGTTTAAGGACTATATTGCCATGCCCAAGGCCAACATGTACCAGTCTCTGCATACTACGGTGATTGGTCCAACGGGCGAACCGCTGGAGGTGCAGATCCGCACCTGGGAAATGCACAAAACCGCGGAATTCGGTATTGCCGCCCACTGGGCCTATAAGGAAAACGGCTCCCAGCCGATTACCGCCAGCTTCGGCACCGGCAACAAGATGAATATGTTTACGGATATTCTGGAGCTGCAGCAGGAAGCCAGAGATGCGTCAGAGTTTATGGAATCTCTGAAGGTGGATTTTTTCTCCGACCTGGTATTCGTGTTTACCCCCAAAGGGGAGGTTATTGAGCTGCCGGCTGGATCGGTGCCCCTGGATTTTGCCTACCGGATTCATACGGAGGTGGGCAACCGGACCATTGGAGCCAAGGTTAACGGGCGGATTGTGCCCTTGGACCACCGGCTCAAAACCGGGGATATTGTGGAGATTCTCACCTCCAAGCATTCCTACGGACCCAGTCAGGACTGGCTGAAGCTGGCTCAATCGTCCCATACTAAAAGCAAGATCAAGCAGTTTTTCAAAAAAGAGAAGCGGGAAGAAAATGTGGAGAAGGGCCGCGATGCCATCGAGCGGGAAATCCGCCGTATCGGCTTCGAACCCTCCCAAGTGATGGCCGATGATAAGCTTATGGAGGTTGCCGGTAAGTTCAACTTCCATGATATCGACGATATGATGTCCGCTGTTGGTTTTGGCGGGATTACGGCTGCGCAGATCTGCACCCGGCTAACGGAGAAGCTGCGCAAGGAGAAGGAGCAGGAGGAAACCCAGCGGCAGCTGGAGGAGGCGGCCAAGGAGGTCAAAACCGCCCCTGCGGAGAAAAAGGGCCGTCCTACCCACGGTGTCCGGGTTATCGGCGTGGATAACGTCCTGGTTCGTTTCGCCCGCTGCTGCAATCCGGTGCCGGGTGACAGCATCATCGGCTACATTACCCGCGGCAGAGGGGTTTCCGTACACCGCAGCGACTGCCCCAATATTCCCACGGGAGACGGGGATGAGGGCAACCGGGTCATCGAGGTGGAATGGGTGGATTCGGTGGAGGCCAACTACAGCGTGGACATCGAGATTACCGGCCATGACCGCCGCGGCCTGCTCAATGAGGTGCTGCAGGTGGTTTCCGAAAGCAAGACCATTATTTCTGCCGTTTCGGGCCGTTCGGACAAGAACAAGATGGCCTTGATCCAGATGACCATTCTGATCCGGAACATCGACCATTTGCAGTCTGTGGTGGATAAAATTAAGCGCCTGAAGGATGTGTACTCCGTCCAGCGGATTATGCAGTCATAATAAATCCCCCCAAAAGTGAACTGAAGCTCTGAAGCGTATTCCGATTACTTTTGGGGGAGCCCCCAAATTACAAAACCTTAAATTCCTTAATCAAAAGGCTGTCCGGTTGGAACGGTGATGCGCCGTCGGCCGGACGGCTTTTCCATTTTTCCATTGAAAGGAAGCGGAGATTGTGAGAGTTGTGGTGCAAAGATGCAAGGAAGCGTCTGTGACGGTGGAGGAGCGGGTTACCGGGGCCATAGGGCCTGGGCTGATGCTCCTGGTGGGGATCACCCATGAGGACACTGAGGAGGACGCCCGGTTTGCGGCGGAGAAAATCGCCAATCTGCGGATTTTTGAGGATGACGGCGGCAAAATGAACTTGTCCGTGCTGGAAACGGGGGGAGCCATTTTGTCGGTTTCCCAATTTACCTTGTACGGGGATTGCCGGAAGGGTAGACGCCCTAACTTTATGGCAGCCGCCCGGCCGGAGCAGGCAGAGCCGCTGTATGAGCGCTTCAATGCCCTTCTGCGGGAGTTGGGGCTTCAGGTGGAAACCGGTGTGTTCGGTGCAATGATGGACGTCAGCCTGGTGAATGACGGCCCGGTAACATTAATCGTCGAGACCAAGTAAGAGAGCTTCAAAGAATGAAGCGCCGGCTTTCTGGCAAAACTGTGGATGAAGGAAAGAAACTTGAAAGCCAAAGGACCGACACCCATGAGACAATCCATGAAAGCGGCAGCTATCCTGGGGATGCAGGCGGAAGCAGCCTTCGGGCAGACGGAAGCGGCATCCCTGATGCTGGCGGACGGCAGGCAGGAAGCGCCGGCGGGTAACACCGGCGGCCCGCGGCAGCAGCCGTGGCTGAAGCCAGGGAGATGACAGTCGGATCAGACAAAAAGCAGGCGGCGTTTCCTCTTAGTGGGAGGAGCGCCGCCTGTTTGGTTATGTGCTTGTCTCGTCTTACACCATACCGCCGTTCACATAGACGGTTTGTCCGTTAATCCAGCGCCCCGGGCCTGCCAAGAAGGCGATCACCTCGGCAATATCCTCCGGCATGCCCAGACGCCCTATGGGATTCAAACCGGCCATCCGGCGGATGGTCTCTTCATCCTTTCCCTCGAGAAAAAGCTCGGTAGCTGTGGGTCCCGGGGCTACCGCATTTACGGTGATGTTCCGGCCGCGGAGCTCCTTGGCCAGGACAGGGCTGATGGCGTCCACAGCGCCTTTGCTGGCAGAATAGGCGGCATAGGTAGGCAGCGCCAGCTTGGTGACGGAGGTGGACAGGTTGATGATGGCGCCGCCGTCACGCACGCAACGGGCCGCCTGCTGGTTCACTACAAAGGTACCGCGGATATTGGTGCGGTGCATACGGTCCAGCTTATCCAAATCAAAATCCGCAACCGTATCCAGAACCATCAGTCCGGCGGAATGAACGACTACGTCCACACCTCCGAACACCTCCTCCGCCCGGGTGAAGGCTGCCGCTACCGCTTCCGGCTCCGCCACATCGGCTTGCACTGCCACAGCGCGTCCCCCTGCGGCTTCTATTTCAGCTACGGCGGCGTCAGCCTCTGCATGGTTGTTGGCATAAACAATCACAACCGCCTGCCCCTCCCGGGCGAGTCTTACGGCTGCCTGTCTGCCGATGCCTCTGGAGCCTCCGGTGACGATGGCTACTCTGGATAGATTGGTTTGGGTCATACTGCATTCCTCCTGTAGGTTCATGTTACGTTCAGCATAAATCAGACCGGCCGCCGGGCGGTAGAACGATCCTCGCCGGTTCTTGTCTAAAACTCCAGGTTACGCTAAGATGCTACTAAAAGCACCGGTGAACTTAATAACAGCCCCAGGGAGATGAGAAGGATGCGGACATACGCGGAAACGGATTATTTGCCGGGTCGGAGGCAGGAGCTGCAGGAGCTGGCGGAAAAACATACAGTGGGCAACGGCATTCAAGCTACAGCGGTCCCGGCTCTTTTTCTGATTCGGGAGACGGAGGTGTCCCAGCCTTTGTCCACCGTATACGAGCCTTCCTTATGTCTTGTGCTTCAGGGGGCCAAAACCGTCGCCCTGGAGAAGGAGCACTACCGGTACGACGCTTCCTCCTTTTTGATCGTATCCGTCCATTTACCCACCAAGGGGCAGATTGTGGAGGCGTCTCCGGACAAGCCGTATTTATGCGTAAAAATCCAATTTCAGGCTGAAAACATCTGGCGCCTGCTGGAGGAGACGGGCTTCCGGGGCGATAAGGTACGCGGCAGAGGTCTGCAGCGGGAGGAAGCTTCCGGCAGTGGGGAGTTGGCTGCCCGGGGTCTGGCAATCGGCAAACTGGAGTTTGAGCTGGCGGATGCGGTGCTGCGTTATGTCCGGCTCCTGGAGCGGCCGCAGGATATTCCCATTCTTGGTCCGGTCATCCACCGGGAAATTATGTACCGGCTGCTTCAGGACCCGCAAGGGCGACTGCTGCGGGATTTTGCTGCGGGAGGCAGCCCTGCCCGGAGGATTGCCCAGGTTATTGCGCATATCCGGGACAACTATGATAAGCCGCTGCCTGTGGCCTATTTGGCAGAGCTGGCCAATATGAGCGCTTCCGCCCTGCATGGTCATTTTAAAGCCATAACCGGCATGAGCCCGCTGCAATACCAGAAGCAAATCCGGCTCCAGGAGGCCAGAAGGCTGCTTCTGTCGGACCAGTCGGATGCAGCCGGCGCGGCCTACCGGGTGGGCTATGAAAGCCCCTCCCAGTTCAGCAGAGAGTATACCCGGTTGTTCGGTCTGCCCCCCGCAAGCGACCGGAAACGCCGTCAGCATGCGGTGCAGGACGGCCCCGCCATTTTCTTCGCCCCTGACAATGTGGTACACTGAGTAGGTTGGGAATTTTGGCGAAAAACGTATCGGAAAGGGGAACTGTGCCGATGAGAATATCCCTGATTCGTACGGGGTTTGATGATTTTCTGAATGAAATCTACCATATTTGCAAGCTGTTTTTTGCGGATGTGGAATGGGTGGAGGACGGTGGAGAGGCTGCCGAGCTGACCATTCGTACTTCACTTGAGTATGCCGGAGATATCTCCTCCGCCACTGCGGCGGTTTCCCTCCATGATGCGGCCGGAGCCCTGCTCTGCCGAGAGGAGGATGTCCGCGCCCTGCCTTCGGCCGGCTCCGAGGCGGTCCGCCGGGAGTGTAAACGCGCTCTGGGCAGGGCTCTGCTGAAGTGTCTGCAGACGTCTACCGGTATGGAGCAGCCCTGGGGGATTCTGACCGGTGTGCGGCCCATGAAGCTGATGCACAATTTCATGATGAAGGAATCCATGGACACCTGCCGGCAGGTGCTGCGGGAGGATTACCTTCTCTCTCCGGAGAAGGTGCGGCTGTTGTCGGAGATAGGCGAACGGCAGCTCCGGGTCATACCCGACCTGTTCCGGATGGAGCGCCAGGTCAGCTTGTATATCGGGATCCCCTTTTGCCCCACCAAATGTGCCTACTGCACCTTCCCGGCGTACGATATCCGGGGCAATAACGGCTCCGTCCAATCCTTTCTCAAGGGACTGCAATACGAAATCCGCCAGGTGGGAGACTGGCTTGCCAGAACCGGCATGTCTGTCACCACGGTGTATTGGGGCGGAGGCACCCCTACCAGCATCGAGGCGGAGGAAATGGATGAGCTGTTCCAGGTGCTGCACCAATCTGTGCCCGGTATGGCCGGGATCAGGGAGCTTACGGTGGAGGCGGGTCGTCCGGATACCATTACCCCCGAGAAAATTGCAGTGATGAAGCGGTGGAAGGTGGACCGGATCAGCATCAATCCCCAAAGCTTTACCCAATCCACCCTGGATACCATCGGCAGACATCATACCGTCAAGGAGACGGTAGAGAAATACCTGCTGTGCCGGGAGCTGGGGATGAACAATATTAATATGGACCTCATTTTGGGCTTGCCCAATGAGGGCTTGCGGGAGCTGGAGATCTCACTGGAGCAGCTGGAGCGGCTTATGCCGGAATCGCTGACGGTGCATACTCTGTCCTTTAAGCGGGCGTCAAGGCTGACCCAGAACCGGGAGCGTTACGAGTTGGCGGAGCGGGACGAGGTCCAGGCAATGATGGCGAGGACAGTAGAGTGGACCAATGCCCACGGCTATAATCCCTACTACATGTACCGGCAAAAAAATATTCTGGGCAACCAGGAGAACGTCGGCTACTCCCTTCCAGGCTACGAAAGCCTCTACAACATTCTGATGATGGAGGAGCGCCAGACCATCATCGGGTTAGGCTGCGGCGCCGTGAGCAAAATAATGGGACCGGACGGAGCGGTGGAGCGTTTTCCCAATCCCAAGGAGCCGTCCGTCTACAACAGTGCCTACCAGGAGTATACCAAGCGCAAGCTCGACCTTATGGATTTGGTGCTGGGCACCGCTCCCAAGGGTTGAAGCACAGCAATCAACGAAACAATCCCCCGGAGGCGGCGGAGTCTCATAGAGAGCTCCCTGCCAACCCGGGAGGGCCCCCGTATGAAAAATGCGGTTTACTCACGCATTTTCACATAAAAAGGAGGAGAAAAATTGTTCCGCAATAAATGGTTTATTCTCGCTATGACGTTTGTGCTTTTGTTGGCTATCGGTGGACCCTATCTCGTATGGAAGGAAAAATACGGAGGGGGGCTTCATAACGGTACAGCGGAGTCCCAGGAGCTGGAGGCTGTCAAAACAGTCAAGGCTCCTTCGGATACATATGACGTCATTGTGGTAGGCACGGATCCGGAAGGTGTGGCCGGTGCTGTAGCCGCCTCCCGCCATGGGCTGAAGACCTTATTGGTGGATGGCCGCAGCCGGGAAATCCTGGGCGGGCTTATGACTCTGGGCTGGCTGAACTCCCTGGACAACAACTATGACCAGGCCAGCTACGACTGGCTGGCGCCTAAACCCAATGTGATGAACAAGGGGATTTTTCAGGAGTTCTATGATGGTATAGAGGGAACCTCCTTCGATGTGACCACAGCGGCGAATGTGTTCAACCGGCTGGTGGCCAAGGAGAAGAATATCGATGTTCTTCTGAAGACTCAAAGCATAACGCCTGTCCTGGGGGAAGGCAAGGAAGGCGCCAAATTGGTGACCGGATTGGACATTACCCTGGAAAACGGGGAGAAGCGCACAGTCAAGGCCAAAGCGGTGCTTGACGCCACCCAGGATGCGGATGTGGCAGCGGCGGCCGGTGCTCCCTTCAGCCGGGGGCGGGAGGATCTGAATGATCCCGACTCGCTGATGGCGGTGACAGCAGTATTCCGCCTCAAAAATGCGGACGACAGCTTCTGGAAAGAAGTCCGCAAATATCTGGACAACGATAACGATAGCAATACCGGAGCGGATACGTACTCTGCCTTCGGCTATGGCGATATCAAGGAGTACAAGGCCCAGAACCCCACCAAGGCAAGAATGCGGGGGCTTAACATCGGGCGCAATAATGATAACACCATCTTGATTAACTCCCTGCAATTATTCGGGGTAAATCCCTTTGATCCGGCCTCCATCAAAGAGGCGTTTGCGGTGGCCGAACAGGAGCTGCCCCATGTGCTCCAATTTATTAAGGAGAAACATCCGGAATTCGCCAAGCTGGAGCTGGACGGTGTGGCTCCGGAGCTGTATGTGCGGGAATCCCGCCATATTTACGGTGAGTATCGGCTTTCTATACTGGATTTACTGGAAAACCGCGATCAATGGGACCGGATTGCCTTCGGTTCTTATGCAGTGGATATTCAAAGCACCGGTCCCAACGACCCCGGCGCAGTTTCCATGGAGCCCCACAAGTATGCGGTTCCGTTCCGCAGCATTGTACCGCAGAAGGTGGACGGGCTTCTGGTCGTAAGCCGTTCGGCCAGCTATGACACCCTGCCCCATGGGAGCGCCCGGGTTATCCCTCTGGGAATGGCGGTAGCGGAGTCTGCGGCGGCAGCGGCTAAGGTCTCTATTGATCATAACGTTACCTTCCGCGAGCTGTCCAAGTCCAAGGAGCAGGTGGCCCAAATGCAGGATCTTGCTGTCAAGAAGGGGCTGGAGCTTGCGCCTTACACGCTTCCGAGGCAGGCTTATCAGGATCATAAGGCTTATCCGGGCTTGAAGGCCGTAGTCTATACAGGCCTTGTGAACGGGTCCTACGGCAACGCAAACTTTGATCCCAAGGAATTGGACAAACCCAGCAATCCGCAGCGGTTTGTGAATCAATTTGCAACACTTAAAAAGCGCTATCCCCAATCCTTCAAGGGGACCTCCTCCAATGCCATTGCCGGTATGGATGCCGACAAGGCCAAAACCGATCCGCTGACGCTGCAGCAGGCGGCATACACCATTGCCCGTGCGTCCGGGCTTACGCTGAAGCCCGAGCAGGCGGAGGCGGAGCTTCTTGCCAAGCGGCTGCTGAAAGAGGAGACCTTGAAGCTGATTGCCGACAAGGGGAAGCTGACCAACGGAGAATCTTATCTGCTGATTAAGGATGTTTTGGAGAACCTGGTGAACCTGCGCTTCTAAAACAAAAAAAGCCATTCTCGCGAGGGGGAACACCTCAAAAGGATGGCTTTTTGTGTGCATGTGTGTGGTAATGCGCCGCGGCGGAAGGAGGGCTACTTATGCTTCTTCTTCGGTTTCTTCGATTTCTTCGGCTTCGTCTTCTTCGTCTTCATCTGCTGCATCCAGTTCAGCAGCTTCTTCCAGCTCCTCATCCGTGGCTTCTTCATCCAACTCAGCCACTTCCAGGATTTCTTCCTCCTCGAAAAGCTCCTCCAGAGTATCCACTTCCTGCACCTCGCCGGCAATTTCGTCGGTTGCTTCGTCGACAACTTCCCCGGTTACTTCCTCAGCAGCCTCGTCGACAGCGATTTCTGCTTCTACAGCCTCATCCAAAGCTTCGATTGATTGAAATTCCTCCGCCATGTTTGTTCCCTCCGTTTTATCGTTTCACAAGGTTTTTCCTTGTTGATTTCATGTATATGTCTGTCCCAACAACATAGACTAGCCTGCGCAAATAATTTTTAAAGCGCTTTATATAAAGCGTTTCATAATTTGTAATATATTTGTAATCAGCCCTTAATGATTCTTTAACAGGCTTTAGATACAATTATCTACGACCCCCTTTTTAAAATATATTTTCTCTTAAACCTACACTTTGCGGTAGGTTTCTTCTTTTTTAGCCCCCTATGCAGGGGAGAATAGATTTTCGCCGCTTGACTTTATCCGACAGCTTGTTTACAATTTGAACTAATATTCATCCTATGATTCGTTGAAGGGACAAAGTACTTCATTCCCCGCATCTTCAGAGAGGAAGCCAAGGCTGGAAGCTTCCGTTGCAGGAGAAGGAAAGACCTCCCCGAGAACAAGCCGTGAACCCGGGGGTGCATGCTTATGCAGCAAGCGCCGGACGTGCAGTAACGGATTTGCGTATGGCGGTCGTTACCCGCCCTTAAAGTGCGGAACCTTCATCCATTGGCGCTCAAGCCGTGGTATGTTCCGAATAGCGGGTGGTACCGCGGGAAATTGTTCATCCAATCTCTCGTCCCAGGCATGATTTTCATTAGCCGGGGATGGGGGATTTTTTGCGTTTTAAACAGGGCAATAGACAGGGGATTATTTCAAGAAAGAGAGGCTGACGGACGTTGAGTATTCAAAGACCCAAGGGGACGCAGGATTTTCTGCCGGGAACTGTGGAGGTATGGCAATTTATCGAGAAAACCGCCAGGGATGTTTGCCGCCGGTTCCATTACCAGGAAATCCGGACGCCGATTTTTGAGCATACGGAGCTGTTCTCCCGGGGTGTGGGTGAAACCACCGATATTGTGGAGAAGGAAATGTACACCTTCCTGGACAAGGGCAACCGCTCCATCTCCCTGCGGCCGGAGGGGACAGCCGGAGTAGTAAGGGCTTATGTGGAGAACAAGCTGTATGGCGAGCCTGATGTATGCAAGCTGTATTATACCGGACCGATGTTCCGTTATGAGCAGCCGCAGGCCGGACGATTCCGGCAGTTTCACCAGTTTGGCGTAGAGGCCTTCGGTGCTACGGATCCTTCCATCGATGCTGAGGTTATTGCCCTGGGGCTGACTATTTATGAGGAGCTGGGGCTTAAGGGAGTGCGGGTGGAGATCAATTCCGTGGGCAATGCAGAAAGCCGCGGCGCCTACCGCGAAGCCCTCCTTGGTTTCCTGGAACCGAAACGGCATCTGCTGTGCCGGGATTGCCAATCCCGGATGGACCGCAATCCGCTGCGGGTACTGGACTGCAAAGTGGATCAAGCACATTTCGTCGGGGTGCCGGAGCTGATCGATTATCTGGATGAGGAATGCCTCACCCACTTCGAAGCGGTAAAAAGCCACCTGACGGCCATGGGGATTTCCTTTTCCATCAATCCCCGGCTGGTGCGGGGGTTGGATTATTACACGCTGACCGCCTTCGAATACAAGGCGGAGGGAATCGGTGCCATCGATACCATCGGCGGCGGTGGACGGTATAACGGCCTGGTCGGCCAAATCGGCGGCCAGGACCAGCCGGGCATCGGCTTTGGCATCGGCCTGGAGCGTACGGCTTTGGTGCTGGGGGCCCAAGGGGTGGACATTCCCCGGGAGAATGAGCTGGCGGTGTATCTGATCGGCATGGGGGATGCGGCGGAAGCCAAAACCACAGCGATCCTGTACCAGCTGCGCCGGGCAGGGATCGCCTGCGAGAAGGATTACCAGAACCGGAAGATGAAGGCCAGGATGAAGTCGGCGGACCGGGTGCAGGCGCGTTTTGTGGCCATTCTCGGCGACGAGGAGCTGGCGGCTGATGAAATAACGGTGAAGCGGATGGAAACCGGAGATCAGGAACGGGTACCATTAGCCGGATTAGCTGATTGGATCAAGAGTCACTAATTTATTTACCACATATACGGAGGTTACGAAAATGTCTATGTTAAGAACCCATCAATGCGGTCTGCTGACCAAGGCCGATGTTGGCACGAAAGTTACCCTGAACGGCTGGGTCCAGCGCCGCCGGGATTTGGGCGGAGTGCTGTTTATTGATCTGCGTGACCGCAGCGGTATCGTACAAGTGGTTTTCAATCCTGATTTCTCCGGCGAAGCGCTGGCCATTGCCGACCGTGCGCGGAATGAATATGTGCTGGCGGTAAGCGGCACGGTAGTGGAACGCAGTGCGGACACTAAAAACCCCAACCTGGAAACCGGCGAAATCGAGGTCCGGATTACCGAAATCGAGATTATGAATGCTGCCAAAACCCCTCCCTTCTTCATCGAGGATGGTGTGGAGGTGGATGAGCAGGTGCGCCTGAAGTACCGCTATCTGGACCTGCGCCGTCCGGAAATGCAGCGTTCCCTGTATCTGCGCTCCAAAGCCGCCAAGGTTTTCCGGGATTATCTGGACGAAAACGGCTTTGTGGAAGTGGAAACACCGATTTTGACCAAAAGCTCTCCGGAGGGCGCACGGGATTATCTGGTGCCGAGCCGTGTCCATCCGGGCGAATTCTTCGCCCTGCCCCAATCCCCGCAGCTGTATAAGCAGCTTCTGATGGTTGGCGGCGTAGAGCGTTATTACCAGATCGCCCGCTGCTTCCGCGACGAGGACCTGCGTGCGGACCGGCAGCCGGAATTTACCCAGGTGGACATTGAAACCTCCTTCCTCTCCCGGGACCAGCTCCTGGATATGATGGAGGAGCTGTGTGTGAAGCTCTTCAAAGCCACGCTGGACATGGATATCCCCCGTCCCTTCCAACGTCTGACCTATGCTGACGCTATGGGCAAATACGGCTCCGACAAGCCGGACCTGCGGTTTGGCTTGGAGCTGCGCGATGTGTCCGACATTGTGGCAACAAGCGGCGTGAAGGTGTTTGCTTCCGTGGTTGCCGGAGGCGGCATCGTCAAGGCGCTGAACGCCAAGGGCTGCGCATCCTGGAGCCGCAAGGAGCTGGATGATCTGGCTCCGTTTGCTTCCCGTTACGGCGGCAAGGGCCTGGCCTGGATTCAAATCAAGGACGGCGAATGGAAGGGGCCTATCGTCAAGTTCTTCAACGAAGCGGAAATCGCTGCTCTTACCGAACGTCTGGACGCCCAAGAGGGAGACGTGCTGATTTTCTCCGCGGACAAGGCCAAGGTAGTTAACGATGTGCTGGGCAACCTGCGCCTGAAGGTAGGCAAGGACCTGGGACTGATCAACGAAAACGAGTATAAGTTTGCGTGGGTTATCGACTTCCCGCTATTGGGTTATGATGAGGAAGCCAAACGGTATGTGGCCGAGCATCATCCGTTTACCCGTCCTCATGAGGAGGACCTGCATTATTTCGACACCGATCCGGGCAAAATCCGGGCTCAAGCTTATGACCTGGTATTGAACGGCTACGAAGTGGGCGGAGGCTCCATGCGGATATACAAACGCGAGGTGCAGGAAAAAATGTTCGACGCTTTGGGCTTCTCCCCGGAGCTGGCCAGAGAGAAATTCGGCTACCTGCTGGACGCCTTCGAATACGGCACACCGCCCCATGGCGGCATGGCTTACGGCTTCGACCGTCTGGTGATGCTGATCGCCAAACAATCCAACCTGCGTGAGGTTATTGCCTTCCCGAAAACAGCCAGCGCCACCTGTCTCATGATGAGCGCGCCGAGCCCTGTGGACGAGGAGCAGCTGGAGGAGCTGTCCATCAAATTGGCAGTGAAGGAGCCCGCGGCCAAGTAAGATAGACGTCAGACCCGCGGCGCTCCGCGAGGAGCGCGCGGATTGAAATATAGGAGGATTTACCCGATGCTGCATCAATTTTCCCGCACGGAGCTTGCCGTTGGAGAAGAAGGGCTGAATATCTTGAAGAACAGCACCGTAGCGGTGCTGGGTATCGGCGGTGTAGGCTCCATTGCCGCTGAAGCCCTGGCCCGCTCCGGCGTTGGCCGGATTATCATGATTGATAAGGATGTGGTGGATATCACCAACATCAACCGGCAAATTCACGCCCTCTTGTCCACGGTGGGTAAGCCTAAGGCGGAGCTGATGAAAAACCGGATTGCCGATATCAATCCGGAATGCGACGCCATTGCCCTCAAGATGTTTTATACGGAAGAAACTTATGAAGAACTGTTCCAATATCCGCTGGACTATGTCCTGGATGCGTCGGATACGGTCAGCTACAAGATCCACTTGATCAAGGAATGCCTGAAGCGCAAAATCCCCGTCATTTCCTGTATGGGGGCAGCCAACAAAATGGATCCTTCCCGGTTCCAAGTGGCGGATATTTCCAAAACCACCGTGGATCCCATTGCCCGGGTCATCCGCCAGAAGCTGCGTAAGGATGGGATCCACAAGGGGGTCAAGGTGGTATTCTCCACTGAGGAGCCGCTTTTGCCTCGTGAGGATATTACCCAGAAGATCGTACCGGAGAATGCTCCGGAAATCCGCAAGGCCCAGAACCCTCCTGCCAGCAACGCGTTTGTGCCTCCGGTGGCCGGTTTGATTATGGTCGGTGCGGCGGTTAAGGATCTGTTGAAAAAGAAGGCTGCGCAATAAGCGGCTGAACACAAAATCGCTCTCTCTTGCTTAGAAGCAGGGGAGGGTGATTTTGCTTTTACCATACCCTATTGACTGATTGTGCAATTTGGAGTAGAATTCAGCCATATCTGAACAACCTGGAAAAAGGGTAAGTAGACATAAGGAAATGGACTCAGAGAGCCGGTGGCTGCTGCGAACCGGTGTCCGGCCTATGCTCGAATGGCCTTTGGAGTTGCTTTGCCCAATCGCTTCGATGAGGCGTAGTAGGGAAAGCCGGGATTCCCGCCGTTATCAAGGGAGCGGTATCGGGCAGGCTTCCTGTGAAGAAGCGACGTGACCCCGTACTGTCAGCGGACCTTTAACGCCTGGCACAGGCGCAGGAAGGTTATTTAAGGTGGCCAACGATAAGCTTCGTCCTTAGAGGACGGGGCTTTTTTTATTGGGTAAAAACGGGGGCACCCCCGAAAGTAGTCGGAATAGGCTTCGAAGCATTTGCTTCACTTTTGGGGGAATCATTCCGGGGGCACCCCCAAAAGTAGTTGGAATAAGCTTCGAAGCATTTGCTTCACTTTTGGGGGATTTATGAAAGGGGGTGATGGCCATGGATGATGGCTGGGATTGGTGCCGGAAACATACGAGTCAAAATACCAATTTAGGAGGAAACAGCAATGAAAAATCGTGTATTAACTGGGGACCGGGTCACCGGCAAGCTGCATCTGGGCCATTACGCCGGAAGCTTGAAGAACCGGGTGGCGCTGCAGGAGGAGCATGAATGTTTTGTGATGCTGGCGGATGTGCAGGCGTTAACCACTCATTTTGAACGGTCGGAGCTGATCAGTTGCTCTCTGAAGGAGATGGCGCTGGATTACCTGGCGGCAGGAATCGATCCCAACAAAACCTCTATTTTTATCCAATCCATGGTACCGGAGATTGCCGAGCTGACCATGTTTTTCTCCATGCTGGTTACGGTAAATACATTGCGCCATAACCCCACGGTGAAGGCAGAGTCCAAAGGCGCGGGTTTGGATGAGCTGTATTACGGGTTTTTGGGGTACCCGGTGAGCCAGGCGGCGGATATTGCCTTTTGCAAGGCAACGCTTATTCCGGTTGGCGAGGATCAGCTGCCTCACCTGGAGCTGGCCCGCAAGGTAGTGCGGCGCTTCAACGAGCTGTACAAACCGGTGCTGGTGGAGCCACAGGCGCTGATCAGTGAGGTGCCGAGGCTGGTCGGGACGGATGGGGAGGCCAAAATGAGCAAAAGCCTGGGCAACGCCATAGAGCTGGACTGCAGTGCGGAGGAGCTGGCGCTGAAGCTCCGCAAAGCCAAAACCGATCCGGCTCGGATTCATAAAAATGATCCGGGACATCCGGACATTTGCCCTATCTATGCTTATCATGGAGCCTTCCGGCCGGAGGGAGCTGTGGAGATCCGGGAAAACTGTGAAGCGGGGACCATCGGCTGCTCGGCGTGCAAAGAAAAGCTGCGGCTGGCCTTGGAGGGGCTGCTGGCCCCTATGCGTGAGCGACGGGTTGATTATGCGGCACGACCGCGTGACATTGACGACATTCTGCAGGCGGGCACCGCAGAGGTCCGCCGCATTGCCGCTGTAACCATGGGCGAGGTGCGGGAGGCCATGGGCCTGGATTATTTCGGCCGCAGCCGCTAGGTCGTGTTTGTAAACTCCGAGGGGAGCAGATTTTGCTGAATTTTCGTTCCAGGCAAGGCACTTTCGTGAAGGCGTACCGGGGGTACGTCAAGCGGAAGTAACGATGCAAGGGACGAAAAGGCGGTGAAAGAAGCCCTCAAGCGGGGTTGCAAACACGGCCAAGAAGAAGACCCTGCACGTAGCGGTGCAGGGTCTTCATATTACTACCGCCGGAGTTCCTCCAACCGGTCCAGAATGATGCCTTGTGCATAAAGCCCCAGTCCCAGAGCAATACCGCCGATCCACCATATCACCGCTTCGCCGAATTGGAAGCCATAATGATTAACGGGTGAACCGGCCGCTTCGGTTACGGTGTACAGGATATCCCGCCCCTTGGCAATACCGGCAATAATCCCCGTAAGTGCCGCTGCAATTCCCGCCAATCTAAGAATAATGGCCAACTCTTTTTCCTCCCCGAAAAAATTGGTGTGTTATTTCATTTATCCGCTTGAACCGGAGCTGACCCACCTACAGCCTTCCCTGCTCCTTGTACCGTGCATAAATTTTCCCTTCCGTACCGCTGTTGTGCGGTCTGTAGAAACGGGTTTTGCCCAGCTCGGGCGGCAGATAATGGTTGGAGGCACCAGGGTTGTCGATGGGATTCCGGTATGACTTGCTGCCGTCCCGGATATCCTCGGGAACCTCATAAGCAGGGGAACGGGCCACCAGCTCCAAGGCGCCGTTAATGGCTTTATAGGCGCTGTTGGATTTAGGGCTTTCACAGATGAAGATCACCGCTTGGGCCAGCGCCATCCTCGCCTCCGGCATTCCTACGAACAGCACGGCATCCTTGGCGGCCAGAGCCATCTGCAGGGCAACCGGGTTACCCATACCCACATCCTCTGTAGAGTGGACCACAATCCGGCGGGCAATATATTCCGGATCCACACCGCTGTAGAGAAGGCGCGCCAGCCAGTACATGGCCGCATCTGTCTGGCCGCCACGCATGGATTTGCACAGGGCGGAGGTCAGATTGTACCGGTCGCTGGTGGTTATGCCGTTCAAGCGGAATGAATACGCCTCCTGAACATGGCGCAGCTCAAGGGTGTCCGTGCCTTGAAGGGAGTAAGCGGCAGCCTCCAGGGCATTCAGTGCATTGCGCACATCCCCATTGGAGATATCTGCCAGATAGTCCAATGCTTCCTCCGACAGCGAGATGCCGGAGCCGCCCAGCCCACGATTCTTGTCCGTCATGGCTCTTTTGAGCATATCCCGGATGTTATCCGTGGAGAAGGAATTCAATCTGTATACCCGGCATCTGGATACCAGAGGCGGGATGATATCATGGTGAATGCTCTCCGTCGTGCAGCCGATGAGGATGATGGTTCCATTTTCCACCACGGGCAGTAGAGCTTCCTGAATATTGCTCTTCAAGGCGTGAATCTCGTCGATCATTACAATGGTTTTGTTACCGTAAAGCTGAAGCTGGTCGCGGGCCTCTTCAAAGGTTTTGCGCAGCTCGGCAATGGCCAGGGAGACCGCATTCAGCTTGATGAAATTGGACTTGGTCATCTGGCTGATGATGGTGGCCAATGTAGTTTTGCCGGAGGAGGGGGGCCCTTGGAGGATCATGGAGGGGACCCGGTCCGTCTCGATCAGCACACGCAAAGACTTTCCCTTGCCCACCAGATGCTCCTGGCCGGTATATTCGTCTAAAGACAAAGGACGCATCCGCTCGGCCAGCGGCTTGAAGCTTTCGTCCTTGGGCTGCTGCATTGAAGAAAATAAGTCCATTTCCATTCGCCACCTTACACACGTTACTTGCGTCGCGGCCCGAAGGCACACTTCGTCTATTTTACCATATTTTCGCCGGTACTTCCCGGGGCAATGGCGGCAGGAAGGGATTTATGATGCTTCACGGATGATGTTGTGTGTGCATAAGTGGGGGTAGTTGGGTAAAAAATGGGGTAATGGTTATCCGTTTGGGCGGACGGAGCCTGCCCGGCGGCTGCTAACGGACCCAGCTTCCTTTATTCAGCGGAAAACCTGTATTTTCTTCTGTATACGGACTGACGTTCCGCTATTGGTTCCGAAAATAAGGAATAGACCGGCATACGAAGCAAATAACGGCCTGTGAGTCCGTGAAATGTTCCAAAGAGGGTTTATTTGGATAAATAAGGGAACGTCAGTCCGTAACACTTCTGTCTGGGTTCGGCGGGTATTGATCCATAGTGATTGTTTGCCCAAATCATGATCAGCTTGTAACTTTCGTCTGCTGTTTGCCGTCCATACATTATGCAAGCAGCCAAGGAGAGGAGAATCAGCATGAAATCCATCGCCGCAAGTCTGCTCCTGCTCACACTGGCTGCCGGCTGCCAAAACAGCTCCGCACCTGTGGCTACCGGCACCATCCCGGCTTCTGCAGCCACTGCCTCTGTATCGCCACCCGCTGCTCCTGCAACTCCCGCTCCGGCGGAGAGCAAGGCCCCGGGGGCTACCGCTTCCCCGGCAGCGTCCACTGCCGCGTCGGCAGCCCCGGCCTCCGCCGGGGAGATCCGGCAGCAGGTGGAGGCTGCCGCAGCCAAAGCCGTCGTCGCCCTGAAGGAACGGGACTGGGCCGGGTTGGCCCTTGCCGCACATCCGGATAAGGGTGTGCGGATGTCTCCTTACGTCCATGTGGACATGAAGCAGGACGTGATTTTGACCCGGGATGAGATTAAACGGCTTCAGGATGACAAAACCGTCCGTACTTGGGGGGCATATGATGGCTCCGGAGAGCCCATAAAGCTGACCTTCGCCGAGTTCTACGACAAATTCCTGTACAACCATGACTATGCCAAACCGGAGAAGTCTGCTTATGATGAGCCGATCGGCAAGGGGAACACCGTCAACAACATCAAGGAAGTATATCCCGGCAGCCATTTTGTGGAGTATTATTTCAGCGGCTTTGATCCGAAGGTGCAGGGGATGGACTGGGCCAGCTTGATTCTGGTTTTCGAGGAGAAGGGTGGCGCGTGGTATTTAACGGGGCTGGTCCGCAACCAGTGGACAATATAATACATTCCCCCAAAAGTGAAGCCAAGCGCTGAAGCTTATTCCGATTACTTTTGGGGGAGCCCCCGACAACCATCCCCCAAAAGTGAAGCCGGATCCTCCGCCTCACAAAAAACTGCCTCCCTAAGCTGTGGAGGCTTAGAGCGGCAGTCGGCTGCAGATAGGGTTGCTGAACGGTTTACTTCCGGATGATCTTGTCGATGGTGGCGCCGCCCAGGCAGACCTCGCCGTCGTAGAAGACGACGATCTGCCCCGGGGTTACCGCCCGCTGGGGCTCGGCGAATTCCACCCGGCAGGTGCCGTCCTCCGGTGAAACATGAACCGTCACCGGCTGGTCGGGCTGGCGGTAGCGGAACTTGGCCGTGCATTTCAGTACCGCCGGAGGAGTTCCACCCGGAATCCAATTGAAGCCCGTAGCGGTTAAGCCCACCGAATACAGGTAGGAGTCATCCCCCTGGGCGACAATCAGAGTGTTCGTCTCCAGGTTCTTGTCCACCACAAACCATGGTTCTCCTGTGCCGGAGCCGCCGATACCCAATCCCTGGCGCTGCCCCAGAGTGTAGTACATCAGGCCCTCATGCCGACCCTTCAGCTCCCCGGACAGCGTACGCATTTCTCCAGGCTGGGCGGGCAGGTATTGGCTCAGGAACTCCTTGAAGTTGCGTTCGCCGATAAAGCAAACGCCGGTGCTGTCCTTCTTTTTGGCAGTGGCCAGTCCGGCTTCCTCAGCAATGCGGCGCACCTCCGGCTTGGGCAGATGCCCGATGGGGAACATGGCCTTGCTCAGCTGATACTGGTTTAAGGGGCTCAGGAAGTAGGTCTGATCCTTGCCTGGATCATTGCCCCGCAGGAGACGGTAAATCCCGTCCTGCTGATCCACCTGGGCATAATGGCCCGTTGCAATATAATCGGCTCCCAGATCCAGCGCCTTCTGCAGGAATTCGCCGAACTTGATCTCCCGGTTGCACATCACATCCGGGTTGGGTGTCCGCCCCCGGCGGTATTCCTCCAGGAAATAGGCGAAAACTTTATCGAAATACTGCTTTTCGAAATTTACGGTATAGTAGGGGATGCCGATTTGCTCCGCCACCCGGCGCACATCCTCGGCGTCATCCTCCGCGGTGCAATGGCCGAATTCGTCGGTATCATCCCAGTTTTTCATGAAAACGCCAATGACGTCATATCCCTGCTGCTTCAGGAGAAGGGCGGCTACGGAGGAATCCACGCCTCCGGACATGCCCAGGACAACCCGTGTATCTTGTGGTGCTTTCATCATGTTTTCGCCAGACCTTTCATTTGGGAAATATGCAATACCTCCTATTGTACCATTTTTCTAAAACAGAAGCATTTTTTTCATGAAGTTGTCATACTGGAGTTCCCAAGAACCTCTTGGTTGTGATAACATAATAACGATGTGGATAAAAAAATCGGTTATCAGCGGATTTGAATTCCGGACTGTCTGGACATGCTGGTAAGGGACAGATTCGACCACTGGAGCGGAACAAGAACAGTCGATTGAGGTGGCGTTCTCTTGAAAATATCAACTAAAGGCCGTTACGGCCTTACCATTATGATGGAACTTGCAGCTAAGAACGGGGAAGGTCCAACCTCCCTCAAAAGTATTGCCGAAAAGCACCGTCTCTCTGAGCATTATCTGGAGCAGCTTATCGCCCCTCTGCGTAATGCGGGGCTGGTGAAGAGCATCCGCGGCGCGTACGGCGGATATATTCTTTCCAAGAATCCCGAGGAGATTACCGCCGGCCACATTATCCGTGTGCTGGAGGGACCCATCAGCCCGGTGGATTTCACCGAGGAGGATGATCCGGCGAAGCGCGATCTGTGGATCCGCATCCGGGATGCCATCGCAGAGGTGCTGGATTCCACCACCTTGGCCAACCTCATTGAATTCCATGATGAAGGCAAGATGGATAATTATATGTTTTACATTTAAATGTAAAATAGAAGGTGTATGGATTTCATGAACCTCATCTATCTGGACCATGCGGCGGCAACGCCGTTATTGCCTGAAGTGCTGGATGCGATGCTGCCGCTCCTCCGGGAGCAATACGGCAATCCTTCCAGCCTTCACCGTTTTGGGCGGGATGCCCGGGCCGTCCTGTCCCGCGCACGGGAAACCATCGCCGGGCTGCTTCATTGTGCACCCAAGGAGCTGATTTTCACCGGAGGTGGCACGGAAGCGGACAATGCTGCCCTATTCGGGCTGGCTCCGCTGCCTGCCGGTCCCAAAAACCATATCATCACATCGGCAGTGGAACACCACGCGGTGCTTCATGCGTGTGAGAAGCTGGAGCAGGCCGGATACGAGATCACGTATTTGCCTGCTGACCGTTCAGGATTGGTTTCGACGGAAGACGTGGAAGCGGCCATTACCTCTAGGACTCTGCTGATTTCCGTCATGTACGGAAACAATGAAGTAGGGTCCATTCAGCCTGTTTCCGCTATCGGACTCCTGGCCAGAAGCCGGGGTATCCCCTTCCATGTGGATGCCGTCCAGGCGGCGGGGCTGGTGCCTATTGATTTGTCCACACTGCCGGTAGATCTCATGAGCTTCTCGGCCCATAAGCTGGGCGGCCCTAAGGGTATCGGTGCCCTGTACTGCTCCTCGCGGATTCACCTGTCCCCGCTTATCTATGGAGGGGCACAGGAAAGAAGGAAACGTGCAGGTACGGAGGATGTGGCTGCTGCTGCTGGATTTGCTGAAGCCCTTCGCCTTTCTGTGGAATCTATGGAGACGAAGCAACGCCGGATGGAGGAGCTGCGCACCCGTATGCTCCACGGCCTGGAGGCCAGATTGGGTACAGAAGGCTTCGTCATAAACGGACCCTCCCGTTCTGAGGACCGGCTGCCCCACATCCTTCATGTAAGCTTTCCGGGCTGCACCACAGAAACTCTTCTGATGCGGCTTGATTTGGAGGGAATTGCTGCGGCCAGCGGCTCCGCCTGCACCTCGGGATCGCTGGAGCTGTCCCATGTGCTTACAGCTATGGGGCTCCCCCAGGAGGTGGCCGCTTCCGCCGTCCGCTTCAGCTTCGGTCCGCAAACAACTTTTGAAGAAATTGATTTTACCTGCGAAAAAGTTGGAACCATTGTGGAACGTCTGCGTAGATAGAGGAACGGCTGCCTAAAAAAGGACGGCCAAAAAACAGATGCCGCGCTTTAACCTTAGGCCGTGTTTGCAAACCCGCTTGAGGGCATCTTTCACCGCCTTTTCGTCCCTTGCATCGTTACTTCCGCTTGACGTACCCCGGTACGCCTTCACGAAAGTGCCTTGCTATGAACGAAAATTCGCCATAATCTGCTCCCCTCGGAGTTTGCAAACACGCCCTAGGATAATTCTTCAATTTTGCCGCACCCTATGCTTGAGTGGACAAGCAGCCGGACCTGGGCAAAGGAGGAATCGTACATGAGGAGCGTGTGCAACTTGTTGGGATTGCCTGTGATGGATATCGTCACCGGTAAACGGATAGGCACGGTGAAGGATGTGCTGGTGACCGGCGACTGGAAGCTCCGCGGCATCGTCCTGGAGTACAAATCCTGGTTTAATTCCGCCCGTTATGTGGAATGGAATGCCCTGGTTTCCATCGGGGAGGACGCGGTGATCATCAACAGCAAGGCGTCTGTCCGTCCCTTCAAATCCTTTCCTGATACCAGTCTTTTGGGATGGGGCAAGGAGAAGCTGAAGGGTTTGCCGATGGTTTCCGTAGAAGGAATCCAGATGGGGCGTTTGGAGGATGTTTATTTTTCAGAAAAAATGGAAGACTCTATAGTAGGACTGGAGCTGTCGGACGGAATTCTGACAGACTTGCAGGAGGGAAGGCGAAGGATTCCCGTTCCGCCGGGTGCTGTGCGGGGCGAAGACGCCATTACGGTGCGGACCTGCCAGCCGGTGGGCAGCCCGTAGGGAAGGAACACCTGCTTACATGCATGCGGATGAAAGAAGCAATTTATTTTACGGAACAGGGTGATGGATTTGACAATGCAATGTCCCAACTGCAATTCCCGGGATATCGGAAAAATTGGCTCCCACCAGTTTTACTGCTGGGGCTGCTTCATTGAATTGACGGTAAACGGTGACAAAATGTCCGTTTATCAAGTAGAAGAGGACGGTACACTCAGCTCTCTGGACGATCTCTTCTTCGAAGACGAATTTATTGCGGAGCAAATTCAGGCCAACTGACCTGTCTGCACCGCTTGCTCCTAAAGCCCCCGCCTTTTGGCGGTTTGGGCTTTTTTGGCGTTTGTCCCCCGTGGGCTTACGTTTCTCCTGTTTTGTCCCTGTAAGGTTTATTTCCCCTTGGGCAACATATACTACACTAAAGGAGTCTGTCCGGCTGAAGGGACATACCAAGACAAAGGGGGGACTATGATGGAACCATTCTGGTCGACCAAACGGTTTCGAGTCCTGATTTATGCCCTGCTGGGGCTTCTGATCGTGTACATGCTGTGGCTCGTCCGGCCTATTCTTGGGGGGATCTTCAGCTTTGCCAAGGCGGTGCTGGCGCCTTTTATTATCGCTATGATCATTTCGTATGTGCTGAATCCCGTGGTAGTGCTGCTGAACCGCAGGAGAGTGCCGCGGACAGTGGCGGTGCTTTTGATATATGTGACTTTTCTCGGTTCCCTCACTGTGATTCTCATGAACGGCATTCCCATGTTTATGAACCAGCTCACCGAGCTCAATGCGCATATGCCGGAATTCACCATGCGGGCCCAGGGGATGATCGACCAGTTCAACGACAGCGAAATGCTGCCCGACAGCATACGCAGCGGCATCAACAATTCTCTGTTCCGGCTGGAGCAAGGTGTTTCCGATTGGGTGGCCAACTATCTCAACGGGATCGGCAGCAAGCTGAATGTGCTGTTCGTGGCGTTGATTGTACCGTTTGTAGCCTTTTATATTCTGAAGGATTTCCAGCTCATCGAAAAAACGGTCCTGGCTGTTGTTCCGCGCAAACACCGCCGCCATATTACCCGGCTCCTGTTCGAAATCGACGAGGCGTTAGGCAGCTACATAAGGGGGCAATTTCTGGTCTGCATCATCATCGGAGTAATGGCGTACATCGGGTATTGGCTCATCGGAATGGAATATCCGCTGCTTCTGGCCTGTGTGGTGGCGGTATTCAACATTATTCCTTACCTGGGCCCGTATCTGGGTGCCGCGCCGGGAGTGCTTATGGCAGCCTCCATCTCGTGGAAAATGGTACTGTACGTGCTGTTGGTCAACTGGATCTGCCAGCTGCTGGAGGGCAATGTTATATCCCCCCAAGTGGTGGGGCGGTCCTTGCATATGCATCCGCTGCTCATCATTTTTGCCTTATTAGTAGGCGGACAAGTGGCGGGGGTGGCCGGACTGATTTTGGCAGTGCCGTTTTTTGCAGTGCTGAAGGTGGTGTTTTCCCATGTATCCCAATACTTCATTCAGCGGCGGACCACTTAGGAACCGGAAAAAGAGTATCCGGTAACACAAAAAAGAGCTGCCCAACTTGCGGGACAGCTCTTTCTTTAATCGCTCAGACAGCTTACTTGGCTTGAATATACCCTTCCGCCTTCAGCAGCTCGGCGATCAGCACCGCGCCGCCTGCGGCACCACGCAGGGTGTTGTGGGACAGGCTGACGAACTTGTAATCGTGCAGGAGATCCTCACGAAGTCTGCCGACAGAGACTCCCATGCCGTTTTCGATGTTCCGGTCCAATCCGGTTTGCGGACGGTTCTCTTCTTCGAAGTAGGTAATGAACTGCTTCGGGGCGCTGGGGAGCTGGAGCTCCTGGGGTCTGCCCTTGAAGCTTCTCCACAGGTCGATGATCTCGTCCTTGGGGGGCTTCTTTTCGAAGGAGGCGAATACCGCGGCCAAGTGTCCGTCAGCTACCGGCACCCGGATGCATTGGGTAGTGATGGCCGGGCTGGCGGCCTTCACGATGGCGCCGTTTACGATGCTGCCCCAGATGCGCAGAGGCTCCTGCTCGCTCTTTTCTTCCTCGCCGCCGATGTACGGAATAACGTTGTCGATCATTTCCGGCCATTCCTTGAAGGTTTTGCCCGCGCCGGAAATGGCCTGATAGGTGGTCGCCACTACAGCGGTCGGCTTAAAGGCCGCAAGGGCGCTCAAGGCCGGCACATAGCTTTGAATGGAGCAGTTGGGCTTAACGGCGATAAAGCCGGTTGTGGTGCCCAAACGCTTGCGCTGATGCTCAATGACGGCAATATGGCCCGGGTTGATCTCGGGAATCACCATCGGAATGTCAGGCGTCCAGCGGTGGGCCGAGTTATTGGAGATAACCGGTGTGCCGGTTTTGGCGTAAGTCTCCTCCAGCGCTTTAATTTCGTCCTTCTTCATATCCACAGCACAGAAGATCAGATCCACCTGCGCGGCAAATTCCTCTACTTTGGACGCATCCTCAACCGTAATGGATTTCACGGCCTCCGGCATGGGCTGCTCCAGCTTCCATCTGCCCTTTACCGCTTCCTCATACACCTTGCCTGCGGAGCTGGCACTGGCTGCGATTGCCGTTACTTCAAACCAGGGATGATTTTCTAAGAGATTGATAAAGCGTTGGCCTACCATGCCGGTGCCCCCGACAATACCTGCCCGTAACTTGCGAGACATTCGGATTTTCCCCTTTCTACATAACGCAATGATTAGCGTCATTATAAAGAACTTAGAGCCTCTAGGCAATACCTGTTTTTTATCCAGCAGCAGGCGGTTGTCTGCAAAAGGTTCTTAATAAATCAGTTTTCTCTGATTTTTTAGAGTATGCGGTCTTTTTCGGGGAAGTGTCGGGCCACCAGTGAAGGTTACGGGAATCATTTGTAAGGGATTTACATGGGAACATATGTTTGATATAGTGAAAGAGTGAGCTTTTTGGACGGATACTAGGAGGCCGATGCCTGTGGTAGAAAAGCAGGAGGTTATTTCATTTGGAATGAAGCTTGAGGCAACGGAGTATAAAGAGAGGCCTGCGGCATATGCCGTGATCATGAATAAGCGGCATGAAGTGGCGGTGGTCCGCTCGAGGGGCATGCTTTTTTTTGCCTGGAGGAGGAATAGAAGAGGGTGAAGCCCGTGAAGAATGCCTGAGACGGGAATGTATTGAGGAACTGGGATACGATATTGAGCTTGGCTCCTACATCGGTTGTTCAGTACAATATTTAGTTTCCCATGTGACGGGCGAACCTCTAAAAATAATCGGGTATTTCTACCGGGCTGTTCTGGGTGGACCCAACGGGCGCAAATCCGAGCCGGATCATGTATTGGACTGGCTTCCCTGGGAGCAGGCCGCTTCCGGTATGTACACTGAGATTGCCACTTGGGCCATTCACTCTTGCGTTTCATAAAAGAATAAACGGTCGCAAAGCATGCGCCGATTGTTCCCTGCTACAGGGGGCAGTCGGCTTTTTTATTTATCTCCATTGGAAAGGTGTTGAAAAGTATGAAGCAAAACCGGCCTCCGTCCCATGATGAGGCGTTGAAAAAGCTTCTTCAGACTTTTTTTGCCGAGTTTTTAGAGCTTTTTCTGCCGGAGGTAGCAGAGCAGCTGGATCACCGGGAAACACGCTTCCTTCAGCAGGAGCTGCTGGTGGATGTGGTAGGCGGTGAATCGAGGGAGCTGGATTTGCTGTTGGCTACACGTTTCCGGGATAAGGATGCTTATGTGTTGGTCCATTTCGAACCGCAATCTTACCGTGAGGCGGATTTTCATGAAAGGATGTTCATTTACTTCAGCCGTTTGTTTGAGCTGTACCGCAAGGAATTTAAGCTGATTATCCCTATTGCCGTATTTTCTATGGATGGAGTGCGTCAAGAACGGGACAGCATCCGCATGCATGTGGGGGAGCATGAGATCTTGCAGTTCCGGTTTTTGCAGGTGAAGCTGAAAAGCCACAATTGGCGGGATTTTATGGATTCGGATAATCCGGTGGCTGCTGCCTTATTGGCCAAAATGCGTTATACTAAGAAAGAAGCAAGAGAGTTAAGAACGGCCTATTTAAGGATGCTGCTGCGGCTGGGCGATAAGCTGGATGCCGCAAAGCTGGCCTTAATTATGTCTGTGGCGGATCTATATTATAAACCCGTTCCACAGGAGGACGAGGACATAATCCGCCAACTGCAGGCGGAGGGATTCCGGGGAGGGAGGAAGATCATGGAATTGATGCCGGCATGGAAGCGTTGGGGTTATGAAGAAGGGCTGGAAAAGGGAATTGAACAGGGAATAGAAAAAGGTATTGAAAAAGGAATGGAAAAAGGGCTGGAGCAAGGACTCGAAACGGCTGCCCGCAATCTAATTGCTATGGGAATGGATGACGCGGCTGTCATTAAAGCGACAGGTCTTTCTCCCCACAAAATCCGTGCCTTGCGGAATTTGCCGGAGGATCATGTTTCCAGGCGGCCTAATTGACAAGGTTCGCCGGATTGGATATAATATACCAACGTATATGGTAAAGCATTGAAGGAAATGAGTAGTCCATAGCCCGCCGTGTTAGAGAGAAGGTTCCGGTAATCTCCCAGGGGAGCACCGCCGGCTGCAAGAACCTTTACGGCGAAGAATGGCCGAAGCCCTTTCCTGAGCGCGGAGCGAACTCCGCCGGCTAAGAACCGTTATCTTCCTTCAAGGAGACTTTTGCAGCCTGCCGCAGTCAGCGGCCTCGGGCACAAAGTAACCAGGGTGGTACCGCGATATAATCGTCCCTGTTTCAGGGGCGTTTTTTTATTTTTATATGTGGAATGTTGTTTTTCTATACCCTTCGAGGAGGCAGAACCATTCATGAAAGCCAGTGAAATCAGAAGCAAATGGCTGGAGTTTTTCGCCAGCAAAGGACACAAAATCGAGCCCAGCGCATCCCTGGTGCCCCACAACGACCCGTCTCTCCTCTGGATCAACGCCGGTATGGCGCCCCTGAAGCCGTATTTCGACGGCCGGGTGAAGCCGGAGAATCCGCGGATCACCAATGCCCAGAAGTGCATCCGTACCAATGATATTGAGAATGTGGGCAAAACCCGCCGCCATCACACCTTTTTCGAAATGCTGGGCAATTTCTCCATTGGCGATTATTTCAAGGAAGAGGCCATCACCTGGGCATGGGAATTCCTGACCGGCCCTCAGTGGATCGGCTTTGACCCGGAGCGTTTGTCCGTGACTGTTTATAATGAAGACCAGGAAGCCTTCGATCTCTGGAGCAAGAAAATCGGCATTCCCGAAAACCGCATCTACAAGCTGGACCGGGACAGCAACTTCTGGGATATTGGCGAAGGCCCGTGCGGCCCCTGCACCGAAATTTTTTACGACCGTGGCGACAAGTACGGCGATCTGAACGATCCCGAGTGCTGGCCGGGCGGGGAGAACGAACGGTTCCTGGAAGTATGGAATCTGGTATTCTCCCAGTTCAACCACAACAAGGACGGCAGCTACACGCCGCTGCCCAACAAAAATATCGATACTGGTGCAGGTCTGGAGCGGTTTGCTTCCATTCTGCAGGATGTGGACTCCAACTTCGACACGGACCTCTTCCAGCCGCTTATACAGAAAACCTGCGACATTGCCGGTGTCACCTACAAAAAGGACAACGACACCGACGTAGCCTTGAAGGTTGTGGCTGACCATATCCGCACCGTAGCCTTCTCCGTAGGGGATGGAGTGCTTCCTTCCAACGAAGGCCGGGGTTATGTGATCCGCCGTCTTCTGCGCCGTGCCGTGCGTTACGGAAAGTCCGTATTGGGCATGGATAAGCCCTTCCTGTATCTGCTGACTCCGGTAGTCGGCGAAATAATGGGCGTGTACTATCCGGAAGTGGTGGAAAAGCGGGAATACATCGAAAAGGTCATCCGCACGGAGGAGGAGCGCTTCCACGAGACCCTCTCCGACGGTTTGGCCATTCTGAACACCCTGGCTGAAAAGGCCAAAGCGGCAGGGGCCAAGGAATTGGCCGGAGCCGACGCTTTTAAGCTGTATGATACCTACGGCTTCCCTTTTGACCTGACGGAGGATTTCGCATCCGAGAACGGCCTTACCGTAGACCGGGAGGGCTTTGACAAGGCGATGGAGGAGCAGCGGGAACGCGCCCGTTCAGGACGACATGCCACGGAAAGCATGAAGGTGCAGGGCGGTCCTTTGTCGGAATTTACGGATAAAAGTGAATTTATTGGATATACTGGGCTGATAGCAGAAGCCCGGATCATTGCCTTGGTAGTGTCCGGCGAGCTGGTGCAGGAAGCGGCAGCCGGTGCGACCGCTCAGGTCATTCTGGACAGAACCCCCTTCTATGCCGAATCCGGCGGCCAGGTCAGCGACTTCGGCATTCTGGAAGGAACCGGTGTGGTGGCGGATGTCCGGGAGGTATCCAAGGCTCCCCACGGGCAGCATGTGCATACGGTGCTGGTGCGCGAAGGCGCATTGAAAGCCGGTACGACTGTCTCCGCATTGGTGGACCGTGCCAACAGAAGCCACATTATCAAGAACCATACTGCAACACATTTGCTGCACAAAGCGTTAAAGGAAGTGCTTGGCCAGCACGTCAACCAGGCCGGCTCCCTGGTATCCGCCGACCGTCTGCGCTTCGACTTCTCCCACTTCGGGAGCATCAGCGCCGAAGAGCTGCAGGATATTGAAATCCGGGTGAACCGCCAGATCTGGGAAGGCACGGAAGTGGATATTGCCAGCATGCCTATCGATGATGCCAAGGCTTTGGGGGCGATGGCTCTATTCGGAGAAAAATACGGAGATGTGGTCCGTGTGGTCCGGGTTGGCGATTACAGCATCGAGCTGTGTGGCGGCTGCCACGTATCCTCTACGGCGCAGATCGGGCTGTTCAAGATTGTCAGCGAAAGCGGCATCGGCTCCGGTGTCCGCCGGATTGAGGCCGTAACCGGCAAGCAAGCTTATGAATATCTGGATGGCCAGCTGGAGCTTCTGAAGGAAGCGGCCCAACTGCTCAAAACCAACGTGGCGGATCTACCGAAACGGGTGGAGGCGGCCCTCAGCCAAATGAAGGAGCTGTCCCGGGAGAATGAATCCCTGCGGGCAAAAGCAAGCCTTGCTGAAGCGGGAAGCCTGACCGACAAGCTGCGCACCATTGGCGGTATTCCGGTATTGGCCGAGCAGGTGCATGCAGGGGATATGGATTCCTTGCGGAATATGGTGGACAGCCTCAAGGCCAAGCTGGGCTCCGCCGTTATCGTGCTGGGCTCCGTACAGGAGGACAAGGTAAATCTGGTGGCGGCGGTCACACCTGATCTGGTAGCCAAGGGGCTCCATGCCGGCAAGCTGGTGAAGGAAGCTGCTGCGCGCTGCGGCGGTGGCGGCGGAGGACGTCCGGATATGGCTCAGGCAGGGGGCAAGGACCCGTCCAAGCTGGCTGAAGCGCTGGAGCTGGCGGCAGATTTGGCCGGTAAACAGGGTGCAGGAGTGTAAATCCAAGTTTTTCTTATTCCGAATAAAGGTATTTCGACAGCCTTTGGAGAATATAACCAGAGTAACATGCGATTTCGTATACTCCTTATAGGCGGAAATTATTTCTCAAGCGGGAGGTGCCGGTTGTGAATTCGATGGACAAAACGATGAAGTTCGATGTCGTGCCTGAAGGAGTGGAGACTTCCCCTAAGGAAGTCCTGCTGGCCGTATACGATGCGCTGCAGGAAAAGGGGTATAACCCCATCAACCAAATCGTCGGGTATCTGCTTTCCGGTGATCCGGCTTATATTCCCCGGCATAACAATGCCCGGAGCCTGATCCGCAAGCGCGAGCGGGATGAGCTTATTGAGGAGCTGGTGCGGGCGTACCTGGCCCAGCACAAGGTCTCCCAGAAGTAACCCCGTGCCCGAGTAAAGACAAGGGAGAACGGACGAACACATGCGATGGATGGGACTGGATTACGGCGACCGCCGAATCGGTGTGGCCTTAAGTGACGAGCTGGGCTGGACCGCCCAGGGTCACTCGGTACTGGAGCGCCGCAAGCCTGAGGATGATATGGAAAAGCTCCGCATAATCGCTGTCGAGAATGGCGTGACGGATATTGTCGTCGGCCTGCCGAAGAATATGAACGGCTCGATTGGTCCCCGCGGTGAGTTATGCCAGGCCTTTGCCGAAGAGCTTCGTGCTAAACTCGGGCTTCCCGTATATCTGTGGGATGAACGGCTGACTACGGTGGCAGCAGAGAGAACGCTGCTGTCCGCCGACGTCAGCAGGAAAAAGCGCAAGCAAGTGATCGACAAAATGGCCGCGGCGCTTATTTTGCAAGGTTACATGGATGCCAAATCGAAAGGGTGAGCAGGATGGCGAACAAGCCGGTCCAAGAAGAAGAGCCGGAAATCATTTACATTCCGGATGAGGAAGGCAATGAAGAGGAATTCGAAGTCATCATGCGCTTTGAGGTGGATGGCAGCGACAAGAAGTACATGATGCTGGTGCCTGTGGTTACCTCTGAGGATGAAGAGGAAAGCGACGAGGTGTATGCCTTCCGGTACGAGGAAGAGGGAGACGACCTGCAATTGTTCACCATTGACGATGAAGAAGAATGGAACATTGTGGAGGAAACCTTCAACACCTTAATGGAAGAAATGGATGAAGAGGTTACTCCATGAAAACGCCTTCCTTGGATGATGTGAAGCATCTCTCCGTCCTGAAGGAAGCCTTCGGGGAAGAAGTCCTTCTGGAGGATGGAGAGGGCGCTTCAGAGCCGCAGCGGATCCTGGCCGAATTTGAGGTGAACGGCGTATCTTACGCCATTCTCCAAAGCGACCGGATGAAGCGTGAAGACGAAACGGCCCTGTATCACATTATCACCGACGAGCAGGGTGAGCTTCAGCTGGCAGAGGTGCCGGATGATGACGAATGGGAGACCATCCTTGAACTATATGACGAAATGACGGTCTCGTTTGAAGAGTAAGTAAGAAAAATGGAACACGGAAGCGAAGTATGGTACGATAAAAGGAGCGGCTCTTTGGTCGCTCTTTTTTTCGTAGATAACTGATCCAGATAGAGGAGGAAACCGGGCTTTGATGGCTGAGGCACTTGAACAAAACCCGAAAAAAAGAAGCGGATGGAAAACCGTCCTGCTCATTTTGCTGATTATCTTTCTGTTGGGTACGGTGGCCGCAGGCGGCGCCGGTTATTATGTTTACCGCTCCCTTCAGCCTATGGCGCAAGGAGAGCCGGTGGAGGTGTCAATCCCTTCCGGAACGGGTTCAGCCGGCATCGCTAAGCTGCTGGAGGACCACGGCATTATCCGAAGCGGCATGATTTTCTCCGCCTATCTGAAGGTTAAGCAGGAAGGCGGCCGCTTCCAGGCCGGAGATTACCAACTGGTACCAGGCATGACCCTGGCTGAGATAACCGACAAGCTGAACCGCGGGGATGTAATCAAGGAGGAAATGATCCGGTTTACCATTCCCGAGGGGTACACGGTGCTGCAGATTGCCGACAAGCTGGCAGCCGACGGGATCATCAACAAGGAAGCCTTCCTCGCTTTAGCGGCTGATGCCGACAGGTGGACACAGCCCTGGGTCAAAAGCATCCCGGACAATGCCCAGCTCCGCCATAGGCTGGAGGGGTACCTGTTTCCTGAAACCTATGAAATGAAGAAGGAAAGCACGGAGGAGGCTATTCTGGGCCGGCTGCTCTCCGAATGGGACAGGAAGCAAAAGTCTCTGCCGCAGGGCTGGGAAGCGCAGATGGACAAGCTGGGATTGAATCTCCATGGCATCTTGACAGTCGCCTCCCTGGTGGAGCGTGAGGTAGCGGTTGATGAGGAACGCGCTCTGGTGGCCGGGGTGATCTACAACAGGCTCAAGCAGAAGATGCCCCTGCAAATCGATGCCACCGTGCAGTACCTCTTCGATAAGCAAAAGGAGCGTTTGTTTGAGAAGGACCTGCAGACACAAAGCCCGTATAATACGTATTTGAATGCCGGTCTTCCTCCAGGCCCCATTGCCAGCCCTGGGTTATTATCCATTAAGGCGGCTCTGTATCCGGAGGAAACGAAATATCTGTTCTACGTCACCAAGAAGGACGGAAGCGGACGCCATCTGTTTGCCGAAACCTTCGAGGAGCATAAGAAAAACAACGCGGCCAGCAAACAGTAGAGACAGAACGGCCGGCCGCGCAAAAAGGAGTGGGCTTAAGAGATGAAACGTACGGAACTGCTTACAGCCGCCGGCTCCCTGGAGGATATCCGGCTTTACGCCAAAGCCGGAGCGGATGCGGTTCAGATCGGCGAGCACCGCTTCGGCGCAAGACTGCCCGGGAATATTCCCGCGGCAATGCTGAAGGAGGCTGTCCAAACCGCTCATGGCAGCGGATTGAAGGTCTACGTGGTGGCTAACCGGATTTTTGACAATGCAGGGGCGGACGCCCTACCCGGTTATTTGGAACAAGTTGCAGAGGCGAGAGCGGATGCCGTGGTGTTCGGCGATCCCTCTCTTTTGTCCGCTGCCAAGGAGGCCGGGGTTTCGCATCTCCCCCTCCACTGGAACCCCGAGATGACCGCCACCAATTATAAAACGGCGAATTATTGGGCGGACCGCGGAGCTGTCCGGGCGGTTCTGGCCCGGGAGCTGAATATGGAGCAGGTGCTAGAATTTAAGAAGCACTGCAAGGCGGATGTTCAGGTGCAGGTGCACGGGGTAACGAATATCTTCCACTCCAAACGCCTGATGGTCCAAAGCTACATGGAGCACCGGGGTGAACGGGATGCCCCAGGCGGCTTCGGAATGGAACGGGGGCTTTATCTCATCGAGGAGGAGCGCCAGGACGAGCGTTATCCTATCTACGAGGATGAAGCGGGCACCCATATCATGAGCGGGGATGACCTGTGTATGCTGGATGCGCTGGAGGATCTTTTTGCTGCGGGCATCGACAGCATAAAGGTGGAGAGCCTCATGAAGCCTGCCGCATACAACGCGGCGGCATTGCAGGCATACCGCCAGGCTATTGACGCATATGTGGCCGATCCGGCAGGCTACAGCTACCGTGAGGAGTGGATGGAGCCGCTGCTCCGTCTGCAGCCTGCGGATCGTCCCTTAACCTACGGTTTTTAC
The DNA here is from genome assembly GCF_046098205.1 of Paenibacillus mesotrionivorans. Taxonomy (NCBI): domain Bacteria; kingdom Bacillati; phylum Bacillota; class Bacilli; order Caryophanales; family Paenibacillaceae; genus Paenibacillus; species Paenibacillus mesotrionivorans. Next base: position 127,626 of record NZ_JBJURJ010000002.1, on the reverse strand, counting down.
TTTAAGGAGCAGGTCTATTGATATGGACCGCCATACTATGATAAAGGCAGGCGAGAACCGCATGGAACAAACAGCATCAATAGTCAGACAGCAGCATACCCGCAAGCTGGCCAAGCCTGAGCTTCTGGCGCCTGCCGGCAGCCTGGAGAAGCTGAAGTTTGCCGTCCGCTACGGAGCGGATGCGGTATACATCGGCGGGCAGAAATACGGCCTGCGTTCCGGCGCCGACAATTTCAGCTTTGAGGAAATGCGCCAGGGGGTGGACTTTGCCTCCCGGTATGGAGCCAAAATCTATGTGGCCGCCAATATTTTTGCCCATAACGAAGATATCCCCGGCTTGGAGGACTATCTGGCCAATCTGCAGGAAGCCGGAGTAGCTGCCATTATCGTGGCCGACCCGGCTATTATTGAAACCTGCAAAAAAGCCGCCCCCAAGCTGGAGCTCCATCTGTCTACCCAGCAGTCCACCATGAACTGGAGAACGGTGAAGTTCTGGAAGGATGAAGGAGTAGACCGGGTGGTGCTGGCCCGCGAGGCCGGCCTGGAGGAAATTCTCGAGATCAAGCAAAAGGTGGATATTGAGATCGAGGCGTTTATCCACGGTGCCATGTGCAGCTCCTGGTCCGGACGCTGCGTGCTGTCCAACCACTTTACCGACAGGGACTCTAATCGTGGGGGCTGCTGCCAGTCCTGCCGCTGGAAGTACGATCTGTTTGCCGGTCCGGAAGAAGAAGGCTCCGGAGTGGCGGTGGCGGGTCCGGAGGAACACCAGTTTACGATGGGAGCCAAGGATCTGTGTATGATCGGGCATATCCCGGAGCTGGTGGAATCCGGTGTGGACAGCTTCAAGATCGAAGGGCGGATGAAGAGCATCCATTATGTCGCCACGGTGGTGAATGCCTACCGTCAGGCTATTGATGCTTTTATGGCCGATCCCGTCGGGTATACCCTGCGCCAGGAATGGCTGAACGAAATCCACAAGGCAGCCAACCGGCCGCTGAACACGGGTTTCTTCTTTGATGAGCCGGGCCATGAGGACCATATCTACGGTCCCGAGGAAAAAATGATCGACTACGATTTTGCGGGACTGGTGGTGGATTATGATCCTGAAAGCCGGAGCGCCGTCGTAGAGCAACGGAACCATTTTAAACCCGGGCAGGAAGTAGAGTTTTTCGGGCCGGAGGGAAGATTTTTCACCCAGAAGGTGGAGGCTCTGGCGGACACGGACGGTATGTCTCTGGATGCCGCTCGCCATCCGCTCCAGCATGTTCGTTTGAAGGTGGAGCAGCCGGTCAAGCCTTATGATATGATGCGTAAACGGAAGATGTAAAGAGAGTCATTTCCATAAACGTGGGGATCAATTCCAGTCAATTGTAAAAACCTCCAAATTATTTTTAATTGGAGGTTTTAATTTTTTGTAAAAAAACTATAAAGGATTTCCTATAGATTTGTCGAAGAATGTAGTGAGACAAGAATAAGACAGAATACATAGGATGGTGGATTCATGAAAATTCAACTGCCTGACCCCAGAGGACTTGTCGATCGGATAAAGCAGGGACGGAAAACGCTTACAAAGGATGGGGTGGGGGAATCTTACTCGGGCACCAATACTCAAATATCCATGAACCCGGCAAGATCAGTCAGCGTCAAGCTATTTTTAATTTTCTTTTCCTGTATTGTGCTTCTGGTGCTGGCGGTGGGTCTTTTTTCATACATGCAGTCCAAAGCGATTATTAAAGACAAAGTCGCCCAGGCTACTGAAAAGACAATTACATTAGCCGGCAGCAATACCGAGCAGGCCTTGAAGGTGTACGAAGATATCACCATGCAGATGCTGACAGACCAGGATTTCATGAAGTCGCTGCGCAATATCTCCGATACCACCTTGAGCGCTTACGACCAGCTTCAGGCGCAGCAAACCGCCAGTACCCGGTTGGGCTCGTTCTTCTCCGGCAAGAATGATGTTTCCACGGCCGTGCTGATCGGCATCAGTGAAGACAGCAGGAATCTCGGCACGGACAGCAGCTCTGTTACCATCCGCGAGAAAGTAAGGGAGCAGGAATGGTTCAAGAAGGTTGTGGAAGGGGACGGTGCCGCAGTATGGCTGCCGACAATTCCCGAAAGCTATTGGGGCAACATCAAGGGCGTATTCGGCATGGGCCGTCTGTTGAAGGATATTCAAACCGGCAACAAGCAATATGTGCTTTTGATTGAATTGAAGGAAAAGATGCTTCATGCGGGACTTGAGAACCTGAACAAAGAGGGAGAAGCCCCGGTTGTCATTATCGATGAAAACGGCAATCTGGTCCGTACGCCTGACCCGGCACGGGTGGGCAAGGCTTTTGATGTGACGCTCAGCGACGAGGATCAGAAGCTGGGGGTAGAATCCGCCGCCAACCGCACCATTGACGACAGGCTGACCATCTTCAAGAAGCTGTCTGTGTCCCCCTGGACGGTGGCTACTGCCGTTCCTGTGGATGATCTGGTGAAGGATGCCGAGAAAATTTGGGACCTGACGATTATTATGGTCCTGGTCGCTATGGCCTTTGCGGTGGCTTCCGGCTTCTTCGTAGCCTGGATGGTAGGCCGGCCGCTGATTAATCTGCGCAATCTGATGCAGCAGGGTGAGCAGGGCAATCTGACCGTACGGACACGCTTTACCAGCCGGGATGAGATCGGCCAATTAGGTCAAAGCTTCAACCAGATGATGGAGCAGATCACCAAGCTGGTCCAGCAGACCAACCATTCCGCCCAAGAGGTGCTGAACAACTCCAATGTGCTGTTGAATGTTTCCAAGCAAACCGCCATCTCCGCCAAGGAGATTGCCGTAGCCACGGAGGAAATCGCCAATGGAGCGTCCAGTCTCGCGGTAGAGGCGGAGAAGGGCAATACCATTACCTATGAAATTGGCCTCAAAATGCGCGAGATGGCAAAAGCCAATGAAGAAATGAACCATGCCACCATCCAGGTGGAGCAGGTCAGCGAACGGGGCACCGTGTATATGGCGGATTTGATTGCCAAGACCAATGATACCGAGCAAATGACCCGCAATATGGTGGAAAAGGTGGATCACCTGAAGGAAAGCACCTCCTCCATCCGCAAGATCCTGGAGATGCTGAACAATATCTCCAAACAAACCAATATCCTGTCCTTGAACGCAACCATTGAAGCCGCCCGTGCAGGCGCTGCAGGCAAAAGCTTCATGGTAGTCGCCGATGAAATCCGCAAGCTGGCGGAGCAGTCCAAACAATCCATCGAGATTGTCGGCCAGATTACAGATACCATCCAGCGTGAAATTGATGAAACGGTAACCGCCTTGTCGGATGCTTACCCGGTTTTCCAACAGCAGATCACTTCTGTAAAGGAAGCGGATTTGATCTTCGGCCAGGTCCGCAGTCAAATGGACGGATTAAGCGAACGGCTGAAGGGTGTCAACCACTCTCTGGGTTCATTGGAAGAATCCCAGTCCACCCTGACCGATGCCATGAGCAATGTCAGCGCTGTGTCCGAGGAATCCTCCGCGACCTCCGAAGAGGTGGCCTCCTTAAGCAACGAGCAGCTGAGTGTCAGCGAAGGTTTGGTGAAGCTGTCCGAAAGCCTGGAGTCCCTGTCCGTATCGCTGCAGGATCAACTGAAGAAGTTTACTGTATAAAACAAAACGCAGGCAGGCCCCCTTTATCCGAGGGGGCCTGTTTTTGTTTTGGCCGTGGAAATGTTGCCCATACTGGAGAGGAAGAGAAAACAAAGGATGATGAGGATGGATAAGCGCCGCTTGTTTTTCATTCTGTTGGGGCTTGTTACAGCAATAGCGGCTCTGGCAGGAAGGCTTCTCTGGCTTCAGACGGTCCAGGAGGTGGAGCGGGCATCCACTCCAGTGGATCTGGTCCGCCAATCTGTGCTGCAGCGGGAGCAGCGGCTGCTGCTGGATTCGGGGCGCGGGGATTTTTATGACCGGAACGGAGTGTCCTTAACGGGTGAAACCTACTCGGCTCTGTTGGTGTTTCCTGTGTCATTGGCAGCGTATGTCAGCCAAGAGGAGGCGAATGCCATGGGCCGGGTGCTGGGCATTGAGCCGGAGGCCTGGATCCGGTTCCGCCGGGAGCTGACGGTTCCCCGGTTCTGGACAGGTACGGCCGGGAATAAGCCATTGCCCCTCTCCCCAGGCACTGCCCAGACCATCCGCAGGCTGCAGCCTGCTGCTGTAGCGGTGGTGCCCTTCAAACAGCGCTATCTTCCCCCTTATGACGCGGCGCAATTAATCGGCTACATCGGGCAGAACCCGGAGCGGGTGAAGGCGGAGTTTATGCCCATGGTGGAGGCGGGACGTCTGGCTTCGGACAGCCTTATCGGCGCAGCCGGTCTGGAAAAATCCTTTCAGCCCCTGCTGAACGGGTTGGGGGGCACCTTCCTTTCGTTGTATACGGACTCCCGCAATGAGCCGATTGCGGACATTGGTTACCGGCTTCACGCGCCGGAGAATGCCTACTATCCGCTGAAGGTGATGACCACGCTGGATGCCGGTCTCCAGAACGGATTGGAACAGCTGGCGGATCAGGCCGGTTTGCAAAATGGGGCTATTGTGGTGCTGGATGCGCAGACGGCAGATATTGCCGGTATGGTCAGCCGTCCCCGCTTTGATCCGGACAGTGTGAATCCGCTGGATAAGGGCTGGGCCAACCAGGCGCTGTTAGAGGCTACACCCGGCTCCATCTTCAAAACTGTAATCGCCGCCGCCGCCTTGGAGGCGGGTGTTGCCCGTCCCGATGAACGGTTCGAATGCAAAGGGGCCTGGGGCAAATACCATTTTACCTGCTGGAAAAAGGAGGGGCATGGGACGCTTACCTTCCGTCAGGCTTATGCCCAATCCTGCAATATTGTGTTCGGGCAAATTATGCAGCGGCTGACACCGGAGCAGGTGGAGGAAGCCGCCCGGAAGCTGGGTGTTGGGGGCATGGTGGGCTGGAGCGGTAAGCTTCTGCAGGACACTGCCTTCCGCCAACTGGACCGGGAGGACAGTGGAACAGTCTGGACGGATGAGGCGGCGCGAAAGGATGAGGGCGCCCGGCTGCAGACGGCCATTGGGCAACGCGATGTGCGTATGACTCCTTTGCAGGCGGCCAATATGGTGGTGACGCTCCTCAATGGCGGGAAGCTTCAGACTGTACGGGTGGTGCAGGAGGTGCGTTACCAGACAGACCGAAAGCTGGCGGATTTTCCGGCGAAGCTTCTCTCCGGTGAGGATGGTATATCCAAGGGGACTTCAGAGACCCTTCTCAAGTGGATGCAGGACGTGGTGGCCAACGGTACGGGAACGGCTCTGAAGGGAGCCAGCTGGCATCTGGCAGGCAAATCGGGAACGGCCCAGGTCCCGGAGGCAGGGGCTGACCTGTACAACCAATGGTTTATCGGGTACGGTCCGGTGGAGACTCCCCGGTATGCCGTTGCGGTGGTTTCACTGAAGCAGAAGGCAAGCGGCTCCGAGGCGGTGATGCTGTTCCGTCAGGTGATGGAGGTTTTGGCCGATTATGAAAAAAAAGAACGAAAAAAATGACGGAGCCATGTCAGGTCCGATATACTAGGGGGTGTCTGAAAGCTCCGGGGGGAGCAAATTTTCATACACCCTAAATAAAGCGTCCGGGTTACCGGACAGATGAAGGAGGCAGCGGGGATCCCATGGACGTCAGAGCGTCGGATCGGAAAAAACGGGACAGGCTCCTCCTGCTCCCTTTGTGTTTTGTGCTGGCGGGAGCGGTTCTTGGGCTGACAGCCGGGCCGGTTCAAGCGGCCGGAGAGCCCGCCTCTCTTCAGGCGCTGGTCGATGCGGCGGAGGAAGGCACTGTGCTCCGGATTCCGGAGGGACGGTATGTCGGGCCTGTGGTGATTCGAAAACCGCTGCGTATCCAGGGAGACGGTAAAGCTCAGGTGGTGAACGGGGACGAAGGGCCGGTGATCCGGCTGGAGGCTTCCGGTGCGGAGCTTAAGGGAATCGGGATTGAGGATACCCGTGAGGATCCGGACAGCGTGGCCTTGGAGGTGGCTGGCAGCGGCAACCGGTTGAATAACCTGACTATTGCCACACAAGGCTTTGGCATCCGTTTCTATCAAGCTCACGAGAATATTTTGGAACACATACATATCGAAGGAACGACGGTCCAGGCAACCGGCCTGTCCCAGGATGAAGAGCCGGTAGAACGGGGGAATGGCATTGATCTCCTGGAATCAGACCGCAATCAGATCCTGAATAACCGGATCAGCAATATGTTTGACGGGATTTATATTGAAAAAGGAACGGGCAACCGGATTGAGGGCAACATGGTCACTGAATCCCGGTACGGCTACCACCTGATGTTCAGCCGGGACACGGCAATCACCGGCAATACGGGCAGCCGCAATGTGACCGGAGCCATGATTATGGCGGATGAAGGGGCGCAGGTGACGGGAAATGATTTTGCCAAACAAAGCGCCAACGCCACCGCGCAGGGCATTCTGCTGTTCGACGTGAAGCGGGTGCTGGTGGAAAATAACCGGGTGGAGGGCAACCGCCTGGGCATCTATGCCCAAACCCTGCGGGATACCACTATCAAGAACAACCGGTTTATGCGCAATTTTTTGGGGATTCAAATGACCGATGCGGAGGGCAACCGGCTCACCGGCAATGATTTTGTGGCCAATGTGATTCAGGCCCAGGCGGTAGCGGAGGCGGGCAACATCATCGAGCATAATTTTTGGGATGATTTTGGCGGTTTGGATCTGCAAGGAGACGGCATCAGCGATTTGCCTTACCGGAGCAACTCCTTTTTCCTCAGCCTGACAGATGAAACACCTGCCTACCAGCTGTTTTTTGGTGCGCCGGGTATGCTGTTTCTGGAAGGGCTGTTCGGCTCGGGGACCCGGGAGGATCTGGTGGACCAGGCGCCGCTTATGAAGCCGCGGGCCGCTGCTGAAACGGCCGAACCTGCGGCGGGCGGCAGATGGGCTTCCATTCTGTGCGGGGCACTGCTGCTGGCGGCCAGCGGATTGATTTTTATTAAAGGAGGAAAAGCACAATGAAGAAAAAAACGGTACTGGTTCTGATGGTCCTGGTGTTGGCCCTGGGAGTACTTGCCGCGTGTGGCGGCAAAACGGAGTATAAGGCTGTTGCCATTAATGAGGGTGTAGACAAATGTGAGGTTTGCCAGATGCTGATCAAGGATGACCAATATGCTACACAGATTATTTTGAAGGATCAGAAGCCCCTGAAGTTTGATGATTTAGGCGATTTGTACGTATGGCTGAACAAAAACGGCCGGGACAAGGTAGGCGCTGCATTCGTCCGGGATTATTACACTAAAGAGTGGATCAATCTGGACCAGGCGGTATTTGTCTATGACAAAGGCATCAAAACGCCTATGAGCTTCGGAGTGGTGTCCTTTGCCAAGGAAGCGGATGCGGACAAGTTCATTAAAGAAGCGGGCGCAGGGAAGAAAATGACGGTCAAGGAGCTGGATAGCCACGATTGGGCCCATTCCATGGGAGGCGGCCACGGCAGCATGTAAGCCGTAAGCCGGGAAGGCTCTGACAAGATCAACGGCAAGGGAAGTGCGACAAAGATGAAATGGCTGATTATCGCCCTGCGTGAGATCAAACTGGGCATGCGCAATCCGTGGGCATATTCCTTTATGGTGCTGTTCGCCTGCTTTACGCTTGCGATTGTCCTCATCCAGTCCAATTCGGGGCTGGAGGGGTACACCCACGGTACGGGCAGCCTGCTGAATCTGATTTTGTATTTGTTACCCCTGATGACCCTGCTGTTGGGATCTTTTGCGGTGACGGCGGAGAAGGAGGAGGGCGGGTGGCGGCTGTTATCCGTGTATTCCTTGTCCGGCTGGCAATTATTGCTCGGGAAATATGTTGGTTTGTGTCTTGTGATGTTCACTGTGGTAGGTGCGGGCTTTGGGTTGTCCGGTCTGATCGGAGGCATCCTGGGCAGGAATTTTTCACTGTCTTTGCTGGCGTTCTTTTATTTTTCGTCCCTGGCACTGGTGTTTATCTTTTTGGGGGTGGCCGTATTTGCAGGCACGCTTGCCAAGGGACGTTGGCATGCCCTGACCATCAGTGTGGGCATCTGGTTTGTGCTGGTGCTGGCTTGGCCGACGTTATTGATCGCCGTACTCGGTTTTCTGCCGTACCCGGCTATTAAACCGGCCTTGCAGGTGATGTCCTTCCTGAACCCGGCGGAAATGGTGCGGATTTTTATGGTGACTCGGATGGGCGGTGGCGCAAGCTTCGGTCCCGAGTACGCGGGCTGGATCGGATGGATGCAGGGGGCCGGGGGTCTGGCAGGTTTTGCCGGAGCCGGATTGGCGTGGATCGCCTGTACGCTGCTGGCGGGCACTGTGGTCTGGGAGAGGAGACGGTACGAATGACGGTATTGGAGCTGGACGGGGTCAAAAAGGATATCCGCGACCGGACGGTGGTCCAGCCTGTAGAATACCAGCTGCCTGCCGGGCAGGTGCTGGCGCTGTGCGGCGGCAACGGTGCGGGCAAAAGCACCGTTCTGCGGATGATCGCCGGCATTACGGAGCCTACTGCCGGGACCGTGCGGCTGGCCGGCCGCACCTGGAAGGAGGACCGGCCGGGCTGCTCCGCCTTGATCGGGTATATGCCGGATGACTTCCAATTCGGCCAAGCGCTCACTGCCGGCGAAACGCTGGAGTTTTACGCCGCCCTGCGGGGACCGGCCGCCCGGAAGCGGGTGCAGGGAGTGCTGGAGGAGGTAGGGCTGGCCTCTGTGCGCCATGCCAAGGTGTCTACCTTCTCCAAAGGAATGCGGCAGCGGCTGCTGTTTGGCCAAGCCCTGCTGGGGGAGCCGGAGCTCCTGGTGCTGGATGAGCCTACCAATGGACTGGACCCCTATTGGCTGCAGGCCTTGGCTGAGCTGATCAACCGGCGCAAGGCCCAAGGGCAGTCGGTGGTGTTTTCCACACATCAGCTGGAAACGGCGGAATGGACGGCGGACCATGCCATTCTCCTCCATGAGGGAAGAGTCAGCATGGCGGGGCCCATGGAGGAGTTCCGCAGCCGGTTCGGCGAGAACGGGCTCTCCAAGGCGTTCGCCCATTCGCTGCGGGAGCTGGATAAGCGGGCTGAATAATGCAGGCAGGGACCAAGTTATTCAGAGGGCTGCCCTCAAATCGGCCGTACCGATTTCGAGGCTATCATAACTTATCCGGCCTTCGGCATGGACCAAGTTATTCAGAGGGGGAGACTCACATGAAAACGTGGAGGTTTGGACGGCTTTTTATGCATCTGTTGCTGGCGGCGGGGATTGGGGGGCTGCTGGCTCTTGTGGCTGGGTGCGGCACTACATCGGCACCTGCTCCGGGAGTGGATCTGAATCCGTACACCATCGATTTTTCGGCAGACCCGTCGGTTCCCCGCATCGGCTCCCCTGTTACGCTGGGGGTGAAGGTTAACGGCCGGGAGAAGCTTTCGAAACGGGCGGAGGTCTATTTTGACCTGAAGAAGAAGGATTCTACGCTGGAGCTGGAAATCAAGGGAGAGAACAAGGGGGAGAACCGCTTCGCCGGTTCGTATACCTTCAAGGAAGCGGGTTTTTATGAGGTGTCCATCCATGTGATTACCAGTACCGCCCATCAGACGGAGGTCAGGCAGCTGGAAGTGAAGCCTTGAACCGCAAGGAGCTGGGAAAGGGGAATAACGATCGGTTTTCTTCGAGATAGCGAAAGCCGGGTGTCCGCTATTTAAGCCGGAAGGCGGTATAATGCCGGGTAGCGGAAGTCTAATTTCCTCTATTGCCTTCCTTCTGATGGTAAAGGAGCAGCTGCAACAGAGATAGAGGAAAACCCCCTTCCGTTATTGGCAGGTTCGCACCATCCACCGGCTAATAGAAGAAACTATCCTTCCGCTAAATGCGCCAACCGACGTTTCGCCAACCGCCCTCTCGCCCTCACTGCTCTGTAACTCTGAACCATTCTTCCTCGGCACTCCGTCTTATCGCGTCCCTACCGCGCCAGCTCCTCAGCTGCCTGCAAACATCCTTCCGGAATTCTCATTCCTTAAGCTCCATCCGCCACCAAACCGGATAAGGAGCTTTTTGCGTTTCTCCGCTTAGGAGAAGGAACATTTTATGACAAAATTCACTCTTTTCTGATATGATGGTCTAAAATAGATTTTTAATTGGAGTTGGAGGGTTATTATGAAAATACTGGGAAAGTCCGGGCGCAGCGGACGCCGTTTCCGCTTCAGTCTGCAATGGAAGACCATTCTGGTTTGTGTGCTGCTTTTGGTGACCCCTGGTTTTACCATCGGTTATATCGGCTTCAATACCGCCAAGTCGGAGATGGACAAGCTGGGCGAAGCCTCCTTGAAGCAAAATGTGGACATGACCATCCAGCTGATCGACGCCTACCAAAGCATGGTGGACAAGGGTGCGCTGACACTGGAGGAAGCCCAGGAGCAAGTGCGCATCCGGACAGTAGGCCCCAAGAAGGACGACGGGAAAACACGGGAGATTGCCAATAAAATCGGCGAGCACGGCTACGCATTTGCCATAGATGCCAAAGGCATAGATGTGATGCATCCCAACCGGGAAGGAGAAAATCTGTGGGACTCCAAGGATTCCGACGGCATTCTGTACATACAGGACATTATCCGCACGGGTGAAGGAGAAGGCGGGTTTACCTATTACAGCAACCCTCTTCCCGGCAAGGAAGAAGCTGCCCCGAAGGTGACCTATTCCAGAAGCGAGCCCCATTGGGGCTGGGTTGTGGCGGCAGGCTCTTATCTGATAGATTTTAATGCGGGCTCCAATAAAATCGGGGACATGATGCTGATTGTGCTGGCGTTGTTTACCGTGGTTGGGTCTGCAGCGGCAGCATGGTATGCCTGGCATATTGCCAAGCCCATCAGGCAGATTACCGGCCAGGTGGAGGAGATGGCGGGCGGGAACCTGCAGCTGTCAGAGCTCCGGGTCAAAAACCGCGATGAGGTGGGGCGTCTGGCAGAGCATTTCTCCGTTATGAAGGAGCAGCTCCGGGGATTGATCAGCCATGTATCCTCTTCCTCTCTGCAGGTCGCAGCCACAGGGGAGGAGCTTTTGGCAGGCAGCGGGGAAACCAGCCGGGTCGCCGAGCATATCGCCCACTCGATCCAGGAGGTGGCGGAGGGAGCCCAGCTTCAATCCGGCATCATTGACGAAATCAGCCAGCTGACCCGCTCTGCCAACGACAGTGTAACCAGAATCAGCCAAGGCTCAGATTCCGCTGCCCAAGCCTCTGCCCAAGCGGCCGCCACAGCTGATCAAGGCACCCGGGCTATGGTGCAAACCATGGATAATATGACCCTGATCAAGGACAAGATTATGGGCATCGAAAAAACAGTGAGGCTTCTGGAAGAAAAATCCGGCGCCATCGGCGAAATCCTCGGTTTGATCACTGCCATCGCTTCCCAGACCAATATTCTCGCCTTGAATGCGGGGATTGAAGCCGCCAGGGCGGGAGAGCAGGGCAAGGGCTTCGCAGTGGTAGCCGCCGAGGTGAAGAAGCTGGCGCTGCAGACAGGCAGCGCTTCAGAGGAAATCGGCGCATTAATCGCCGAGATTAATGGAGAGATTGCCCAGGCTGCAGCTGCAACCCGGGAGGAGGTAGCAGCGGTTACGGCCGGTATGGAGCTGGCCTCCGCTGCCAGCAGCTCCTTCCGGGATATTCTGGAGGCTGTGGATGCTGCTGCAGAGCATTGCCGATCGGCCGCAGACGCCTCCGCCGACGTTTCCATCCGCATGGACGGACTGGCTGCGGCGGTGGAGCAAATCTCCGCCATCTCCGCAGAAGCGGCCGGCCAGTCCCAGAATGTGGCCGCGGCGGCCCAGGAGCAGAACGCCTCCATGGAGGAGGTTGCAGCCGGAGCGCAGCAGCTTTCCCAGATGGCGGATGAGCTGCAAAAATTGGTATCTTTTTTCAGGGTGGATGGATAAAGCATGGTTTCCGCCGTCGAAAAATGGTATAGTACTAGAAGTGCGGCAAAACGCTGCGATTCATGAATGGGACAATAGGGGGACACGAAAATAATGGAAGACAACAACAAAAAAAACGACGGTTTGGAGCAGGATGGCGATCAAGCCGGCAACACTCCGGAAGAGAACCAAACTTCCGAACGGGCTGATCATGAACAAGCATTCCCAACCGTAGGGGATGAATTCGGACCGGAAGCCTTCGCGGATGAAGCCGTTGAAGAGAGAGCCGAGGCAACCGCTGTTGCCGCAGCCGCTCCCGCCAAGGCCAATCCCTTGCCCTGGTTTCTGTTTGCCATCACCTTGGCCGCTTTGGCAGTGGTGCTGTACCTGGGCCAAACAGGCAAAGCCGGTGTCAGCGGTTCAGCCGCTACTGTAAACGGCGAGAAGGTGACCAAGCAGGAGCTCTACGACGCCATGTACAAGCAGGGCGGCGCGACGACTTTGGACAGCCTGATTTCGGAGAAGCTGGTTACCCAGGAAGTGGACAAGGCCAAGGTGAAGGTGGATGAAGCGGCGATTGAGGCCGAGCTGGCTCAGATCAAGACCCAATTCCCGGATGAGGCCCAGTTCAACAGCGCCATGGAGCAAAGCGGCTTCACCCTGGATTCCCTCAAGGCCGAGATCCGCAAGAACCAGGAGATCAGCAAGATCTTCGAATCCAAGATGGATCTGTCCGACGCCAAGCTGAAGGAATACTTCGACAAAAATGTGGAGCAATATAACAGTCCGGAGCAGCTTATGATCTCCCATATCCTGGTGGAGAAGCAGGAGGATGCCGATAAGATCCTTGCCGATCTGAAGGGTGGAGCTGATTTTGCCGCAGTGGCTAAGGAAAAGTCCACCGATCCGGGCAGCAAGGATAACGGCGGCTCCCTGGGCAGCTTTATCTCCCGCGGACAAGGATTGGATCAAGCCTTCGAGGATGCAGCGTTTAAGCTGAACAAGGGTGAAATGAGCGGCGTAGTCCAATCCTCCTTCGGCTTCCATATCATTAAGGTGATGGACAAGAAGGAGGCGGTTCAGGCCAACTTCGACAAGCAGAAGGAAGATGTGAAGAAGAGCATGGTCAGCGAAGAGGTGCAAACCAAAGGCGCCGAATGGCTGGAAAACCTGAAGAAGGACGCCAAAATCGAAAAGCTGTAAGAAACCTGAATCTCATACCGCATCCCGCCAGTACGGTCATCCGGCCGCTGCAGGCGGGATGTTTTTTTATCTAATCAAAACACAAAAGGAGGCAATGGCAGGGGGGTACAACCGGTTTTTGAATGCGCATACAATTAGGTTGTTCATGAATGCGCAAAGAGGAACGGGAGGTGAAATGGTATATGAAAACACTAAAGGCAATTGCCTTGCAGATTGATACTTTTTTTGAGTCCTGTGCCAAAATCGGACTGCTGTCCATGATCATCATTGTTACCCTCCAGGTGTTTACCCGGAAGATATTCAACTTCGTGTTCTTCTGGTCGGAGGAAACGACCCTGCTGCTGCTGATCTGGTTTTCCTTTATGGGCATCGCATTAGGCTTCCGGGAAAACCTGCATCTGGGCATTGATACCTTTACCAATATGCTGCCCAAGTCCATTGACCGGCTCATTGACCGCCTGATCCAGATTTGCATCCTGGCCTTCGGGATTTATCTGGTGTATTACGGCTGGGACTTCACCCGCCTGATGCATGAATCCTCCCTGCCGGCTACGGGGCTTCCCAACTCCCTGACCTATGTGGTTATGCCCATCTCAGGTCTGATGATCTGCATCTACGCCGTTCTTCAACTGTTGGGAATCGATACAATCAGACACAAAAATGTTGACGAGGGAGGCAGCGAGGAATGATCAGCAACACCATAGCCATCACTATTCTGGCGGTAAGCTTTTGCTTGCTTATTTTGATCCGGTTTCCCATCTCGCTGGCCCTGGCAGGGTCTACCCTGCTGACGGTGCTGTATCTGAAGGTGCCGCTGGCGGCAGTGGGACAGACCATGATTCAGGGCATCAACTCCTATTCGCTTCTGGCTATCCCGTTCTTCATCCTGGCCGGGCAGATTATGAGCGAGGGCAAAATGGCCCTCCGGCTGATTAATATGGCCCAGGTATTCGTAGGCACCATACGCGGCGGCTTGGCCATGGTCAACTGCGTAGCCTGTATGTTCTTCGGCAATATCTCCGGCTCGGCGGTGGCGGACGTGTCCTCTATCGGCTCCGTGATGATCCCCATGATGAAGAAAAAGGGCTATGACACCGATTATGCGGTAGGCGTTACCGTTTCTGCTGCCATTCAAGGGGTGGTTGTCCCTCCCAGCCATAATCTGGTGCTGTATTCCCTGGCCGCAGGCGGCGGAGTGTCCATCGCCTCGCTGTTCCTGGCGGGGATTGTTCCCGGCATTATGCTCTGCACCTCTCTGATGGTGACCGCTTATTTCACTGCCCGTAAACGCGGATATCAGAGGAGCGAGCCGGTTCCCTTAAAGCAGGCGCCCAAAATCATCGCCGACGGCCTCCTCTCCATGCTCACCGCCATCATCATTCTGGGCGGCATTTTCTCGGGCTGGTTTACGGCTACCGAGGCCGGTGCCATGGCATGTCTGTACGCCTTTATCCTTACCTTCTTCATCTACCGGGATATCCCCATCTCCCGTATGTGGATTATCTTGACAAGAACATTGCGCACTGTTTCAATGGTATTGTTTTTGATTGCGTCCTCCGCCAGCTTCGGCTGGATTCTCGCTTACCTGAAGGTGCCGGCGATTGTAACCGACTTCATGCTGGGCATCTCGGATAATCCCATTATCATCCTGCTGATCATTAACGTTTTGCTGTTGATCCTGGGTGCACCTATGGATATGGCTCCTCTGATCGTGATCATGACGCCGATTTTGCTGCCGGTGGTCACTACGCTAGGTGTGGACCCCGTCCACTTCGGAATTATCATGATGCTGAACCTGGGCATCGGGCTGTTAACCCCGCCTGTGGGAACGGTTCTATTCGTGGGTTGTGCCATCGGTAAAATATCGGTGGACAGCGGCACAAGGGCGATGATGCCATTTTTCTATACCATGTGCGTCATTCTGCTGATTCTGACCTATATACCGGGAATTGTTATGTGGCTGCCCAGGATGTTCGGGGCTTCCTGACGGATGATACGATAACCATGAGGGGGATGTATTCAATGAAAAAGCATATGAAGGGAACAGGCGCACTGCTGGCCGTAGTGCTGGCAGGGGCTGCTTTGGCGGGCTGCGGCGGGGAAGCCGTACAAACCCAAGGAGGCGCGGAGCAAAAATCGGGGCCGAAATACGTGTTCCGCTTAGCCGAGACTCATCCGGCAGATTACCCGACTACGCTGGGGGACAAGAAGTTTGCCGACCTGGTGAATGAACGCTCCAACGGCCGGATCAAGATCGATGTGTTCGCCAACTCCCAGCTTGGTGAGGAAAAAGCGGTGCTGGAGCAGGTGCAGCTGGGCGCTATCGAATTTACCCGGACCAGCTCGGGGACGGTGGCTGCCTTCAATAAAAACTTCGAAGCCTTCAGCCTGCCTTATATTTTCGAGAACGATGCTCACCTGTGGAAATTCCTCGAAAGCGATATGGGCAATAAAATGCTGGACGGTTTGGAGAGCTCCCGTATGAAAGGGCTTGCATACTACAGCTCCGGAGCCCGCCACTTCTATTCCAACAAACCTTTGAAATCCATTGCCGATCTGAAGGGTCTGAAAATCCGTGTCCAGCAGAATAAGGTGAACATCGACCTCATGGAGGCGTTAGGCGCCAACGCCACTCCCATGCCCTACGGGCAGGTGTTCAGCTCCCTGCAGACGGGCGTTATCGATGCGGCGGAAAATAACTACCCCAGCTATTACACCTCCAGCCATTACCAGCAGGCCAAACATCTGATTCTCGACGGCCACCAGATGGTGCCCGAGGTGCTCCTGATCAGCAAGGTGGTCTGGGACCGGCTGGGTGCGGAGGACCAGAAGCTGGTGAAGCAGGCTGCGCTGGATTCCGTAACCTTCCAAAGACAGGAATGGGACAAATTCGAGAAGGAGTCGGCGGAGAAGGTGAAGGCTGCAGGTGGAGTTAGCATTACCGAGGTGAAGGACAAAAAGGCGTGGCAGGATACGGTGAAGCCGGTCATCGAAAAATACCGCACCGAATACAAGGATTTTCTGTCCGCTGTGGAAAAATTGAAATAACAGGCATGGTATAATCGGGAAAGGAAGGTCCTTCCGGGCCTTCCAGTTTCCGTTTGTATGGGACAAAAGGAAGTGGAGCATATCCGTACCAGATGGTCCGTAATATTGTCGAATATGCTGAATCAGGCGGTGCTTCTCCGCGACAGGCCGCTGGTGGCGAAGCTGCTGGTTTATTCCGCGCTGCTGGTGGTGATTCCCATGATGGTGGTGGGTATCATCTCCTTCAACCGATCCTCGACGGTGCTGGAGGAGGAAACCAGCCAGGCCAGCTGGCAGATTATCGAGCAGGTGAAAACTCATGTGGAATATTATGTCCGGGATATGGAAAGCGACATGCTGTCCATGGTGAACCATCCGGCCATGACAGCGCTGATATCCATGCGCACGCCGGAGGAGGTCCGCAATTCGGGCATCCGTAGGGAGGTGCTGCAGCTGATGCGCAATATGGCTTATTCCCGCAACGATATTTCTCATGTGACGGTGATCATGGACAATGTGGCCGTTCTCGACACGGAGGAGGTCAGAAGCGTCTATCCCGCCGCCGGAATGCCCGGGGAATACTGGTATCCGCTGGTGCCGCAGGTAGGCGACCTGATTATCAGCCGGATTATTGCCTGGCCCGACAAAAAAGAACCTGTGCTGACCATCGCAAGACGCCTGGTGAACCCGCGCACGCTGGAATCGGTGGGGATGCTGGTGGTGGACATCAACTACAAGCGTCTCCAGGAAATCGCCGACAAGGTAACGGTAGGGCGGACCGGCTACATGAGCATTTTGGACCTGAACAGCCATTATGTGTACCATCCCGATCTGAGCCAGCTTGGCAAACAAGCTGATTACAACGTGACCTCCATTATGGAAAGCGACGAAGGCACCTTCCGGACCAGGGGTCAAGGTGGAGCCCGAGAATTCCTGACCTTCAGCCGGTCGTATGCGCTGAATTGGCATTTTGTCACCTCCGTGCCTTACGGAGAGTTGATGCAGGGGCGCAGCTATATCGGCAAAACCATCATTTGGGCGATTGTGATTACCCTTTTGGCTGCTTACGGGATCGGGATTGCCTTCGCCTCCAGTCTGGTGGTGCCTATCCGGCGGATGGAGCGGTACATGAAGAAGGTGGTCAAAGGGGATTTTACCGGAACGCTGCAGGTGGATTCCCGGGATGAAATTGGCTTGCTGGCCCAGGGGCTGACGGATATGGTGGGCCAGCTGGTGAAGCTGCTGGATGAGGTTTATGAATCCAAGCTAAGGGAAACCCGGATGATGCTGCACCAGCGGGAGACGGAGCTGAAGGTGCTGGAATCCCAGATCAACCCGCATTTTCTGTACAATTCTCTGGAGACCATCCGCGGAATGGCCTTGGACCGGGGAATGGAGGACATCTCCGTGATGGCTTCCTCTCTGGCCCGCCTGCTGCGGTACAATCTGAAGAATTCCTCCCCTATTGTTACGCTTAAGGAGGAGCTGGATAACTGCGAAATCTATCTGAAAATACAGAAGTACCGGTTCGAGGAAAAGCTGGAGTACCGCTTCGATGTTCCAGCCTGGCTGGAGGATAAGCAGGTGCCCAAGTTTTCCCTTCAGCCTATTATCGAAAACTGTGTAATACACGGCATAGAAGCGTCATTGGGCACGGTGATGATCCGTGTGTCTGCTTTTACCGGGGAGAATGGGGAAAGCTTCGTGCTGGAAATCGCCGATACGGGGCCGGGTATCCAGCCTTTCAAACTCCGGAAAATCCGGGATGATATCAGCATCCGTGACATCAGTGAAGGGGGCTCGCAAATCGGGCTGATTAATGTGCACAGGCGGATTGCCCATTTGTTCGGGGAAGTCTACGGGGTAGAAATCGGCAGCAAGCCCGACGAATGCACCTGGGTGCGCCTTCGGCTGCCGCTGGGGGAGGGCAATACCGCTGCCAAAACCAATGATGGAGGGTGATGGGTCAATGAACCGCATTCTGATTCTGGACGATGAGCGCTGGGTGCGCACATCCTTAAGACGGGTGGTGGAGCTGACCGGCCTCCCGGTACAGGTGGTCCATGAGTGCGCTGACGGCCTATCCGCTCTGGATTGGCTGAAGCAGGAATCCGTGGAGCTGATCCTCGCCGATATCCGGATGCCCATCATGGACGGCTTGGCTTTTATTGAGCAGCTCCGCCAGATCGGGGGCCGGCAGGATGTGGTGATTATCAGCGGCTATGACGATTTCAGCTATGCCCAGACGGCCATGCGCTTCGGCGCCATGGATTATCTCCTGAAGCCCGTGGAGCCTGACGATATGCGCAAATGCCTGGGTAAGTGGCTGGAGCGGAATGCGGAGGCGGCGGAACAGGCGGGCATGCCCAAGCTGGACGCCCAGGAGCAATCCACCTTCGAGCGGGTAGCCCGCTGCGTCCGGGAAGGGCTGCCCGGGCCCTTGGCGCTGAAGGACATTGCGGCGCAGGTGCATTTGAACCCCAGCTACCTCAGCCAGCTGTTTAAGCGCCATACCGGCAAGGCCTTCTCCGATTATGTGGCGGAGGCCAGACTGGAGGAGGCCAAACGTCTGCTGTCCCGGACTTCCTTACGCATCTCCGATATTTCCGACCGGCTGGGGTATGCGGATTTAGCTTACTTCAGCAGCGTATTCAAGAAATATACCGGCCTGCCTCCCTCCGAATACCGCAAGCGCTGTCCGCAGCCAACCCGGGATATCTGCTGCAGGGAAAAGTAGCTTGTGTCGCGCCATCTCCCCCCCTTGTGCCGCAAGGGGGTATTTTTCATATGGGGCGTGCTGGTCTGCCGCCAACCGGGGCGGCCGTTGGAAACTGCGCTCAACATATGTTACCATTTGAAAATAGAGTAGAATTCTGCGATAAGGAGGTAGCGCCCTTGACTGGACTCAACAAACAGCCTATTATCACGATCTGTTCGGATTCTGTGGGCGAAACCGCCGAAGCGGTGGTGAAAGCCACAATCCGCCAGTTTGACCTTCGCAATGCCAAAATCAAACGGTACAGCCATGTGCTGACGGAAGCGGAAATCCGCGATATTGTCGGCGAGGTGGCCGTAAACGGCGGCATGATCGCCTATACCCTGGTGCAGCCGGACCTGCGGGAGCTGATCCGGGAGGAGAGCCTGCGGCTTGGCGTCCGTACGGTGGATGTGATGGGGCCGATGATGCAGGCCTTTATCGAATCCTTCGACGGTTCTCCAACACGTAAGCCTGGTATGCTGCACCAGATGGACGATGATTATTTCAGACGGGTGGAGGCCATTGAATTTACCGTCAGCTGTGATGACGGCCGCGATCCTAGGGCACTGCTGAACGCGGACATCGTGCTTATTGGCGTATCGCGAACCTCCAAAACACCGCTCAGCATGTTTCTGGCCCATAAGGGCTACAAGGTGGCCAATCTGCCCTTGATTCCCGAGGTGAAGCCTGCTGCGGAGCTGTTCCAGATCCCCCCTGGCAAAATCGCCGGGCTGATCATGGACCCGGAGAAGATGCTGAAGATCCGTGTGGAGCGCCTGCGGGCCCTGGGGTTAACTGCCGGAGCCAAATACGCCAATATGGAGCGGATTACCTTTGAGCTGAATTATGCCAAAAAGCTGATGGAGCAGTTGGGCTGTCTGACCATCAACGTTTCGGACAAGGCGATTGAAGAGACGGCGGGAATTATTCTGGAGCATTTGTAGGAAGGGGACAAAAGCGGATGATTTTTCTCCGTAGAGAGACATTTAAGCAATACCTGCAGCTTTACCCGGTAACCAGTGCCATTCTGGCAATTATCGCGGTGCTGTTCGCGGCTATGGAAATCACGGGCAGCTCCACTGATGCCATCACACTGCTGAATTTCGGCGCCATGTACAGCAACAGCGGTGAAACCCATGAATGGTGGAGATACATAAACTCCATGTTTTTGCACATCGGTTTTTCCCATGTGCTGTTTAATGCCTTTGCCCTTTATGTTTTCGCTCCTCCCTTGGAGCGGCTTCTGGGGAAATTCCATTACGCGGGATTTTTCCTGCTTTCAGGCCTGGTAGGCAATGCCTTCAGTATGCTGTTCACCGAACCCCCGTTTATTGCTGCGGGGGCGTCCGGCGCCATCTATGGGGTTTACGCCGCGTATGTGTATTTGGCAATTTTTCACCGGCATGTGCTGGATGAAGGAACCCGTTCCACGGTAATTGCGATTGTGGTAATGGGGGGAATCACCTCTTTGATTATCCCCAATGTGAACATCTTTGCCCATCTGGGCGGCTTTGTGGCCGGTTTTGTGTATTTCGCCGTACTGACCCGCCGGTTAAGACGCCGGAGCCAGAGGTAGGATTAAACTCGGCCGGTCTCGGGTTCAGCCGGGACAATAGACTCGCCTAGGGCCAATAGGCTCCGCCGGGACAATAGACCCCGCTCTGCGGCGGCGCTCTAACGGAACTCTCCGACCCTTAGAAAGAAAAACCGGCAGAATCCCAATTGTAACGGAACTCTGCGGCCGTTAGAGGCAGAAAATGCCGGAAAGTGAAGCCAATAGGGCAGCTAACGGCTTCTCAGTTCCGTTAAAATTCAGAAACGCTGCTGTCGGGCGTCTAAGGGGCTCTGAGTTCCGTTAGGGCAGGCGCACCGCCAGCAGCACGGATCGGCGAGTCCGTAATAACCATGAAAAAGCCTGTTTACGGAAAAGACACTTTTCCGCGAACAGGCTATTTGGCGCTATTTTGTACGTAATGGAAACGTTGTTTGAAACAGGCGGGCGGTCAGCCCAGGTACTCCACCCTGCGGTGCAGAGACACATTGTCTCCGTAAGTGCTGCGGAGGGTCTGGAGCAGATCCACCATCATCCAGTACATCTCTCGGGGACGCTGGTTGGCAGGCCTTACGGTGTCGATCCGCACGCCATTCACAACTACATCAAGAACGATCATTACGCGTCACGACCTTTCCATGAGCTATCGTTTTGAGTTGACTATAACACAAATGGATAGGTCGTGTAAAAATATTTAATCAATTCAGATTATTAATTTTTTGTTTACGCCCCTTGAAGGGTTTGGTGGATGGCCGCGGCGGCTTTTTTGCCTGCGCCCATGGCGAGAATGACCGTTGCCGCACCCGTGACCACATCCCCGCCCGCATACACCCGGGGTTTACTGGTTTCCATGGTGGCTTCCTCCACGATGATCCCGCCCCAGCGTTGGGTGGAGAGGCCCGGAGTGGTGGAACGGATCAGCGGGTTGGGGCTTTGGCCGATGGCGATGATCACCGTATCCAGCTCCAAACCGAAGATGCTGTCCGCCTTCTCCACAGGGCTGCGGCGTCCGCTGGCATCGGGTTCGCCCAGCTCCATCTCCACACATTCCATACCGGTAACCCAGCCGTTTTCGCCTGTGATCCGGACCGGGTTCACCAACAGCTTGAACTGAATGCCTTCCTCTTGGGCATGATGGATTTCCTCCCGGCGGGCGGGAAGTTCATCCATGCCTCTGCGGTACACAATGGAAACCTCCTCGGCACCCAGGCGCAAAGCGGTGCGCGCTGCATCCATGGCCACATTGCCGCCGCCCACCACAGCCACCTTTTTGCCGATGCGGACCGGTGTGGGGCTGTTGGGGAAGTCATAGGCCTTCATCAGATTGACCCGGGTCAAAAACTCATTGGCGGAATATACGCCGTTCAGGTTTTCGCCGTCAATGCGCATAAACCGTGGCAGTCCTGCGCCGCTGCCCACGAATACAGCCTGGAAGCCGTCCTCGAACAGCTCATCTACGGTAATGGAGCGGCCTACCACCACATTGCGCTCGATTTTGACGCCGAGGCTGACCACCTTCTCGATTTCCTCCTCCACCAGGGACTTGGGCAGGCGGAACTCGGGAATACCGTACATCAGCACACCGCCCAAGGCATGGAGAGCCTCGAACAGCGTAACCTCATAACCCAGCTTGGCCAGATCGCCTGCGCAGGTCAGACCTGCGGGACCGCCACCTACCACCGCAACCTTGCTGCCGTTGGCAGGCATAGCAGGCTCCTCCGGCAGCTTGTGGACCATGCCGTAGTCTGCTGCGAACCGCTCCAGGCGGCCGATACCCACAGGTTCAGCCTTTTTGCCGCGGATGCAGCTTCCTTCACATTGGGATTCCTGCGGGCACACCCGGCCGCAGACGGCAGGCAGATTATTCTCCTGTTTGATGATCCGGTAGGCGCTTTCGAAATTTCCGGCGGCGATTTCGCCAATGAAATCCGGGATCGGCACGTTCACCGGGCAGGCGTTCACACAGGGCTTATTCTTGCATTGCAGGCAGCGGGTTGCTTCTTCCATCGCCTGTTCAGCCGTATAACCCAGGGCCACCTCCAGGAAATTCCTCCCCCGCACAAGAGGCGGCTGCTCAGGCATGGCTACCTTCACCGGGCTCATGTTCGCTCTAGGCATTCTCCCTCACGCTCCTCTTCCGATACGGCAGGCATGGGCTTCCATTTCCTTGTACATGCCCTGTCTGCGTATACATTCGTCGAAGTCCACCAGAAGACCGTCAAAATCCGGACCGTCCACACAGGCAAACCGGGTTTCCTCACCTACAGTGACCCGGCAGCCGCCGCACATGCCCGTGCCGTCGATCATGATGGGATTGAGGGATACCCCGGTGGGAATCCCCAAAGGTTTGGTAATGTCCACAACCGCCTTCATCATGGGCAAAGGACCGATGGCAATGACCTCGTCATAGACGTGGCCGTTATGTAAAAGCTGCTTCAGAATATCCGTCACAAAACCCTGGATGCCGCAGGAGCCGTCGTTGGTTGCCATATAAAGCTGGCCGCAGAAGGCCTCGAATTCCTGCTCCAGGATAATCAGATCCTTGCTTCTTCCTCCCAATATCACGTCCACCTCGGCTCCGGTTTCCTTCCACTTGCGGAGCTGGGGGTACAGAGGCGCCGCACCTACACCGCCGCCGATGCCGAGAATCCGCTTCTTGCCGGGATGGATATCTGCCGGGCGTCCCAGCGGTCCGGCGAAATCCGAGATGCCTTCGCCAACGGCCTTCTCCGCCAATCGGGTGGTGGAATAGCCGACGATTTGATAGATAATGGTTACCGATTGCCGTTCCCGGTCATAATCCGCGATGGTGAGGGGAATACGCTCTCCGCCTTCCTCCACCCGGACCATCACAAATTGCCCCGGCTCGCATTTGCGCGCTACATACGGCGCATGCACGACCAGAAGCTCGACAGCATCGTTCAGCTTGCGCTTTTCAAGTATCGTGTACATGTTGGCTCTCCTTCTCAATCGAATACTTCTTCCATTATAGCGTCTTCCATCCGGCTCGATTGTTGGCGACTATGTATATTTGATGAAAAAAGGATAAAAAAAAGCCTCCGGATCAACCGGAGGATTAAGGCTGGGACAGGGTTTTGACCTTACCTTGGAATTGCGGCAGGCTCAATTGGTCGAAGGCGGAGAAGCCGCCGTTGGCCAGCAGGGCTACGGATTTTCCGTTATAAACCGGATAGAGTCCCTGCCATAAGCCGTTCAAGGTATAATAATCCGTGCCCCCGGCTTTCCGCAGGAAAAAGACGTAATCACCTGCTTCCAGAGGTCCGGTATAGGTTTTGTTCAGAGGGTCCGCGGCATCCGGCAGAGGCTCCACACCAGAGGTTAGCAGCTTAACGGGAGAAGCCGCGGAGCCTTTCCACACGGCATGTACACGAATCCGCTGGACATAATGGACGATCCGTCTGCCGGAGATTTCCTGTCCGGTAGGGTAGTTTTCCTGCCCGTCCTCCAGATGCCCCTCCACAATCAAATCAGCGCTTTGGGCAAGCGCCTTTTCCGAGACGGCGGGTTGGACGGGCACGGGAATTCCGCCGGGCTGGGGAGCGGCCGTAGCCGGGGACGGCACTCCCAAAAGTGCAGCCGCTATGGAAATATGTACAGAGAGCCGTTTCCACGGCTGTAGAAACCCCTTTTTCATACCACGAATCCTTTCAGTCATCCGTAATCAAAACACGGGTTTTCAGCGGGATATGCCGGTACAGGTATTCCACATCCTTGTTGCGCATGCGGATACACCCGGAGCTGGCGGACAAACCGATGGACCAGGGCCGGTTCGTGCCGTGAATGCCGTATTTATAACCGCCGTCTATGCTTAAGCCCATCCAGCGGGTACCCAGCGGATTGTCGGGATGTCCGCCAGCGATTTTTTTGCGCATATAATAAGGCTTGTGGACCTTAGTCACGATCCGGAATTCCCCCTCCGGTGTGAGATCTCCGCGTCCGGTGGCAACCGGGAAGGTGTACAGCACCTGACCGTTCATCACAACCTGAAGCTGATGCCTCTTTTTGTGGATGGCCAGATACAGCTCTTCCTCTCCCACAATGGGGGCACGGGGAGCCGTTGGGGTCATCTGTTCCAAACGGGCGGCATCCTGGACAGGATCGGCTTGGGCGGACGGAACATTCCATATAAGCAATAAACACAAGGCCGTAACAAGAAGGGCTAATGGAACCAACCTGGCTGTGCGCAATTACATTCACCTCCACGTTAGCCTGTGCAGGAAACCTTCCGCCCATTCATACAAAAACCCCGCAAATGAAAGCGGGGGAGGGTATCGTTTGTATGCAGTTTTTTATTGGGAAAGCCACTCCAGCACCTTGACGGCATTGTCCTTCTTGTTGGCATTCACCCGGATCAGGGCGATTTTCTCCACATCGGGCAGCTTCAATTCTTTAATGGCCGGATGGTTGGAGACGTCGATGCCTGACCAGACCGTCTCACCTGTATCTGATTCGCCAGTGCGGCGTTTCTCCTGGGGAACGGAGGCAAGGGACGGGATATTATCTAATCGGAGGAAAGCCCCTTGTTTGCTGAACCTGGCGTAATTGGTTTTGTCCATAATGTAGATATCCGCCTTGTCCGCGGCCATAGAGATAATCGCTTTTTGCATCATGGCCATGCCGTATTCATCCTTGGGATCCGTAGGCGAATATTGGTTGACGATATGGATATCCTTCCAGTCGGTCATCTGCTCCAGGGTTTTCACCTCAAAGCTGTCCAGCTCCCCCTGGATCTGATAGTCCGTGAAAAAAGTCACCTTTAAATCCGCCCGTTCGATTCTTTTTTCCTCACTGCGGTTCTGGATGATGCTGGAGGCGGTGAAAAATACGATAAGCACCGCGGCGATGGTTCCGATAATATGCCAACGGTAATATTCGTACACATACTCGATTTTCCCGAAGGTTTTGTTCTTCGGCTCCTTCTTGCGGATCTCTTCCTCAATGGCAATGCCTTTAATGAAGTTATACGCTTTGGTAATCTCATCCATAGAAGGCGCACCGGGATCTTGCCCTGCCGTCTGCTTCTTGCTGCGTAGCAGGAGCACCGTGTACCGTTTTTCTACTTCCTCGTCTGTGGCATTCTCATCCAAACCCAGCGTTGCGTACGCCTTTTTTGTGTCCATCATGCTCTTCTAGATCCTCCTGACATGTAATTAACCTTGGTCCGGCAGCCCGGCCAGGAAAGCAGCCGCTTCCTTCAGCGTGGCCACGGGGACCAGCTTCATTTTGGTGGAATAGCTTTGAAGAAAAGCCTCGGCCTCCTTTTGGTTGCCGTCGCTTGCCAGCACATCCTTGGGGCACAGGAAGTAGGCTGCGCCTTCCCGGCTGGCGGCCACCAGCTTGTAACGGATGCCCCCGATCTGCCCCACATTGCCTTTGGCGTCAATGGTGCCCGTGCCGGCAATTTTGAGCCCACGGGTATAATCCTTTTGCTCCAGCTTGGACACAATGTCCAGCGTCAGCATTAGACCGGCGGAGGGGCCGCCGATGTCATCCAGCTTGAATTTTACGGGAATGTCGGGGAGCGCTTTCCTTACCGGAGAAAAATAAAACCCGATGCCTGCCCGGGAGGCTCCGCCGCCGTCATCCAACTTCACAAGAGTCACGGTTTCCTCCAGCGTTTTTTTGCCCCGTTGAATCTGGACCTTCACTGCATCCCCCGGCTTGCGGTTCTTCAGTTGAAGTGCCAGCTCCTCGGAATTGCGGATGGGCTTGCCCTCAATACCTGTTACAATATCGCCTTCATGAAGCTTGCGCGAGGCCAGGGTATCCTTCAGGAAAGAGCGGATGATAACGCCGGTTTCGTCCACTTGAAGAGGCTTGTTCAAATAGTCATAAGCCGCCATCACGGCGCTGGCCTCTGAGTCCACGCGCATCCATTCCGTTAATTGGTTATACGCGTCAACATCGGATACGTTCCCGATGGCCTGCTCCACAGGAACAGTTTCCGTATATTTCTCCTTCACCCTGACAAAGGCATATTCCAGAATGCTCGGTTTAATATGCTGGAGGACGGTAGTAAAGAGAAAATCCCCTTTTTCCTGCCAATCCGAGCCCTCCACACTGACCCTGGTTTTCACCGCCTCCGCCGACCCCGGTGTTTTCACGAAATAGGGGAGCGGGTAAAACAGCAAAAATCCCAGAATGGCTGCCAGAGCCACTGTACCCCCAAGCCGGGCCTTGCTCCAGGAGGACCTGTTGTTGGACATGCGCGTTACCTCGTTAGTGGATTTTACCTAATCATAACGGGTTTGGAGAGCGGATTCAATCCTTCATCCCTTGATCGGAGCCGGAGGCCGGATAAGTGGCTGATATTAGAGATATGCGGCTGCCGCGACACCAAAATTTGCAAAAAGGAAGGATCCGGGTGGAAACAGAAGGAAATCGGGCATATTTACCCGGTACATCCGGTTAAGGGGACAAGAGCCCTCTCAGACCCGGGTATCCGCCAATAGCTCCGGTTAAACGGAGATTCTGATTCCCCGCCTGGTGTTATAATAAAAACAGGTGCACTTTTCCAAGTGGCTATACGGAAAAGAGGCAGCGAATCTTGTATGACGGGAGGACAAGTTTATGTTCGTCAAGCTTCAGGCAGAACCGCGCAGCACGTTCACGAAATCGGCCAAATCCGAATTGCGTAAGGCAGGCCGCGTTCCCGCTGTAGTGTACGGCAAGAAATTTTCCGGCACCCCGATTACGGTTAATGAAAAAGAGGTACAGCAGATTTTGAGCACACGCCCCAATACTCTAATTGAGCTGGAGGTTCAGGGGGAGTTCCGAGATACCGCCGTTATCCGGGAAATCCAGCGGGACAGCTTCAGCCGCAGGATCCTATCCTTGGCTTTCCACCAGGTGACCCGCAATGAGCCGGTCCGGGTGAGTGTGCCGCTGGAGCTGATGGTAACCCCCGAGGATAAGGAGCTGGAGGTGCAGTTCCTTCATTACGAGCTGGAGGTTATGTGTCTGCCGGATCAGATTCCGGCGGTGCTTCAGGTAGACCCGGAGCCGCTGCGTCAGGGACGGGCTTTGCTGGTAGAGGATATTCAAATGCCGGAGGGCGTGAAGACGCTGCTGCCCCCTGAAGAGGTAGTGGTGACCATTCTGAATGTGGCTGTGCCGCAAGCTCCGGTGGAGAGTGAAGAAGAGGTCACGGCCTAAGGGCTTGGATTATGGAATCATAATACGAAGATAAGCGCGCTGCTTGTTTCCTCCGGGAGACAGGCGGCGTTTTTGTGATGAAATGAATTTACGCTTGGTGTTCCGGGAACCTTCCATTATAATGATAATGATATTCATTATTAGTTATTGGAAAGGAAGACCAGTATGTCAGTGGCACGAAACACAGCCCATGAACCGGCAAACGCAGCTGCCGCCTTGCGGTCAAGGCCTTGGGCCGCTTCTTTGATTTTGACGGCAGGCCTTGCCGTTCTGCTGTTGGGAATGGGGGCCTCCATTTCCTTCGGCGTGGCGGATATCGCCTGGCGCACCGTTTGGGAGGCGGTATTGCATTACAATCCTGATTTGTCCCAGCATCAAATTATTCATGAAATCCGTCTGCCCCGTGTGTTGGGTGCGGCATTGGTGGGAGCATCCTTAGCGGTGGCGGGGGCGATCATGCAGGGAGTGACCCGCAATCCCATGGCGGATTCGGGTCTTCTGGGGCTGAACGCGGGAGCCGGACTGGCGATGGCCATTTGTATGGCGATGTTTCCGGGACTTCCTTTTATGTACATGATCCTGTATGCTTTTATGGGAGCGGGGCTGGGTGCAGGCACGGTTTTTGGGCTAAGCTCAGCGGGGCGGGGCGGTATGACACCCATCCGGCTGGTGCTGGCAGGAGCCGCTGTCAGCGCTCTTCTGGCTGCGTTGAGCGAGGGCATTGCCCTCTATTATAGGATCGGGCAGGATCTGGCCTTCTGGTTTGCAGGCGGGGTTGCGGGTATCAAGTGGCTGCAGGTGGAAACCATGCTCCCTTGGATGGCGGCAGCCTTGGTGGGTGCTCTTCTGCTGTCCAAGTCCGTCACGCTGCTCAGCTTGGGCGATGACGTGGCGACGGGCTTAGGCCAGCGGACTCTGTTGGTGAAGGCGGCAGCTGCGGTGATTGTAATTGTGCTGGCCGGTGCATCCGTCTCTGTGGCGGGGGCGGTAAGCTTCATCGGTTTGATAGTGCCCCATGTAACCCGTGCGCTGGTTGGGGTGGATTACCGCTGGGTGATCCCCTGTTCGGCGGTGCTGGGGAGTTTGCTTATGACTCTTGCCGATTTGGCCGCACGGATGGTGAACCCGCCGGTGGAAACACCGGTAGGGGCTATTATTGCCTTACTGGGTGTGCCCTTCTTCCTGTACCTGACCCGTAGAGACGGGAGGGGAATAGCATGAAGGTGTTGAACGACGGAGGAGGCAAAACAGCTTCCTTATATGAAGGGCAAAGGCGTCGCCTTGGACGGGCTATGGCGGTAAGCGGCATTTTGGCGGGATTGGTGCTGGTGGTTTTCGCCATCAGTCTGAATGCCGGGCAAACCCGGATGCCTCCTCTGGATGTGCTCAAAACCCTTCTCGGCCAGGGTACGGAGAAGCAGGCCTTGATTCTGTTTCAATTTCGTTTGCCCCGTATGGTAATCGCCATATTGGTGGGGGCAGGCCTTGCAGTAGCCGGATGTATTTTTCAAGCGGTGTTCCGTAATCCGCTGGCCGACCCCGGTCTGGTCGGGGTGAATGCGGGAGCCAGCCTGGCTGTGCTGGTGTTTGTTGCGTTTTTTTCGACTGCGGCGGCGGCACCGGTGTTTTTACTGCCGTTTCTGGCGTTTGCGGGAGCGGGCGGGGCGGCGGCGCTCATCTTCCTGTTGTCCTATAAACGGGGCAGGGGGTTGTCCGCCACCCGCCTGATTTTGACGGGCATTGCCGTTGCTGCAGGCCTCAATGCGGCTATTATCGTGCTGACCTTGCGGATCGATCCGGCGAAATATCAATTTGCTGCTACGTGGATGGCCGGAACCATCTGGGGCAGCAACTGGAAGTTTGTGGGCACGCTGCTGCCATGGCTGGTGGTACTGGTGCCGCTTGCCTTGTTTAAAGCCCCTGTGCTGAATATGCTCAGCCTGGGGGATGATACCGCCACCGGTCTGGGTGTGGCGGCTGGACGCCAGCGGGTGCTGCTGCTGTCCGCTGCGGTTGGCATCGCCGGCGCGTGTGTGGCGGTGTCCGGGGGCATCAGCTTCGTAGGGCTGATCTGCCCCCATCTGGCCCGCTCGCTGGTCGGGCCCCGCCACCAGCAGCTGATTCCCGCGGCTGCGCTGTGTGGTGCGCTGCTGCTGCTGACGGCGGATACGCTGGGCCGCGTGATTCTGCAGCCGGCGGAGGTGCCTGCCGGGATTGTGGTGGCGGTGATCGGCGCGCCGTATTTCCTGTATCTGCTGGCCAAGGCCAAGAGCTGAGGCGTGAGCGGGTGTGGAGCAGCATGTGTGTGCGGGCGCGGAGTGGGCTGTCGGGTGTAGAGCAGCATGTGTGTGCGGGCGGAGTGGGCTGGTGCGGCTGACCGCGACGGCTGCCCTGCGATTGCGCGTGCGGCAGCGCCCAAACGGTCCTGTTTCGACCTGCGTAGCCGGAAGAGACAATTCTAACGGAAGCAGCCGCCGCTATTTGGCTAAAAGGCGGGAGTTGGGAAACCTAACGGAAGTGAGCGCCGTTATTCGCCCGGAAATGGGCTTAAACAAGGCCATTTGATGGAAATAGCGGCTCTGGCCGCCGTTAGAATTTTTGCTGCGTTTTTTTGGGGCAAATAACGGCTGTGACCGCCGTTAGAATTTGGGACCGGGGAACTGCCTCCCGGCAAAGTCCAGTGAAAACAAGCGGAGGAAGTATTGACCCCGGCAAAGCTCAGGGAATACATACGAAAGAAGCTTTGACCTTGGCATTGCCCCCGGGCAAGGCTTAGCGAATTTTACGAAGTAAACTTTGCCGTTATAAGGCAAAGTTCTCAGGAGGGAATGTGTTGCTGCGTCAATTTTTTGCCTATTACCGGCCTTACAAAAAGCTGTTTATCCTGGACTTTACCTGTGCGGTAGTGGTGGCTCTGCTGGAGCTGGTGTTCCCTCTGGCGGTTAACCAGGTGGTGGACAAGCTTCTGCCTACAGAAAATTGGAAATGGATCGTATGGGCCTGCCTGGGGCTCCTGGGCATCTACCTGATTAATATGGTGCTGCACTTCATCGTGACGTACTGGGGACATAAGCTGGGGATCAACATCGAAACGGATATGCGCAAAAAGATGTTCGATCACCTGCAGAAGCTCTCCTTCCGGTACTTTGACAACACCAAAACAGGCAACCTCATGTCCCGGATCGCCAATGACCTGCTGGAAATCGGCGAAATGGCCCATCACGGCCCGGAGGATCTGTTTATTGCAGTGATGACACTTATCGGGGCCTTTTTCCTGATGCTCGGGATCAACTGGAAGCTGGCGCTGCTGACTTTCGTGGTGGTGCCGTTTCTGCTCAGCTTTACCTTGTACTTCAACAAAAAAATGATGGGCGCCTTCCGCAGCATGATGTCGGAGCTGGCGGAAGTGAACTCCCGGGTAGAAGACAGCATCGGCGGCATCCGTGTGGTGCAGGCGTTTGCCAATGAAGCCCACGAAAAGAAGCTGTTCGCCGTTAACAACGGCCGCTTCCGCAAAACCAAGCTGACCTCCTATAAAATTATGGCCTGGAACACTTCCGTCAGCTACATTCTCATGCGGTTTGTTACTGTGTTCGTGCTCCTGTGCGGAACCTGGTTTGTGCTGCAAAAGGAAATCAGCTACGGGGAATTCCTGGCGTTTATTCTGCTGACCAACGTGTTTCTGGGACCTATCCAGAAGATTAACACCATCATCGAGAGCTATCCCAAGGGAATCGCCGGCTTCAAGCGGTATATGGAAATTCTGGAGACGGAGCCTGATGTGGCAGACCGGCCGGATGCCCGGGAGGCTGGAACGCTGCGCGGCGATATCCGCTTTATGGGCGTTACCTTCGGTTATGATCCGGAGCGGCCGATATTGAACCGGGTGGATCTGGATATCCGGGCCGGAGAGACCATTGCGTTTGTGGGACCTTCGGGTGCGGGTAAAACCACACTGTGCAGCCTGCTGCCGCGGTTTTATGATGCACAGGAGGGGCGCATTACGGTAGACGGCACAGATATCCGTTCCCTCACGCTGAACTCTCTGCGCAGGCAGATTGGCATTGTCCAGCAGGATGTGTTTCTCTTCTCCGGCACCATCCGGGAGAATATCGCCTATGGGCGCCTGGATGCCTCTGAGGCGGATATCCGGGAGGCTGCCCGCCGCGCCAAGCTGGAGGAGCTGATCGAGTCCCAGCCGGAAGGGCTGGAGACGGTTATCGGCGAACGGGGCGTGAAGCTTTCGGGCGGCCAAAAGCAGCGTCTGGCCATCGCGCGGATGTTCCTGAAGAATCCGCCGATTCTGATCCTGGATGAGGCTACCTCGGCTTTGGATACGGAAACCGAAGCGGCCATCCAGCAGTCTCTGGCGGAGCTGTCGGAGGGGCGGACCACGCTGGTGATTGCCCACCGTCTGGCGACCATCCGGAACGCAGACCGGATTGTGGTGGTGACGGAGGAGGGCATCGCCGAAAACGGCACCCACGAGGAGCTGTTGGAGCAGGGCGGCATTTACAGCCGTTTGCATAATGCCCAGTTCCGTTAAGAGAGTACAAGTGCAACGAAATAGAGAAAAGCCGGTGGAGGTCTAAGTTCCTCCCCGGCTTTTTTTATTTTGCGATGCTTCCCTCATGGCGCTGAAGATTTTTCGTACCGTCGTTTCCCCAAACGCCTTCCCAACGTTCCACTTTCCTCCATTCAGTAACTCTTCCATTCGCTAACTCTTTCTTTTCGCAAAATGCAAAAGTGCAATTAATTCACCGACATGGTGCGAACGCGCTCCTCCTAAATGCAAAAGTGCATTTATTTTACCGCTTTTCTTACCAAGCAGATTATTTTGCCCGGAATAACTGCACTTTTGCAGGATAGCAGCGCCAACGGGCGGGTTCCTCTGGAAATAACTGCACTTTTGCAGGATGGGCCAAACGTGCAAAGTCAAAGCGGCCACCAGTTGTGCAGGATGGACCAAATGCGCGACGCAAAAGCTGCCGGCAGTTGTTTACTCGTGATCAGGATCCGTCCATAAAGACGATCAAGCTGCGCTTACGCCCTCAACCGGTTCCGTTTGGCCACCACCATGGAGATGGCGAAGAAAGCAACGGCGAAGCCTGCGGTGATGAGGATGTTGTTGAAGACGGGAGTGAGGCTGGACCAGGAGAAGTCCGTGAGGCTGCCGATTTTGCTGTTGGCCTGGACGTACCAGTAGGTTGGGGTGAAGCTGGCCAAACGCAGCACCGGACCGGCGATAAATTCCTGGGGAACGAAGACGCCGCTGATAAAAGCAGGGCCCAGAGCAGCCACGTTAGCAATGGCGCTGATGGCGTTGCGGCTTTTCACCAGATTGCCGATAAGAAAGCTTGCACTGGCAATACAAAGGGTAAAGACCAGGGAATTTAGGAGCAAATAAATCATATTAGGCGTGAACGAATCCTTCGGATCGAAGATAAAGCAGGCGCCTGTCATTAACAGCCAGGTTGCCCCGGTAAACACCAGGTTGGCCAGGTAAAACTGCAGGTTGATGCTTCCCGTCCGCAAGGGGGAGCAGAAATTCCGGCGGCTCAGATCCTTGTTGGTAAACACGATCATAATAGCGGATACCCCCAGAATCAGCACAGAGGTCAGCGTGTACGCCAGGAAGTTGAAATAATAGACGGAGAAGCTTTGGGAAATATCCTTCTTGCCTTCCGGATTGGACAGCTTTACTGTCGTGTCTACCGCCATATCCTGTTCTACCCGCTGTGCTGTATCCTGCTGGGTGATGCCGGAATTGTTCTTTGCGTACAATGCCGCTAAGCGCCAGTATTGATTGACGGTCAGATCCACATAGGCATTCTCCACGGAACCGGGCACGACGGTTTTCTGAAGCTGAAGCCCGTCACCCTTCAGGAAGGACTCTGTAAATCCGGCCGGGATGCGCAGGATGTAGGTAACATCGCGGAAAAACAGGGCATCCTGCAGCTTTTCTTTTTCATCGGGAAGCTCCACCAGCTGGGCTGTCCGGGACAGCTCTTTTTTGAAGCCCTCCACAAGCGGTGTGCTTTCCTCTGCCAAAAAGGCAATTTTGGCCTTGGTTTGATTGAAGCCCTTGGTTTGCTGGTTCACATTGGAGACGGTAATCAGAGTAGAGATGACCAGAAAGATGACGACATAAATGGAGATGGCCGGCAGGTTCTTCTGGATAATTTTCAAACACAGCTTAAAGACTGGCATATTTCCGCCTCCTGATTATGGCATAGGTTCCCAGGCAGAAGACCACGGCAAAGACGCCCATCAGGCCCAAATTCAGCAGGTACCGGTCCAGGGTATCGTAATAATAGAGGGAATAAAAGGCATCGGTCAGCAGGTTGATTGGGTTGAGATAGGACAGAATAGGCGCATTCTGGGAGATGATGTACTTCATATTGAGCATCATCATACCCGCCATGAAGGTGCCAACCATGGTGGCGCTGATCAGAATGGCGGTTTTGAGCCCTTCGCTTTTTTTGACGGCGGCGCTGATCAGGGAACCGAAGGACAATCCCAGAATACAGCCGACGAAAGCCGTCAGCAGCACATAGCCGATCCGTGGTCCGAAGTCTACATGGAGGGCAAAGGCCAGGTAGGCCAGCAGAATCAGGATTTCCACAAATTGGATTACCAGTGCTGCGGAAAGTCCCGCTACAAAAGCCTTAAGCTTATGGACCGGGGACATATTGATCCGGGCTGCCCGGGCTGAGAGGTTCGCCTGAATGTCCGTTACCTCCTGCAGGCCGAAGAAGCTGCCGTAGAAACAGGCCATGGCGATGAGGCTGTAGAAATAGTTAAGGACATTGTTGGGAGCGGAGCCGCCTGCAGCCACCTCTGTCACATATTCGCGGGAGAGGCCCATATCTTGAAGCAGCCCGTTTTGCAGCGCTTGGGGATTGGTTTTGAGAATCTGCCCGACCGCCGATGCTGTCTGCTGGTATTGGTCGGCAAAGCTCTTCATGATGCTTTGATTTAAGCCGGATTTTTTGACTGTCAGCGCAAGCGTCCCGTCCACGCTGAAGTAGCCCTCAATACTCCCTGATTCCAGCAACTGATCTGCTTCCTCCCGGCTGGAAACCTCCTTCAAATTGAAAATCCGGCTGTCCCCGCCGGAAACGGCTGTCAGGGTTTGCTGGAAGGAAACATCTTGCTTATATCCCGCGTCGTTTACCACGGCGGCCTCGATGGGCTTAAACGCTTCGGCGCTGTTTAAACCGGAGAAGGCCATATTAAAGAAGGTGGCCATCAGAAGAGGAAACAGCAGCGTCCAGAACATCAGCTCCTTGTTGCGGAGCAGGCATTTCATGCGGACAATAAAAATATGTGAGAACATAACATACCTCCCAAGGACTATTTAGTCCCGTAATTCCTTGCCGGTAATCTCCAGGAACACGTCGTTCAGCGTGGGGAGCTCAGAATAGATGCGCCCGAAGCTGATCTCCCGCATTTTCAAAAACTCCAGCACATTCTCCAGATTATTACGGCCCTTGCCTGATTTGATGGACAGGGTTTTATCGGTGGCTTCCGCGGATTCGATGCCCGGCAGCTTCCGGAGCGCCGCCAGCGCCTCCAGTTGGACGGGAGCGAAGGTTTCCACAGTTATTTTTTCACCGGTGGCGATCATTCCCTTCAGCTCCTCCTTGGTGCCTGCGGCAATCACCTTGCCCTTATCCATAATCACGATGCGGGAGCAGATCTGCTCGACCTCCTCCATGTAGTGGGAGGTGTACACAATCGTGGCGCCTTGTTCGTTCAGCCGCACAATGCCCTCCAGAATTTTATTCCGGCTTTGGGGGTCGACAGCCACGGTAGGCTCATCGAGAATGATCAGCTTGGGCTTGTGGGCAATGCCGCAGGCAATGTTCAGGCGCCGCAGGAGGCCGCCGCTGAGCTTCTTGGGATAATACTTGGTGAAATCCTCCAGCCCGACGAATTCAATAGCTTCCTTGACGAGCTTTTTGCGCTCTGTTTTGTCCGGTATATAAAGGCCGCAGAAGTAATTGATATTCTCATAAACGGTCAGTTCTTCAAAAACGGCCACGTTCTGCATGATGATGCCGATATCCCGCTTGATATCATAGGAGTCCGGCCTCATGGGTTTGCCGAACACCTCCACCTCGCCCTTGTCGTACTCCAGCAGCGAAAGGATGCAGTTAATGATGGTGGTTTTGCCGGAGCCGTTGGGCCCCAGCAGGCCGAAGATTTCCCCTTCCCGCACCTCCAGGGACAGATGATCCAATGCCAACAGGTCCTCGTACCGCTTCACCAGGTTTTTCACTTTAATCACCATATATGGCCTCCGCCTCTCGTCTTTATAACACTATGTTAACCTGTCTGGCCCCTGGAAATAAGTGCGCTGTGTCAGGAG
This sequence comes from Paenibacillus mesotrionivorans, assembly GCF_046098205.1. Lineage (NCBI taxonomy): Bacteria > Bacillati > Bacillota > Bacilli > Caryophanales > Paenibacillaceae > Paenibacillus > Paenibacillus mesotrionivorans. The sequence continues at coordinate 91,583 of NZ_JBJURJ010000002.1, read as the reverse complement.
CGCTGCATGACAAATGTCATTTCCGGCTTGAACTTGTCCCTCTTCCCCCTTGGGGGATGTGGTAAAATAGAGCTGCAATGATGCCGGTACCGCGAGGACGAATACGACGATGATGAATTTAACCGATAAAGTGATTTTGTTTGCCTCATGTCTGGTGGTTTATCTGTTGGATCCTGCCGCCGGTATGGAAATAGCGCCGGTGCTGACCGCCGTGATCATCGGCTGTTTGATGTTCTACTACGACAGCAAATATGCCAGCCTGCTGCTGGCCTCCGTGTTTATTGTCGCCTGTATTCCGATGCCGGGGCTGCTGTTCTTTTTTCCGCTGGTGGGATATGACCTGGTTTTCCGGCCTTGGCAGTGGATTGGGCTTGCTGCACTTGTACCGGTTGCGATTCACTGGGGACGCTCCGATGTGATGATGGCCGTGCTGGTGCTGCTGCTGGGATTCGCCGCCATTCTGAAACGGAGGACGGATGGACAATTGAAGCTGCTGGCCAGCTTTTATGAGCTGAGGGATTCCTCCCGGGAAATGGCACTTGTTCTGAAACGCCAGAATCAGGAGCTGATGGAGAAGCAGGATGACCGGATCAGCCTGGCTACCTTGAATGAGCGCAACCGCATTGCCCGGGAAATCCATGATAATGTGGGGCATCTGTTGTCCAGCTCGCTGCTGCAGATGGGGGCTATGCTTGCGGTGACGAAGGATGAAAAAGCCCGCCCGCCTCTTCTAACCTTGAAGGCAACTCTCTCGGAGGCTATGGACAGCATACGGCAGAGTGTGCATAATCTGTATGATGAATCTGTGGATCTGTATGCCCAGCTTAAGGAGCTGGCGGATAAATTCACCTTTTGCACCTTGGATTTTGACTATGAAATCCAAAGCAATCCGGATAAACGCCTGAAGTATGCGCTGATTTCTATCGTGAAAGAAGCCTTGTCCAATATTGTCCGGCATTCGAACGGCACTTGGGCCAGTGTGACCCTGCGGGAGCATCCGGCTTTTTATCAGCTGGTGGTCCGGGATAACGGACAGGTCAAGAGCATCAATACAGACAGCGGCATTGGACTCAAAAATATTGAAAGCCGCGTGGAAGCCTTCGAGGGGATCATGCGCGTACATACGAAGGACGGTTTTGCACTTTTTATTTCTATCCCTAAGGAAAAGACTGTGGAGGAGGCTGCGGCGGAATGAAGGTTGTGGTTGTGGATGACGACAAGCTGGTGACGGCTTCGCTGAAGACGATTCTGGAGGCGGAGGAGGATATTGCGGTTGCAGGCACCGGCAACAGCGGACGCGAGGGGGTTGAACTGTTCCGGAGTCTGGAGCCGGATATTCTCCTGATGGATATCCGCATGGAGGGGATGACGGGCATTGAAGCCGCGGAGGTGCTGCTGGGGGAGGAGCCAACCCGGAAAATTCTGTTTTTGACTACCTTTTCCGATGATGAATACATAGTGAAAGCGATCCGGCTGGGAGCCAAGGGATACATATTGAAGCAGGATTTTGAAAGCATTGTGCCGTCTCTGCGCACAGTGTACGGAGGCCAGCGTGTATTCGGGGACGAGATCATCACCCGGATCCCGGCTTTGCTGAACAAGGGCGTGAAGGCGGATTGGGCCCGTTTGGGCTTAAATGAGAAGGAATGGGACATTATTGTGCAGGTGGCCAACGGGTTGTCCAATAAGGAAATTGCCAAGGAGCTGTTCTTGAGCGAGGGTACAGTCCGCAATTATATCAGCATTATACTGGAAAAGCTGGAGCTGCGGGACCGTACCCAGCTGGCGATTTTTTACTTCCGGAACGGATAGGGCTTCAGCTCGTTGGAGGCGAGGGAGTCTGATGAAGGGGGGCGTCCGCGGGTAGTGAGCGGTGGGGGCGTGACGGTGGCAGGCAGTGAGCGGCGGGGCGGTGGGGGGCGTGACGGTGGCGGGCAGTGAGCAGCGGGGGGCTAACGAATCTCAGCCACGCTATTTCGCCCGTTTGGCCCGTCTTTCGGTTGTAACGAATCTGAGGCGCCTTATTCCGGCAAAAAGACGCTAAAACGAGCCCGGGCGCAAGCAATAGCGTGGCTCAGATTCGTTACATTTGCAAACCGGCGCTTTCAGGAGAAATAAGCTTTGTGAGATTCGTTAGAATCTCCCCAAAGTCCTGAAGCTGATTGATGCTTTAACTTAGCCTGCCGTTGGCCACCTCCAACAGTTGTTTATTGACCAATGCAGGTAACTGTTGTTAAAATCCAGCAGATCGTATTCGGGATTCAACTGCTGGAGACTCATAAAAACAGGGAACCAACTGTGAAAAAAACCGCCCCAACACGTCTGCTCCCAAAAGAGCATCACGTATCGAAGCGGTATGTGCTTCACAATGATAGTACAAAATATCGCGCCTAGAAGAAACGATTGAGCTAAACGAAGATTGCATCTGACGAAGGGGGGCTGGTGGGCAGGGGCCGTAGGTGTGGGTGAGGGCGTTCTAACGGATCTCAGCAACGTTATTTCACCATTTTGGCCCGTCTGCTGGTTGTAACGAATTTGTGGAACCTTAATTTGGTAAGAAGAAGCTGAAATGAGCCCGGGCGTAAGTAATAGCGTGGCTCAGATTCGTTACATTTTCAAACCGGTGCTTTCAGGAGAAATAAGCGTTGTGAGATTCGTTAGAAATTAGCTCCCGGCGGCTCTAGGGCCCGCCGGGAGTTTTTTGCAGAATGCTTGTATTGGCCGGTTAGCTCAGGCCCAGTCCTGCGCTTGCATAGCCGGTAAGAGTAATGACCAAGGTGGAGGTTCCGGAGAATACCATGAGCAAACGGGTCCCTTCGGTAACCGGAATAGACAATCCGCTGGTGGTGCCGGAGACGGTAGTGCCCAGCACAGTAACGGCCGGTAAGGTCATAGTAACGAGCGCGCCGGGAACGGGAGCGAAGGTATTGCTGTCCGGATCGGTGGATGCGTAGATCTGTGCGGTTACATCTGGAGTATCCAGCAGGGAAAGCCCCACCACTACACTGAAGAATGCGGAGATGGAGGTAATGGTTCCGTCACGCGGTACGACAAAGGCATAGTTGGTGGCAACTCCTGCTCCACCCACTAGGCTGATGTTGCCGCCAGTCAAGGAAACGCCGGGGAAGCTGCTGCCGAAGCCTACCAAGGTGGTGGTACCGACGATATTGCCGACCAAGCCGGTTAACACTGCCGGTGCTCCTGAGGCAAAAGGAATCACGGCGACGGATCCCGCCGCCCCGGTGGCGCCAGTAACGCCAGTGAGCCCGGTGGCGCCAGTAACGCCGGTGAGCCCGGTAGCGCCAGTAACGCCGGTGAGCCCAGTAAGCCCAGTAGTGCCTGTGTCGCCAGTAACGCCGGTAACGCCAGTGAGCCCAGTGGCGCCGGTCACACCGGTGAGCCCGGTGGCGCCGGTAACGCCGGTGAGCCCAGTAAGCCCAGTAGTGCCTGTGTCGCCAGTAACGCCGGTAACGCCGGTGAGCCCGGTGGCGCCAGTAACGCCAGTAACGCCAGTGAGCCCGGTGGCGCCGGTCACGCCGGTGAGCCCAGTAAGCCCAGTAGTGCCTGTGTCGCCAGTAACGCCGGTAACGCCAGTGAGCCCGGTGGCGCCAGTCACACCGGTGAGCCCAGTAAGCCCAGTAGTGCCTGTGTCGCCAGTAGCGCCCGTGCTGCCGGTTGCTCCAGTGTCACCGGTGACGCCAATAGCGCCCGTGCTGCCGGTAGCCCCAGAAACCCCGGTGGCACCGGTAACGCCAGGCAAGCCGGTTTCACCGGTAGCCCCAGAAACACCAGTAGCACCGGTAACGCCAGGTAAGCCGGTTTCGCCGGTAGCCCCAGAAACCCCGGTGTCACCGGTAGCACCAGGCAAGCCAGTGTCACCGGTAGCCCCTGTCGTCCCGACTCCGGTAGGCCCAGTCGCGCCTGTGGCGCCAATGTCACCAGTAGCACCGGTAGCGCCAGGCAAGCCAGTGTCACCGGTAGTCCCTGTCGTCCCGACTCCGGTGGACCCAGTCGCTCCAGTGGCTCCAGTGGCCCCGGTGCCGCCAGTGGCGCCGGTGTCGCCAGTAGCGCCGGTGCCGCCAGTGGCGCCCGTGCTACCGCTCGCTCCGGTCACACCCGTCGCCCCAGTCGTTCCGCCTCCGGTTGCGCCAGTAGTCCCCGTCGCTCCAGTGGTTCCGATAGAGCCAGATGTACCAGTCGCCCCGGTCGCGCCGGTAGCTCCTGTTGATCCTCCACCGGTAGGCCCGGTGGCTCCTGTTGCGCCCGGGCTGCCCGTGGCCCCGGTTGGCCCTGTTGCTCCACTTGTATTCAAATCAAGGGCATTCATCAAGATCACTTCATCCACCAGCATGCTGCTGGCAGCCGGCTGCGGAGCCAAACTGATGGAAATCTGGGCGGACACAGCCCCGGCAGGCGCAGGGGTAGTAACCCCCTCAAAAACTTGCCACTGTGCGTTGGTAAAGAAACCGGGAGGGACAATGAGGGTATAGCCTGCACCCAGATATTGCAAAGCGCCATTGAAGAAGTTTACCGTGACGACCACCGCAGGGCTCTGTCCGCCAAAGGGATAGGCCAAGGATAATGACACATACAATCCTTCTCCAGGAGCTACCCCCACGGCTTGCTGCAACGAAGCATTCGGCAGGCCGCTCAGCAGTTGGGCGCTCTGAAAGCCTCCTTTGGATATGGAGCTGACGGTTGTGTTCACGGAAACCCAGTTTGCCAAGCCCGTTTCAAAGCTTCCATTCACAATGCGGTTGTTTAATTGGATGGCCAAGATGATCACCTCGATTTTCGTTTAATAAACACAGAAAGATTCCACTTTTGTCCAGATAAAGGGGATGGCTGACGGGAGAGTGATGCACCAATAAGGCTTGCTTGAAGGACAACTCTCGTTGGCAGTTAATATATTGTATTGAAAATGAAAGATTTGGAATGGTACATCTGCGTATTTATTTATGGGTAAATTTACAAATATTTCTTGTCCCTTTCGCATGGACAAAGGAAATCCTCAAAAATGAAACAGAGCAAGGAAACCACCTCCCAGTGGAGATGCTCCTTGCCCTGCCTATTTGGATATAGAGGAGATCTTTTTTAAACCACGAAGAAATATTCCGTCACAAAACAGATGGTAATCACTGTATTGAGCATAATCAGCAGGGTCACCGCGGCGTTCCGGACCAACGGATACCGGGCTGTGAGATCATGCAGGTAAAAGTACATGGGGATGGATACCATCATATACCGCACAATGCTGGTTAGGAGATCAGGCGAGCTGCTGAAGGGGATAGCAATCAGGAAGAAGCCGTACACGAAAAACAGCAGCTCCATTAAATTGCCGGACAGCTTGCGCCAATGTTTAACCGCGTAGAGGAAAAACACCAGCAGGGCGAAGGTGGCCATCACAAAGGAGATGACGCCGTTATCCCAGCCGCCTCCTCCCAGGATAAAGTAAGGTTTGCTGAAATAATGCACATAATTGCCGAAGGGAAATGCGGTTGCCCGGCCCCAATTATCCTGCTCGTGCATCGGAGCCAGGAAATCCCCGGTCAGGTTCTTCATATAAGCCAGATAACTGAGCATAGGTAATACCGCCATCACCGCATAACCCAGGAATCGGGCATCCGCCCAAACCAGCTTGCGCCGCCGGATCAATTCAACCAGAATGGCTCCTCCGGCAAAAACCAGATTGGCTATACCCGGAACCCGGGTCACCGTGGACAGACCTGCCGCCAGCATGGCCCAGAAAAACCGTTTCGTATGGGCAAAATACAGGGTTGCCGCACACAGCAGGAGAAACAGGCTTTCCGTATACATCAGCGAAAAATAAATGGAGGCCGGATACACCACCACAGTAAACAGAATAAAGCCGATGCCTTCCTTGGCAACCCCCCGGGCCAATGCGGTCAGGTGGATGAAGTACAAAGCGAAAACCAGAAGCACATTGGACAGCACCAGGCCGATGGTATGCAGGCTCCAGGGAAGAACATACGACAATCCTTTGACCATCATGGGGTACAGCGGGAAAAATACCCAGTTGGCCGGAGGATGAGGCTCGTCAATCTGATATGTATGGTACCCGTCCCGGGCAATGCTCATATAGGAAAACACGTCAAACTTGTACACATGGGCGGGTTTGAGGAGTTGGGTATCCGACAGCTTTTCCGGGAGGTCCATAACCTGCAGCACTTGTCCGTCCCCCAGATCGAAGGTTTTGTAGGTGGGCTGCATGGTATATACCGGAAACAGGTTTAATCCCAAATAACCGATTCCGTAAAGCAAAAGGCGGCTGACAATTACAATCAGAAGCGCATATCCCAGGATTGCCCCGTGGCGCTTCCATCCCAGTTTTTCCAACGGGGGTGCAGTGGTAACGGGCATGTGATCTCTCCTATTGTTCTCTTTATGTATGTAGACGCAGTTTAGCGCTTTTTTGTTGCCAGATTAACCAAATTAATGGGAATCGTCGAGAAAAGGTTTGTTGACGTAATAATACATGACCCCCATGAGAATGCCTCCGCCGATCAGATTGCCGATGGTTACGGGGATCAGATTGTGGAACACACCGTACCAGGAAATGGTTCCCGGATGATGCAGCACCAGAGCAATGGCGAAGGTACACATGTTGGCGATGCTGTGCTCATAGCCGGAGATGAAGAAGCAGAAGACGAAGAGCATCATGGCGAACATTTTGGCGCCGTCGCTTTTCATGGACATAGGCACGAAGAAGGCCAGACAGACCAGCCAGTTACAGAGAATCGCCCGGAAGAACAATTGGCTGATGGGCGCCTCCATCTTATGGGCCACTACATCCAGCAGGAACTGGTTCACACTGGAGGAATTGAACAGCCCGGTGAGATAGATCAGCAGGGCAAAGGCCGTTGCCCCCAGAATATTGCCCAAGTAGCTGACGCACCACATCCGCGCCACCTCCACCCACTCCATTTTCCGGCGCAGGGCGGCATAGCTGTAATAGAAGGTATCTCCCGTGAACAGGTCACCGCCGCCGTACGAGATCAGGATAATGGCTGCGCCGAAGGTGATGGCCGCCATGGGATAGGTCAAGGGAGAATGCTCGAGAAAGAAGTAATTGCCTGTTTTGAAGGCCACAATAACCCCGAAGCCGATGAACATACTGGCCAGCATGGCCCGCGCAATATAGCGCAGCACGCTTTGCCGGTAAATTTTTTGCTTTTTGAGGGCCAATGCCTCTACCTGTGCCAGCATTTCCATTTCCATAGCCGCGTAGCCCCCTTATTTGGTGTTTGCTCAAAAAAAGCAGGATATTCCAATGGATTATGGTTTATTATACCCAATTACCCGAAGCGAATCGAATGAACCAAGGTTTTGTTTTTTGGGCGCCGGACAGGCACAAGTAGGCGGATACCCACATAGACTGTTACTACTTTGCTTACGCTCATGCTACTCCTTCACCGGGGCATGGTGCATATTGCTGACAAGGGGTGACTGCCGTGCCGGGATTTTTCGCCATGATTGCTTTATTCATTAAAGAGCTGTCCTTACTGGTTTCGTATGTGAAGAACAATGCCTTCCCGCAGCCCTTATCCGAAAGCGAGGAAGCGAAGCATCTGAAGCAGATGGCCGGGGGAGATCTCAATTCCCGCAATATGCTGATTGAGCATAACCTGCGTCTGGTGGCCCATATCGTCAAGAAGTTTGACAATACCGGAGAGGACCTGGAGGATTTGATCTCCATCGGCACCATCGGACTCATTAAGGCCATTGAATCCTTCTCGCCGGATAAGGGGACGAAGCTGGCTACCTTCGCTGCGCGGTGTATTGAAAACGAAATCCTCATGCATCTGCGTTCCCTCAAAAAAACGAAGAAGGATGTTTCCCTCCATGACCCCATCGGGACGGACAAGGAGGGCAACGAAATTACGCTCATTGATATATTGGGCAGTGAATCCGACGATGTGGCGGAAATGGTGCAGATGAAAATCGAGAAGTCAAAGATTTATGCCCATCTGGATATTTTGGATGAACGGGAGCAGGAGGTCATACGGGGGCGGTTCGGCCTGGACACGGGGGGAGATGAGCGCACCCAACGGGAGATCGCCCGGGAGCTGGGCATCAGCCGCAGCTACGTGTCGCGGATCGAGAAGCGGGCGCTGATGAAGCTGTACCATGAGTTTTATAAGGTGAAGCGGTGAGGAGAACCGGCGGCTGTTACGTCGCGCAAACCAGATTTGGATTTAAGGACTGTCGAGGGCATTCTCGGCAGTCATTTTTCATTTTGATCCCAACAGGAAAGAGGTGGAGCTTACAGATATGCTATAATAGCGGCGAGCAAAGCGTCAGTTAAACCAGTGTAGGCGGCTCCCTGCTTCACAGATACTGTTTATGTATGGAGGCTTCTATGAAACTTAAAATCAGCGAGTTGGCCAACCTGTTGAATGTGTCTACCAATACCATCAGAAGATATGAAAAGATGGGCTATATTGCGTCCATACGTTCGGAAAACAGCAACTACCGGTACTTCAGCGAAGAGGATCTGTCCACGATTATGCATGTGCGTTTATTGCGCAAATACGGGTTTACCCATCCGGAAATCGGCCAAATGAAAACCAGTGACATCCCGGGTTTACTCCCTGTTTATGAGAAGCTGATGAAGCAATTCGATGAACAAATCAGCTATTTGACGAATCTGAGGCACCGGCTGAAGGATGATCTGGTTTTGATGAAAAAAGCCAACGGGTATGAACCATCCTGCTATATAAGGGACTGCGTTCCTTTTTCCTATGTGCTGTATCAGAGCGGGGATAAAGTTTTTACCGAACCCAAACGGGTGAAAACCATACAGGACTACATCCATTTGTCTCCTGAAGTGCAGCGGATTTATTTGATACGAAAGGAAGATGCCGAAAAAGGCCATATGCTCCTAAATGCAGGTTGGGCGATTAAAACCGCTCTGCTGGACCGGTACAGCATTTATGAAAATGAATTTACGGAAAGATATGAAAAGCGGAAATCGCTGATCAGTGTGGCCAAGGTTCCGGTAAACGGGGAGAAGAACCCGAACGAAACGTTATTAAAGGAACCGTTCCGGTATATGCAGGAGCATAACCTGAAATTGGACGGGGACATTATCGGCGTGGTGATAGCCAATGTGATGGAAGAAAACCAGGAAGTGCAATACATATTAATTGGTGTTCCCATAGAAGAAATGTAAACGTTTTATTGACTCTGACACTGTGTCAGCCTTCATAATAGCTCTTGTGTGCGAACACAAAACTAAATTGAAGGGGTACTGATACATGGGCATTTCAAGAAGACTAAGGAAAGGGATCGGCACATTACTGTCCGTTGCAATGCTATTCACTCTGGCATTCAGCAATATCGCATTGGCCAGTGATGCCGGCGGCGGCCGGAAAATTGATGTTTGGGATTTCGGAGGTATCCCCGAATCCGGAAGCTTGTACAACAATCAGATTACACCGGAACTTCTGGACAGCAAACCGGCGCTTAAATCCGGGGCATTCGCTACCACGGTCTTCGGAGACCTGACCCTGGCCAACCCCGATGCAAAAGACAGGTTATACTATTATAAGGCGGATGGGACTACTCTAGGTGTGAATTCCTATGGTACCTGGGGCAATCAAAAGATCAGTTATGCGGACGGATATAACTCCAACGGGGTGTATTACGCCAATGGTTCGGGAGGCAACGGCAGAAGATATCTGACACTGGATAATGTTGTGGCCGGGGACAAAATTACCGTTTATGGCGGGACAAGCAATGCCAATGAAACGGTTCACCTGGTGCATGCAGCTGTGAGCCTAAACGGCACGGCTGTAACCGTAACGCCCAGTTCTACGGAGCCGCAGGACAGTACGGCTGCGTTTACCACAACAGCACAGAAGGCTGAGCTGGTGGCACACTATTCAGGCTCCTATCAAATTTACTTCTCTGCAGGAGCAAGCGGAAAGCCTTGGGTGCACAGAGTCATGAGGACGCCGGGCGTCAAGGTAAGCGGCACTGTAAATGCAAACGGCAGCAATATTGCAGCAGGCCATATCATTAATTTCACGAATCAGACAACAGGGGAAACCACAGATGCGAGGGTGAAGGCTGACCTGACATTCGATGCGCTTCTTGCAACCGGTTATTCATATATTGCGACGATTCAAGATGTAACCGATTACAGATTCTCCGATGAAACGAAGCTGATCAGCACTTCACTATCCGATATGGAGTCGGGTAAACTCGTTAGCCTGGATGTGGTGGCCAACCAGCTTGTTACTGTAAGCGGCCAGCTGAAGGGTTTTAAAGCCAGTTATGACATAAGCAAAATGCAGCTTCAATGGATGCCTCCGGAAGAAAGTCTTGCCTCTCCGGTCACCGCTTCGGTAGATTTGGCGGCATTGACCTATACCGCTGATGTTCAGGATGGGGTGCCTTACACGGCCGTTCTGTCCGGCGTTAATGATTATGAGGTTGTGAGTGGCGGCAGCATCACGTTGAGTGCCGATACGGTTTCGGATATTACCGTTGCCCCAAAAGCGGTATATGCGGCAACAGGCACATTCCTGGGATTAACATCTGCAGCACAAGTGACAAGCATTGCTTTTACCAATGTGGATGACGGATATACGTATGCGGGGACCGTTGCCGGCGGAGGTTATCAGGTGACTCTCCGGGACGGATCATACAGCATCTCCGCCGCCAACACAGAAAATTACAGCACAAGCACGCACGTAGTGTTGAATGGGCAGAATACCGCTAAGGATATTTTATTTGTAAATAATACGGCTCCTGAGGCTCTTCCCTGGGTTCCCGATTTGTACGTAGGCGACAGCTCGAAGGAACATAATTTCGGCTCAGTGAAGGCTGCTCTTGCTGCCGCAGCCCGGATGAACCCGGCAGATGAAGCCCACCGGATTACCATACGCATTGCTCCCGGCGTATACCGGGCACAGCTTGTGGTGGATACACCATACATTACGCTGGTTAACTCTCATCCGAATCCGACCAGTGATCCGGCCACACAGGTGAAAATTACCTGGTATTACGGCATCGGGTATAAGTATTACAGCATCGGTGCAAACGGTTTCTATGATGAAGAGAAAGCGTTCGATAAATATACCAAGAATACCGCAAGCAAATGGGGCGGTACCGTCTATCTCACCAGCAAGGCTTCTTACTTTAAAGCCCAAAATATCATTTTTGAAAATTCCTTCAATAAGTATATGACCGATGAGGAATTGTTGGATGGGGTGGAGCTGGCTGCCGCAGAAAGCGGGAGTACCATCAATGTGGAACGGAAATCCTTCACCGACGTTACTTCCAAAGCAGCTACGGAAAGAGCTGCCGCGATGCTCATTGAAGGAAACTATGCGGAATTCTTAAACTGCAGTTTTCTGGGCAGCCAGGACACCCTTTATACCGGGGGAAGCGGCACCAACAGCAGCTACTTTAAGGATTCCTTCATCGAGGGCAATACGGACTATATCTTCGGCGACGGCAACGTCGTGTTTGATAACGCTACCCTGAATTTCGCCGGATACAGCAACCAGGCGGTAGGCGGATACATTACCGCGGCCAAGGATTTGGCAGGTTACGGCTACCTCTTTAGGAACGCCACGGTCACAGCCGACAGTAAAAATATGCAATCGGCCGGTTATTTGGGCAGACCCTGGGGAGCAAAAGCGAAGGTAACCTTCCTGAATACCAAGCTTGAAAGCAGCTCGATCATAACTCCCAGCGGCTGGTATGACATGTCCGGCAATAAGCCGGAAACGGCCAATTATGCCGAATACAACACTACGTATAACGGTGCGGCAGTGGATACATCCCAAAGAAGAGGGCCGGTTATCACGGATGCACAAGCCTCCGCCATCCAGGTTGGCGCTTATTTCGGAGGTTGGATGCCGTCCTTTTATACGGCCGACAGCAGTGCCGCCAAAGTCTTCAAGATGCAACCCTTCTTCACCACAGATGATGATATTAATATTCCTTACACAGGAAACACCATCAGCTTGGGCTATGAATATGAACAACCGAGCGACAGCCTGAACGACAGCGCATTAATCCAGTGGTACAGAGTAAGTCCGGACGGAACAGAAACGTTGATCCGTGCCACAACGGCGTATATTTCGAAAACCTACAAAATTACCGGTGCGGACGCAGGCCATTATATCAAGGCTGTGGTTACACCCGAAACCGTAAACGGCTTAAAGGGCATACCCGCATCCATACAGCTGGATAACCTGGTGCAGGTGGGCTCCTCCGGCGGCGGCAACGAAATTCCCGATGGACAGCGCGTCAATATTTATGTAGCAGGGGATTCAACGGTGAAAACCTATGGCCCAACCTCGGATACTGCCGGCTGGGGAGAATATCTGCAGAGCTTCTTCGACTCGGAAAAAATCAATATTGTCAATTATGCCAACGGAGGCAGAAGCTCCAGAAGCTTCATTAACGAAGGAAGCCTCGCCAAAATCGCCTCCACCATTAAAACCGGCGATTACCTGCTGATCCAGTTTGGACATAATGATTCTGCCAATCAACAAGGATATCTCGCGGAAAGATTCGTTTCCATGGGGCAGCCGGATGCCAACGGGATTTATCCCTCCACAGCCGGCGTGAAGGAAACCACCCCGGGTTCTCTTGCCGGACAGTACGGAGAGTCGTATTATCCGTATACAACCGGTACCTTCAAGTGGTATCTGCAGCAGTATATTGATGTGGCCAAACAAGCAGGGGCAACACCTATTTTGGCTACCCCGATATCCAGGCAATATTTTAACCCGGACGGCACCATAAGGACGCATCATGATGCAACGGATACCACAACGGGAACCGTGACCACATCCAACAATGCATATGTGAGAGCCGTTGAACAGCTGGGTGAGGAGCAGGGTGTTCAGGTAATCGATATGTTTACGCTGACCAAGGATTCCTATGAAAAGGCATACAAACAGGACCCTGCCGCAAGCGCTTCTGCTTCACCTTTTGCCAAGGCTATCATGGCTGCGGGAGATTCCACCCATAACAATAAAATCGGCGGCTTCTACAACGGGGGATTATTGGCCAAGGCCATTAAGGAACGCGGCTATAATATCTCCAACTACGTGATTCCTCCGGTAAGAGTGGGCGGCGTGGACAGTAAGAACAGCGTACAATTTGAAGTGGACGCCCAAAGTAAAATCAGGGTATATGCCCCGGATGCCGGCGGTGTTTATACAACACAGCTGAATCCGTATTGGACCGCTGAGACGCAGGGCCTTATAGATCGTCTCTTTACTGGCACAGAACAGCCGTCGATTACCTCCATCATACAGCCGGCCGATCTAACCGCCGTGCAAGGTGGCACGGTTGCACTGCCACCAACAGTAACAGCGATATACAGCAATGGGACCCAGGGCAATGTAAAGGTTGCTTGGGAGCCGGTGAATACAGCAGCTGCCGGAACGGTAGAGCTTCACGGGACTATTGCCGGGTATGCCGCAGGTGTGACGGTTAAGGTTACCATTCAAGCTAAACCCCCTGCGGGCACTTCCACCATATGGATTGTGGGGGATTCAACGGTAAGCGCGTTTGCCGATAACTACTATTATCCCAGATATGGATGGGGTACTCAGCTTGGACAGTATCTCGATGGCGCCTTCACGATCCAGAATCTCGCATTGTCGGGCAGAAGCTCCAAGAGCTTCATTGTGGAACCCCAGTACCAGCAGCTGCTCAGCGGAATGAAGAGCGGGGATTATTTGCTGGTGGGCTTCGGTCACAATGATGAAAAAGCAGAAGCGGAGCGTTATACCAACCCTAACGGTACTTATTTGGATTCGGGTTCGTTTGCCAACTCCTTGTATGAGCACTATATTAAGCCGGCCCAAGCTGCAGGGGTTCAGGTCATCCTTACCACCCCTATAGCCCGAAGAAGCGCAACAGGTGTATGGAGCAATGCGGATCTTCATATTACAGCAGCGTCCGGAGCTTTTGCCGGCGGGGATTATCCGCAGGCCATTCGAAACGTGGGAACGGAGCTTCATATCCCGGTGGTGGATATGACCGCCTCCACCAAAGCGCTGTACGACCAGTTAGGAACTGCGGAAACACTGTATCTGCATGCATGGACCTCCTCCAAGCCGGCTAGTGTAGATAATACCCATACCAATATTTGGGGCGGAAAGTACAATGCCTATCTGGTATCGAAAGGGATTAAGGAATTAAGCGTCAGTGGGCTTGCAGACCATGTGCTGGAGGCTAATGCACCGACGAAGGCCAGTACGTTAGCGCCTAATCCGAATTACACAGAACCGCCTTATTCCGGTGAGTTGCCGCAGAGCGCTTTATGGGCGGATCACGGGATTTGGAAGGGGACCGTATTCGGTGATGTTGGCGGCGCTCCGGGTACGGCTAATCAGACCCTCGAAACTGACCGTGATGGAAACATGCATATTGCAGTAGCGAATAATAAAGGTAAAATATCCGGTACGACGGACGGGGTGGCCATGTACTACTACAAGGTGCCCGCCAACAGCACCTTCACGTTGACGGCCAAAGCGAGAATCAATAGCTTCAGCCTGAATGACCAAGTCTCCTTCGGCTTAATGGCTAGGGATGAAATGTATATCGACTCGTATATCAACACGGGTATGGGCGATTATGTTGCTGCCGCGCCTTTGAAGCTTACTAAGGCTGCGGCCGGAGGCTACTGGAACAGCTTCGCCCGGAAGAGCGGAATCCTGACCCAGGGCAGCACAGCTGTGAATCCCATTGCCGCAGGAGATTCGGTTGACCTCCGCCTTGAAGGCAATGCGGACGGGTATGCTGCTAAGTTTGGCAACGAAGCGGCGGTAACCGGAGGCTTTGATTTTAAGCTTACGGCCATTGATCCGGACCATGTTTATGTGGGCATGTTTGTGGCGCGGAATGCGGACATTACCTTCACTGACATCAAGCTGCTGGTGGATGGGAAAGAGGTTACAACCGGCGGTGGGGAGAATCCGACACCCACACCGGAGACCACGGATCCGGCGGACCCCAATTCTACCCAGGATAGTAAAGTTCGCCAATATGCGCTTGAAGGTTATGCAGCTGCCCGGGGCGTGACGGGAGGCGGATTGCTTCTTGAGACCTCCAACCGCTATTGGAAGGTAGCCTCTGCCGAGGAATTCCTTAAGGCTGTTGCAGAAGCTAAGTCCAGTGGAAAACAGAGTGTCATTGAGCTTACGGCTGATATTGCTCTGGGCTCCAAGGAGATTGGAGCTGCCCTTACCCAATATGGGAGTATCATTAAACCGGCTTCCAACCAGCCGCTGCTTCATCCGACGTTAATTCAAACCGGTGTGTCCACTCTGCAGCTATCCGGTATGAGCAATCTGACCATTTTCTCAAAAAATGGCGCGAAGCTGACTCATGTCACCATCGATATCCGCAATTCGAGCAATATGATCCTGCGGAATCTGATGTTTGATGAGCTATGGGAGTGGGATGAAGCCACTCATGGCGATTATGACCGCAATGACTGGGATTATATCACCATTCAGGATGGAAGCACGGGGATATGGATTGACCACAGTACCTTCTATAAGGCATACGACGGTATCGTGGATGTGAAGAAGGCGGTTAGCACCGATACCTCAGACGTTACGATCTCGTGGAGTAAATTCTTGCCGGCAAGTGAAGGCTCCTTCTTCAATGACATGATGGAGCTCCTGGAGGCTAATCCGGGGCAGTATCCGTTCTATCAGGAGCTGCTGACCACACATGCCATGAGTAAGGAGCAGATCCGCCAATACTCCGCTGCGCAGAAGAAAACACATTTGATCGGGGCCTCCGATACGGAAGCCAACACATCGAATTTGCGAATTACCCTTGCCAATAACTACTACAAAAATTCGATGGACCGGATGCCGAGAGTCCGTCAGGGCTCCGCCCATGTGTACAACACCATCATGGATGCGACGGAGCTGTACGATCTTCGCAATTCGTTAACCGATGAATATGCATCTTCGAAGGTAGTAAGCAATGGTGCGATTTCGACCCAAGGGGCTTCCGTTCTGGTGGAGAACTCCAGTATCAGCGGAATCGTCAAAGCCCTGCTCAGCGGGAACGGCTCCAGTCCGGCGGGCTATATCGGTGCCTTGAATTCTGTTTACTACATGAACGGGATTGAGACCGAGCTAACTGTAACGGACAGCACCTATTCCGGACTTGTTATGGATGTGGATGGATTTAAGAACGCATTGCCTTACAGCTATCAGGTATATGATGCCAGATCATTGGACACCCAAGTATTGCCATATGCCGGCGCCGGAGCAGTTTCCATGTCATCGGTGCAATGGCAAAAAGCGGTGTATAACAATCTTTCCGGTGAGGATGTACAGGGGCCAGTTTGGCTGCCCGGCAGTCTGACGGCTTCCCAGGTGACACCAACCGGGTTGACCTTAACCTGGCCCGTGGCAACCGATAAGGACGGAGTGACCGGCTATAAGGTTTATACCGTAACAGGCAGCACGTATTCGGAGCATGTATCCCTGGGGAATGTCACGATGTACAAGGTGACCGGTTTGACCCAGGATACCGAATACACCTTCGCTGTCAAAGCTGTGGATGCAGCCGGCAACCTGAGCGCCGATGCTCTTTATGTCACAGTGAGAACCGGCCGTGAAATCCGGAACGATCCGGACCCGGTTGGTACACCGGTAGGCACACCGGCGGGTGATGGAACCCAGACCGGAGAGGGTTTGGACAGTGCGGTGAAGGAAGAGTCGAAGGACGGCGTGGTCACGGCTGTGATCGATGCAGCGAGAATCACCGGCCTGCTGGCCAAGATGGATACGGACGAGGATGTATTTACCGTGAACATCAAAACCAAGGGTGATGTGATTCAAACCAAACTCTCCACCGATGTATTGGCTGCCCTGTTAAGCAAGAACAGCGAAGCTATTCTTCAAATTAAATCGGGTATCGGATCATACAGTCTCCGTGTGAACCTGATCGACACAGCAGCCTTCGCCAAACAATGGGGTGTCTCCGGGAAGGATCTGCAGGTCAGCGTGCGGATAGGGAAGGTTCAAGGGGCGATGGCAGAAAGCGCGAATGATGCGGCTGTCAAGCTGGGTGCAACGGTTCTCTCTGCACCGGTAGAGTTCTCCGTCAGCATCGGAGCAAGCGACGGAAGGACGCAGGAAATCCATTCATTCGGTACGTATGTGGAACGTTCATTCACTCTCCCGCGTGCGGTTAATCCGCAGACGGCAACAGGCGTGATGTTCAATCTGCAAACACAGACCTTTATTCCGGTACCGACAGTATTCAACGGTATGGAGGCGAAGATTCTGCGTCCGGGCAACAGCATCTACACTGTTCTCGAGAACCCGAAGACGTTCGCCGATCTTGCCGGACACTGGGCTAAAGCCGAGATTGAAACCTTGGCCAGCAAGCTGATTGTCAATGGTATGTCGGCATCCCAGTATGCACCGGACCAATTCATCACCCGGGCGGAATTCGCGGCGCTGCTGGTTCGCGCGTTAGGCCTCGATGAAGTTGAAGCGTCCGGCTTCACCGATGTAGCCGGCACCGACTGGTTCTCCGGAGCCGTTGGGGCCGCTCAGAAGGCAAGGCTGATTGACGGCTTCGAAGACGGAAGCTTCAGGCCTAACGCCACGATCTCCCGTGAGCAGATGGCTGCGATGATTGTTCGTGCCATGAGTCTGGGCGGTAAAGAAATTCAAGCAGATGTACAGGTGCTGGAGAAATTTGCGGACCGTTCGAGCATTTCGGGCTGGTCCAAGGATGTCGCGGCTCAAGCCTTGACGGCTGGAATCATTCAGGGCATCACCGATTCAACCTTCGCACCGCAAGAGAACGCAACGCGCGCGCAAGCTGCCGTTATGCTGAAGCGCACCTTGCAAGCCTTGAATTTTATTAACTAACAAGCAAGCAAGATAACACAGGAACGTCCGCTCCCTTAGGGGGGCGGGCGTTTTTGTCATCAGGATAAAGATTATTCTCCTCACCCAATCTACAGACGGGCTGTTTGTTTACTCCGTATCCCGCCGTGATTTATTGGATGTATCCCGGGATGCAATAGGTTATCAGGAACGGTATACGGTGGAGCAATACCTGCAGCGTTATTTGGAGAATGAGCCCCGGTTTGGTGATGTGCGCGGAGTATAAATGGACGGTGCTTTCCATCGGGCAGGATCATTATGCGCTCAGACTCCTGCGGGCCGGGGATATCTACATTGAAGCTTGGGGGAATGTGAAAACCCTGCTGGTTCCCCTTCATCTGATTGACTTGGGGGAGGAGGGAAGTGCAAGCTTATGAAAGGGCTGTCCGGAAAGTCAGCGGAAATGCTGACTGCCGGACAGCCCTATTTTGATTTGGGTTTACAGCTGCTCGTAAACGATATGGATGAGCTCGGTCTTTAGGGTCTGAACGGCTTCTTCCTTGGGCAGCATAATGAATTTGGATAAGTACTCGATATCATCGGCAAACAGGTCCAGGATCTCTTCCATGGATTTTTTGTCTCCGCCCTGGGCTTTTTTTACTGTTTGATAGAAAGGATGAGGTGCTGCTTCAGAATTTCTAACCCCTTCTTCTTCCATTTGCTAACCCCCTGTTGGGTCATATTTAAGTCTGCCGCTACATGCCGCTCCGATATTCCCTCGATAATGGTTCGCTTGACAATATATCTGCATTTTTCCCAAGGGATGACATCAAGAAGCTCTTCCACATAGATCTCCGATAACACCATCTTCTCAAAGCTGTTATCAAAAAACTGGTTATCGTAGAGAGGATTGCATTCCCTTACCTGCTGCATGCGGGTTTTGTACTGGATTCTCCAGGCTGCCCGCTTCAAAAGCTGCCTGCACGTTTCAACGGATACGGCATCAAGGGTTTCATCGCAAGTAATCATTTAGGATTCCTCCATCTAGAAGGGATAAGAGCAAGGAATATTGTCTGAAGAGCTGTAAATGTGTAAAGCCGGTTTTAGCGGTTATGAACATATCCTGTTACAAATACACGACAGATTACTCCCCCCTCCCGTACATTCTCCCCCGGCATCGCTTCTATTAACTTATATGGGTGAGCTTAACCAAATATAAGGAAAAATAGTGAATATAACCCTTTAATCCCCTTATAAACAAAGTAAAAATAGCCATAAATTACACAACCAGTAAACATATTAAATATTTTTTCCAGCATATTGAAAAAAGTTGTGAAAACCGTGCGGAAAGCACCATCTCTATATAGAAGTCATATGGATAGGGAGGGAAGTAAAATTGCTAATATATATATTATGAACAAAAGAATGAGATAAAGATTGATAAAATGACAAAAAGACCTAAAATAATCCATATTTCTTTTGGTTCGAAAGGAGGAAAAGCATGAAGGATTATCTGACACCTGAATGGATGGAGGCCATCCTTACAGCTGTAATTATTCCTTTATTTGGTATATTAACCAAATACATAATTACGCTGTTGAAACGCAGAATCGCACAGCTGGAGCAAAATATAGGCCAAGAGCGTGCCCGGAACTATTTGAGCCTTGCCGAGAATGCCATTGAATCTGCTGTTATTTCTGTCAATCAAACCTTTGTTGAAGCGTTAAAAAAGGAAGGCACCTTCGATGAAGAGGCGATGGCTCAATCCTTCCGGATGGCGAAGGAGCTGGCGGCTGGAATCATCGGGAATGCGGCCAGGGAAGGGCTGAAGCTTGTATATGAAGATGTGGATGCCTGGCTTGATAGCAAGATCGAATTTTATGTGAATCGGATCAAATAAAGGGGCAATACGGGAAGTTGTAAAACGGAGGCTGATTTTACCTTTGATAATAAAAGGAGGTTTATGCCAATGAAAGATTATTCAGCACGTGATCAAGTGCGAAGCGGTAAAGGGCGGTGGCTGAAATGGACAGGCTTATTCCTGGTCATTTTGCTGCTGATTCCTGTTGCAGTCGCTTCCGGCTCCACCCCGTTATTCACTGCAGGTCCTGCTGCAGAGGAAGCCGGGAGTGTAACCGGTACCGTGTATGGACAGGAGCCGGTTATTCAACCAGTTAAGGGAAGTGTGACCGGTTCTGTGTATGGCTGGGATGATACGCTGGGAGTGATTATGGACAATGTAGGAAGGGGAGCGGGCAAATGGGGGCTTATGGCCATGAGCCCGGTGGAAGGGACAATACAGCCTGTATCTCCGCTGCTCCAGCAGATCAAGCTGTCCCAGGCTTCGGCAGTCGTGCCGGGAGGACGCGGATTTATGCTTCCGCAAATCATAGCGGTCAAGGATCCGGCCGGAAACCCGCTTCCGGGCATTCCGGTCACCTTTCAGGTATCCCAGGACAGCATTATTACCGCTGTAATGAGAGGCCTGAACAGTACTTATGTTACGACAGCCACAGATGCGAACGGCATTGCCTCTGCGGCCAACACCTATGCTGGCTATGCAGGAGAGGGATATCAGGTCTACTCCAAAAGCACCGGTGTGATCAAGACCATGCATGTAACGGCCACTGTAGCGGGTTTGCAGCCGGTAACCTTCCAGGTGGAGGTTGGATCGGTAGGGGCGAATATACTGGACACAACCCCCCCGATCATAACCGCCAGTGCCCAACGTGATGACGGGACGCCCTATATTGCGGGCACTTGGACCAACCGCCCGGTAACGGTGCATTATACGGCAGCAGATACGTTATCAGCTATTCGTTTCTGTACGCCTGATCAGGTGTTTCAACAGGAAGGGGCAGGACAGACGGCGACGGGCAAGGCCATCGACAGTGCGGCATCCGGCGACAATGATGCCAATCATTCCTCAACGGTTACCTTCGGCCCCATTAACATTGATAGGAGCCCCCCCCATACAGTGGCAGCCGCAGCAGGTGCAGCCCCCGACGGCTGGAACCATGATACGGTTATCCTTCAATTGAATGCAGAGGATTCCTTGTCGGGTGTGGAAACCATCTTCTATAAGATTGGAGAGCAGGAGCGTGTCCAGGTGCATGGCGGCGCTGCTGCCGTCCAGGTCACTCCGGAAGGAACCACTGCTGTTACCTATTGGGCGGTGGACAAAACCGGGAATGAGGAAGCTCCCCAAACCTTGACTGTCAAAATAGATAAAAACGGTCCGGCCGTTTCCGCTGCTCAAAGTCCTGTTGCTAATGAAAAGGGCTGGAACAATACGGATGTAACCGTGACGTTAACCGCTTCCGACACCAGCTCGGGAGTGAAGGAAATCCATTATAAAATCGGTACGAACGGGCAGGAGCAAATAGCAGCGGGAGCTGCGGCTTCCTTCGCCATACAGGCGGAAGGGATTACACCTGTCACCTTTTGGGCGGTAGACCTGGCAGGGAATAGGTCCCTTGAACAAATTCAACAGGTGAAAATCGACAAGACGGTGCCGGTGCTGAAGGCTCCTGCGGATATCACGCTTGAAGCAACAGCAGTACGGACCCCTGTGACCATTGGAACCGCAACGGTTCAGGACATCTCTGTACCGGACGTTGTCATCACCAACGACGCACCGGCCGACTTTCCCATCGGCACAACCTCTGTCGTATGGAAGGCGGTGGACCCGGTTGGGAACATGTCCTCCCAGGTTCAAAAAATTACGGTAAAGGACACCACCAAGCCGGTTATCACGGTGCAGGGCGACATTGTGCTGGAAGCGACGGCCATTCGCACACCCTATGTCTTGACGGGAGCAAATGCAACAGATATCTTCCCTGTTATCTTGGTTAATGATGCTCCCAAGGATTTCCCCATAGGCAAAAAAACGGTGACCTGGACGGCAACGGATGCCAACGGCAATTCGGTTACAGCCGTACAGAATGTAACGGTTATCGACAGCACCAAGCCGAAGCTGATTGTGCCGAAGGCAATTACACTGGAGGCAACGGCAAGAAGAACTCCGGTGGAAATCGGACAAGCGGAGGCCCATGATATTTTTGAGGTGACGGTCACCCATAATGCTCCCGCCGACTTCCCGGTAGGAACAACAGACGTACAGTGGAAGGCGCAGGATGCCAACGGTAATGAGATTATTGAGGTTCAGCACATTACGGTTACAGATACAACACCGCCCGTCCTGGTTATTCCCAAGAATATGACGGTGGAAGCCACGGACCGCAGAATGAAGCTTGAGCTTGGCGAGCCTGAGACAACGGATATTTTTGATGTGGAATGGTCCAATGATGCCCCCGCCGATTTTCCGGTAGGCCAAACATTGGTTATCTGGACGGCCGAAGATGAGAACGGCAATACGGCCGCCGCCACCCAAACCGTTGAAGTAACGGATAAAACCCCTCCGGTTCTGACTGTACCTGCGGATATCAGGCAGGAAGCAACGGCTGTCAAAACCCGGATCGACAATCTGGGCAAGGTTGAGGTATCGGATATCTTCCCGGTCACCTATAGCAGCAATGCGCCTAAGGATGGTTTCCCTGTAGGAAATACGGTGGTTACCTGGACAGCTCTGGATGAGAACGGCAACAAAACGGAGGGCATCCAGAATGTGACCATTATGGACACAACCAAACCTCTCCTGATGCTCCCGGGCAATAAGGTGGTGGAAGCAACCGCTCTGCGTACCAAGGTGGAGCTTGGGAATGCGGTCGCCACAGATATCTTCCCGGTTACCCTCACCCATGACGGTCCGGCGGATTACCCGTTGGGAGAAACGCTGGTGACCTGGACGGCGGTGGATGCCAACGGCAACCACACCTCCGGAACCCAAACCGTGAAGGTGGTGGATACCACCAAGCCTGTTTTGACCGTCCCGGCCGATATTACAATGGAGGCTTCGGCTGTAAGAACCTCCGTTGATCTTGGCCAGCCGAAGGTAACGGACCTGTTCCCGGTAACCATCGACAATGATGCGCCGGATGACTTCCCGGTGGGAACAAAAGAGGTGAAGTGGCTGGTTACGGACAGCAGCGGGAACGTGGCCTTAGGTATTCAGAAGGTTACGATAACGGATAAAACCGCTCCGGTTCTTCATATTCCTGCAGACGTCAAAGTGGAGGCTTCGGCCATCCGGACGCCGGTTATTATCGGTGAAGCCACAGCTGATGATATTTTTGCAGTAACGCTTAGCCATAATGCCCCTGCAGATTTCCCGGTTGGCACAACTCCTGTTACGTGGACGGCGCTGGATGCCAACGGCAACAAGACCATTCTGGTGCAGAAGGTAGTGGTAGAGGATACGATCGCTCCAGTATTAACCGTACCGAAGGATATTACAGCGGAGGCGACGGCAGTGATGTCGGTGGTAGATACCGGGAAGGCGTCCGCCACGGATATTTTTGAAGTGAAAATAACCAATAACGCACCAGAGCGTTATCCTCTCGGCAAAACGGTTATCACCTGGAAGGCCACAGACGCCAATGGCAATATCTCCACCAAAACGCAAACCATAACGGTTGTGGATACGACGGCTCCTGCCATTGTGAAGCCCGCCGATCTGACTGTCGAAGCCGCAGGACGGAGAACGGTTGTCCGTTTGGAAACGCCTGCCGCCACGGATATTTTCAGGGTAACTGGGGTCATCTCCGATGCGCCGGCGGATTTCCCGCTGGGCCAAACAGCCGTCACCTGGACGGCTACGGATGAAAACCGCAATTCTTCTGTCTATAAACAAAATATTACAGTAGTCGACACTACTCCTCCCGTCTTGAAGCTGCCGAAGGATATGGTGGTTGAGGCTGCCGCTCTGGAAACCCCTGTTTCCATTGGCTCGGCTGAAGCGACAGATCTGTTCGAGGTTACGGTGACGAATGATGCGCCGGAGAAGTATCTCCTGGGTGAAACCAGAGTAACCTGGACAGCGGAGGATGAGAACGGCAACGTAACCACCGGTGTGCAGGTCATCACCATTACGGATACTACTCCCCCGGTACTGACCTTGCCGGACCCTGTAACTGTGGAGGCAACAGCACTGGAAACTCCGGTGGAGATTGGTGAGGCCAGTGCCGCGGACATCTATCATGTGGAATTGACCCATGATGCTCCCGCTGTTTTCCGGTTGGGCGAAACGAAGGTAACGTGGAAGGCTGTGGACGCTAATGGTAATGTCTCTACAGGTGTGCAGACGGTGACGGTGGTGGATACGACGGCTCCGGTTCTGACGGTGCCTGAAGACGTGACCGCAGAAGCAGCGGCATTGGATACTCCGGTAGAAATCGGATTGGCCACGGCCACAGATATTTATGAGGTGAAGGTGACCAGCGATGCCCCGGCCGCCTATAAGCTGGGGGAAACGAAGGTAACGTGGAAGGCCGTGGATGCCAACGGCAATGTTTCCACTGGCGTGCAGACGGTGACGGTGGTGGATACGACGGCACCGGTACTGACGGTGCCTGCTAACAAAACAGTAGAAGCAACAGCAGTGGATACTCCGGTAGAGATCGGATTGGCCACGGCCACGGATATTTATGAGGTGACGGTGACCAGTGATGCTCCGGCTGCTTATCGGCTGGGTGAAACCAAGGTAACCTGGAAGGCTGTGGATGCAAACGGCAACGAATCTACGGGTGTGCAGACCATTACCATTGTGGATACGACGAAGCCGGTACTTACACTGCCTGCTAACAAAACAGTAGAAGCAACAGCAGTGGATACTCCGGTAGAGATTGGATTAGCCACGGCCACGGATATTTATGAGGTGACGGTGACCAGTGATGCTCCGGCTGCTTATCGGCTGGGTGAAACCAAGGTAACCTGGAAGGCTGTGGATGCAAACGGCAACGAATCTACGGGTGTGCAGACCATTACCATTGTGGATACGACGAAGCCGGTACTTACACTGCCTGCTAACAAAACAGTAGAAGCAACAGCAGTGGATACTCCGGTAGAGATCGGATTAGCCACGGCCACGGATATTTATGAGGTGAAGGTGACCAGCGATGCCCCGGCCGTTTACAAGCTGGGTGAAACCAAGGTAACCTGGAAGGCTGTGGATGCCAACGGCAACGAAAGCACAGGTGTGCAGACGGTTACGGTAGTGGATACCACTGCTCCGGTTCTGACTGTGCCCGAGAGTGTAACGGCAGAAGCAACAGCAGTGGATACCCCGGTAGAAATCGGGCTGGCCACGGCCACGGATATTTATGAGGTGAAGGTGACCAGCGATGCCCCGGCCGTTTACAAGCTGGGTGAAACCAAGGTAACCTGGAAGGCTGTGGATGCCAACGGCAACGAAAGCACAGGTGTGCAGACGGTTACGGTGGTGGATACCACCGCTCCAGTTCTGATTGTGCCTGAGAATGTAACGGCAGAAGCAACGGCAGTGGATACTCCGGTAGAGATCGGATTGGCCACCGCCACAGATATTTATGAGGTGAAGGTGACCAGCGATGCCCCGGCCGCTTACAAGCTCGGGGAAACCAAGGTAACCTGGAAGGCTGTGGATGCAAACGGCAATGAAAGCTCAGGTGTACAAACCATTACCGTAGTGGATACCACGAAGCCTGTGCTTACGCTTGCCGCCAACAAAACAGTGGAAGCAACGGCAGTGAAGACCCCTGTTGCCATTGGACAAACCACCGCCACAGATATTTTTCCGGTAACGGTAACCAGTGATGCGCCTGCTGCCTTCTCCCTTGGCGAAACCAAGGTAACCTGGAAGGCCGTGGATGCCAACGGCAATGAAAGCTCAGGTGTGCAAACCATTACCGTAGTGGATACCACGAAGCCGGTGCTTACGCTTGCCGCCAACAAAACAGTGGAAGCAACGGCGGTGAAGACCCCTGTTGCCATCGGCCAAAGCACGGCCACGGATATTTTCCCGGTAACGGTAACAAGTGATGCGCCCGCTGCTTTCTCCCTTGGCGAAACCAAGGTAACCTGGAAGGCTGTGGATGCCAACGGCAATGTTTCCACAGGTGTGCAGACTATTACCGTAGTGGATACGACGAAGCCGGTGCTTACGCTTGCCGCCAACAAAACAGTGGAAGCAACAGCGGTAAAAACCCCTGTTGCCATCGGCCAAAGCACGGCCACGGATATTTTCCCGGTAACGGTGAGCAGCGATGCGCCTGCTGCTTTCTCTCTTGGCGAAACCAAGGTAACCTGGCAGGCTGTGGATGTCAACGGCAATGCTTCCACAGGTGTGCAGACCATTACCGTAGTGGATACGACGAAGCCGGTGCTTACGCTTGCCGCCAACAAAACAGTGGAAGCAACAGCGGTAAAAACCCCTGTTGCCATCGGCCAAAGCACGGCCACGGATATTTTCCCGGTCACGGTAGTCCATGATGCGCCAACCGTATTTCCTCTCGGCTTAACAAAGGTGAATTGGACGGCTACGGACGCTAATGGCAATGGTTCAAGTGGTGTACAGAATATTACCGTTGTAGATACGACCAAGCCGGTTATTACCGCACCTGCGGATAAAACCGCTGCTGCCACCGGCACCAAAACCAAGGTGACGCTTGGCCAACCGGTAGTAACGGATATCTTTGGGTATACCGTAACCAATGATGCTCCAGCGGACGGGTTCCCTGTTGGTGTAACAAACGTAACCTGGACCGCTACAGATACCAGCGGCAATTCGGCCAAAGCCGTGCAGAAGGTAACGATTGTTCAGGCTGTAAAGGTCCAGTCCTACAATTCCAACCGGTATGCTTCAACAAATACGATAGCACCCCGAATATCCGTGAAGAACATTGGCACCGAGGATATCTCCTTATCTGCTATCAAGCTCCGTTATTACTACACCATTGATGAGGAGAGAGGTCAGGAATATGCCATTGATTATGCCAATGTATCCGGAGCCGGGGTGAACCGGAATATTACTACCTTGGTAACAGGCAGCTTTCAGAAAACAACAGTGAAAACGGGCAGCGATTATTACCTGGAATTCAGCTTCACCAGCAGCGCAGGTAAGCTGAAGCCCGGGGAAACCGTCCAGATTCAGAGCAGATTCTGGAAAACCAGCTGGTCCAATTACACTCAAACGAATGATTACTCCTATAACGTATCGGCAGCGGACTATACCGATACGAATAAGATCACCGTTTATGCCTCCGGAACGTTGATTGCAGGTATTGAGCCTTAGGAATATTGGCCATTCCAAGCCGCAGCTGTCTGACCGGCACTGTGGCTTGGATCTAATCTTTAAACCCAAAAGAGCGTTTGAAACTCATCTGAAGAATGTGGCCGGTAACAGCCAGCTCCATTTTTGGGGGGCCTTTATGCCAGACGAAATGAACGAAATATTGCAGCGTTTGACACGCGTAGAGACCAAGCTGGACATCATGAATTCCGCACGGGACATTGCTTTGGAGTCGATGCAGAGCTGTAAGTCCGCCCACCTGAGGATTGATGAGATCCGGGATGAAATGGCAAGGCTTGCAGTCAAGCAGGCGGAAGGCCAGCGTTGGCTGATTGGGACGATCATTAGCAGTGCGGGTTTGTTTATAGCAGCTGCCGGACTTTTGCTGAAGGTGATGTTGGGGTAAGGGGCAGAAGCCTCTACAAAGAAAGGGCAGATGGAAATGGCAAAAGGATTTGATTGTGCCCAAGCTTTGACACAAGCAGTGGCGGAGCGTTTCCGGGCGGACGGCTTTGAATTTGTTTGCCGGTATGTGGTGCCTGCAGGCTGGAAGAGGCTGACGAGGCAGGAGGCGGAGGCGGTTACTGCAGCGGGGCTGCAGATTGTATCCGTGTATGAAACAACAGCCAGCCGCGCACTTGGAGGCCGCAGTGCCGGGCTGACAGACGGCGTCACCGCCGCCGAAACCGCCCGGTCGTTGGGACAGCCGAAGGGCAGCCGGATCTACTTTGCAGTGGATTTCGATGCGGTGCCGGACCAGATGAAAACGGTGGTTGAATATATTCGTGCGGCCAGCGAAGCAACGCCGGATTACCAGACCGGCGTGTACGGCAGTGCGGCTATTGTGGAAGCGGTTATGTCGGCACAGGCCTGCTCCGGCTTTTGGCAAACCTATGCCTGGAGCAAGGGACGGAGGATCGGCGGCATTCATATTTACCAGTATGACAACGGTCCTTCAGGCTTAGGTAAACCGATGCACGGGATCAATGTGGATCTGGATGAAGCGCAAGGCGATGTGGGCTGGTGGAGCACAAACCCGCCGGCTGTCCCGCACCCTGCCGGGGATGCCGGAGAGGAGCCGGAGGAGCATATGCTGGCGAAGGATGATGCCAACAGGATCATTGGTTTTCTCAAGGCGGCTTATGCCGCCGTTGATATTGCCGAGGCGCAGGACGAGTTTCACCGCCTGGCCACGGAGCTGCGGAAAGCCTCCGGGCAGCCGGAGGAGGAATGAGTAAACATCGTTCTGCGGTGCGGCGGGAACCGCAGCATGAGTAGCTATGTGCAAATCAAACCGTCTAAACCACCTTCGGGTGGTTTTTCTTTTGCCGGGGAGAAGGAATAGCGGTCTATGTTCTTTTTGTGGAATCGCCCAATTCCGGCTGTAAATTACCCCCTGTATTTACCCTATATAGTGAATGTCTATTTACAGGGGAGTGATCAAACATGCAAACGAGGATGGCTGTTGCCAAACAACCGGAGCCGTCTTCTGCGGCCAAGAGCAGCTCTGTTCAAGCCTCCCAGGCCAAGAAGACGGCGCAAAAGGAGCCCGTAAAAACCCGGGCCGAGCTGAAGCAGCTGACAGACCGTGTATTAGCCAACCCGGAGAACGTCAGCCGGGAGGAATATGCGCTGCTTATAAAAACCATCGGCTACCAAGGCACACAAATGCTGCTGGCCCAAAGTAAACAACAGAAGCAGCCGGATAAGAAGGAGCAGTTGAAGGAGCTGGAGCGCTCCGTACAGGAAGATGACAAGAAGAAGGAGCAGGAGCAGGAGAAACCGGAGACGGCCGGGCAGAAGCAAGACGCTGCTCCTCCGGAGGCTGCATCCGGCGGTATGTCTGAACAGGCGCCTCTAGGGAATGCACCGGAAGCGGAACAATCGAAGGGAATGGCCGCTGTTGGCCAGATGGAGCCTTCAAATGCGGAGCAGCCCAAGAAGGAGATGGCCGAAGACAAAGCGGCTTCATCCAAGGGTTTGCAAAAGTCCGTTAAGGCTCTGGCTCCGGCGTTGCAGGTGAAACCGCAGCCGGCAGCGGCGGAAAAGGCGTCAACAGAGCCTAAGGCAGCCGCACAGAATCAGCGGGCAGCAGTGGAGCATAAGGCAGCACTGGAGCATAAAGCAGAGCCTAAGGCAGTAGCGGAGCCAAGGGCAGCAGCAGAGCATAAGGCAGCAGCCAAGCCTGCGCCTGCGTCAGAACGGGCGGCTGAACAAGCCCCTGAGCAGGTGCCGCATGCCGCTCAAGCGGAGGAGGCAGCCGGGGCAGCAGCAGAAGCCCGGTCACAGCCTGCGCCCCAGACAGGAGCAGATCCTGCAGCAACTGCCAAAAGCGCCAAACCAGGCGGTTCCGCAGCCGAAGCAAGCGGCTTGGTACCGGAAGCCAAGGGCAAGGAACCACCCAAGCCCAAGGCCATCGCCATTAAGGCGGACAGCCCGGATGCCATTCTCCAGCAGCTCGGGACGATGCCGCCTACGGATATGGTCAACGCCTTTAGCTCGGCGGTATCGGTGTCCAAGGGTGCTCTGGACAAGCAGCGCCAGAAAACCCAGGCTGTCCTCCCGTCCGTGCCTACACCCACCGGACTTCCTGCAGGCAATTCCGCCGGACAAAGTTTCAGCGCCAAAGTCGCCGCTGCGATCCAAGCCCGGACCCAGCCGAAGGGGATGGACCGCTTCCAAAGCCAGAAGCAAGGCGGAGCCGTGCAGACTGGCCAGCTCCGGGACTTCCCTACAGGCTCTCAGGCTGAGGAGGATCCCGATCAAATTATGGAGCAGGCTCGGGGCTATGCAGCCAACCCTCCCGGCATTAGCATGACCGGAGAGGCAGACCCGTCTCAGGCCGACGGCTTCCAGTCCGAGGCTACCCGCCATGTGGAGGCCGCCAAGCAGACCGAGCTGAATCAGACCAAGCAGGACTTCGGTGAAAACCAGATCCAGCCCAAGGCGGATCCGACGGTGCTTCGGGCCGACAAGGCCATTCGGGCCGTGACACCTCCCGCCTTTGCCATGAAGCGGGCAGCCGCCCTGCCGCCTGAGGTGGCGGACCGGATCAACCCATCACTAACTTCCACCCTAAGCAGCTTCATGGCCGACCGCAAGGGCGAATACCAGAAGGGCAAGGAGCCCTTCGAGGCCGGAGTGGAGTCGGCGAAGAATGACACCTCCTCCCAAATCAATACCTTAAAAACCGAGGCGGCACAGAACCAGCGTACAGAGCAGGAAGCGGCCAAGTCGGAGGTTAAGGGGCTCCGGGGACAATGGCAAAGCGAGATCAACCAGTCCACCGGGGAATTCGACCGGGAATCCAAAGCGGCGGCAGTGGAGAAGAAACGGGATATCGACGGCATCCGCCGGGACAAGGAAGGGGAAGTCAAGGCCACCCTCTCCCAAGCCCAGAAGGACGCCAACAAGGAATACACCTCCACCAAGAAGGAAGCCGACAAGAAGCAGAAGGACGCTGATGGCGGGGAGAAGAAGGACCGGAATATCTTCCAGAAGGCATGGGACTGGACCAAGGAAAAGGCCCAGCAGGCTCTGGACGGGTTGAAGAAGGCCGTGAACTTCCTCTTTACCCAGCTGCGTAAGGCCGTCAAGAGCATCTTCGATAAAGCCAAGGCTTTGGCCGTGGGTATTATCGAAAAGGGCCGCCAGCTGATCGTCAAGGCCATTCAAGGGCTGGGCACTGTCCTGAAGGGGCTGGTAAATAAGGTTTTCGCCCGTTTCCCGGGCATTGCCAAGAAAATAACCGGGCTTATCGACAAGACGGTCAACAAGGCCGTTCAAGCAGTGAATAAGGTGGCCGCAGCCCTCAAGAAGGGCGTCACCGCTGCACTCAATTTTATGGCCAAGTCGCTGGATACGCTGTTTGCCGGCGTTCAAGCCCTGTATAACAAGGTCTTAAACGGTATCAGCAAATTTCTAAACGGCGATTTCAAGGCCATCTTTGGAAAACTTCTGGAAGGAGCGCAAATCGCAGCGGAAATTGCGCTGGCTTTTGCTACCGGAGGCGGCAGTGTCCTTCTGCAGATCATCAAGTGGCTGGCCACCACCCTGCCGCAGCTGATCCGTCAGGCAGGTTCGGTGTTCAGCTTCGTTACCACCCTGCGCAGCATGAAGGTGCAGGATGTGAAGCAGCTGCTGAGTCCGGCGGGGATGGGCGGTTATCTGGTGAAGGGGCTGTTCGGGGAGCTGAAGTCTCTGCCCGCAGCCAAGGAGGAGGAAGACAAGGAGAAGGAAGCATCGGCAGGCGGCAAGGAAGAAAAAGGGCTAATGAAGGTTCTGCAGCTGCTGAAGGGTGTGTTCAAGGTCTTAAAGGGCACCTACGGCAAAGTGGCCGGAGCCATCAACAAGGCTTTGCCGGGTATGAACATCTCCACCAAGTCGTGGTTTAACCCCTTTGCCATGATCTACGCCGGAGCGGTTCAAGCCATGGAGGTCGTGAAGAATCCGGCTGAGGCCCTGAATGAAGGGGCAGGAAAGCTGAAGAGTGCGGCGGGCAGCTTCTTCTCGGGCATCAAGGGGAAAGTAACGGAAACCGCGGGCAGCATCAAGGAGAAGGTCATGCTCCTGGGCAAACCGGCGCAGCTGATGAAGCTTTTGGCTAACAAGGCGGTAGACATGGTGCTGAACTTTATCGTCACCCACCCGCCCTCAGCGCTGATCAAGGCCGTGTTTAAGGGGATCGAAGCGGCAGCGGGCTCCTCCATTGTGGAACTGGTGCGCAAGCATATTCCGTTTGCCGACAAGCTGATCAACAAGGTGGCGGAATCCAGTCCCGTCCAGAGCCTGATGAAGCCGCTGGAGCAGCCGGTGAATAAGGTAGGTGGGCTCATCGATCAGGTGACAGAGGAAGCCTCAGGTCTGGTGGACGATGCGGAGAAACAAACCGGCTCAGTGCTGGGCAACGGCACTCAGCTCCTGGCAGGTTTAGCAGGTGTCGGAGCTGCTAGTGGCAAGGATGGTGCAGGCAAGAGCAATAAGGCAGGCGCCGGCAGCGGCGGCAAGAAGGGAGATGCCAAGGGCGGAGGAGACTTCGTCGGCACCGTCAAGGGAGGCATCCACACCCGCCTCATTACCTTCGGCAAGAATCTGCTGAAGTCCGGCAAGGAGCTGGCCCTAAAAGGCGCGGAAAAGATCAAGGGAGCTGTTTCCGGTCTCATGGTCCGCTTCAGCATCGGCAGCGAAAGCCACAAGCTGTGGGTGGAAAAGAAGGGCAGCCGCAATGTGGTGATGATGGCGAGTAATGAAGAAGAATTATGGAAAAAAATAAAAGGGTTTTGGATTAAAGTGGAGAATATAGAAGATGAAGAGAATAAAAAAATGATAAAAGAAAAGTTGGAAAAATTGGAAAGTATTATTTCAAATCTGGAGTCTGAAAAAGATGGAAAATTGGGTGATGCTGAATTAAAGACGGCGGCACAACTGGTCACAGATATTTATACAAATCTAAAAGATGTAGATGAGACTAAAAAACCGGCTTTTGTTATTTCAAGAGCTCAATATCCTAACCATGCCAGGATGTTAGATAATGCCCAAAAGAAAGGCCACTCATTGAAAAATCTTCAAAAAGGAAGTGGCCCGAATGAGGCTGACAGAAATCGGTATCATGCACAAAAAGAAATAAGAAAGCTGAAGGGTCCTCCTCCTGATGGTTTCGATTATGATGAATTCCCATATGCATCCACGAAGCAAGGAGGCGCAGGGGCTCATGTCGAGCCTGTACAAAGTGAAGAAAACCAAGCTGCTGGCAGAGCTCTTGGAGCATTTTACAGAGCACATAAAATGAAAGAACTTGATGCTTTTGATGTGCAAATTAAATAATGAGGTGATGCTATGTTGGAAAGTTTATTTAGGGAATGTTTGAGTTTATCTTCTAAACTAAGACCCAACTACTCAGAATCCTTAGGCACGAGAGCAGAAAATTGGGAAGAAACATTTGGACGATCCGGAAATGAAATTCCATTATTTTTCAAATCAATTTATAACCATGTTTCTGGAACGAGAAGAGACATTAATCAACAGGAGCTAATGGATTTTATACCAGGATATCGATTAATCCATATAACAGAAATCACTAAGGAAAAAGAAAATGTGAAAAACATACTAGTTGAGGATTATCTAAACGAATCAGATAATATTATTCCTTTTTTAACTAATTACTCTAGTGATTTTTATTGCATCATTAAGAATGCTGTAGGAGAGGAATCAATTTGTGTACTAACAAATGATAGTGGCGAACCAATTGAATATAGTCGCTCTCCACAAAAGTTTTTTGAAACAATTATTGAATTTTATAGAAGTGGAGTGTACTTTTTAGATCACGACGGTTATCTCGATTATGATTACGAAAAACAACGTTCCATTGGCTCTGAGATAAATAAAGGAGTTAGCTACTGGGTTGACTAGTGTTTATCCTAAAGTGATTTTAGAAATAATATTTGCAGACTTTTCTATACAAGATAAGATGGGGCTGTCTGGAGGGCCAGTGAAAACTGACTACTGGGCGCCCTTTTTGTGTTAAAGGTTAAAAGTAGGGCTTGTGCTAAGAGAAGCGAACTGCTGTGGAAAACCATGAAGGGCGAATATTATGCTGGCAGGAAAAAGCCCAGATATCACGGAAGAGACTGCGGACAAGTCCAAGCCGAAGTCAGAGATGATCGAAACAAGCAATCTGGTAACTGAGGTCAGTAAACACCATTCGACGAAGAAGTGGATTCACTTAGGAATTGAGGGCAACGGACTTATTGTTGTAGTGGATAATCGAGACGGTTCTGTGAAACTTGAGGATTTTGAACGTACTTCATTTGAAGTCGTCCGGAAAAGTCTGTCTTGGAAGCTTCAAACACGTTTTGTCGACAGCCTCATCCCTGTATTCAACGCATTTGTCCAACATCTCCCTCACGCCGATCCAGTGATTCTGCATCATGTCAAAACAGGAAGCTTTTTCCTTATTGTATGGAACAAATGAAGGTTTAACGGAACTCAGCGACGCTTAAACGGCAAAATTACCCTCTGCAGTTTTCTAACGGAACTCTCCGACTCTTAGAGGCATAGGAGTGGGAGAAAAGCAGACAAATGGAGCTGTAAGAGCGGCTGAGTTCCGTTACATTCTAAACGGGCCGTATTTTTCCGGCTAAGAGCCGCTAAGTTCCGTTACATCAATGCGCCCACAATTTTGCTCAAAGTACCTCCCACAATACCGTCCGTACGCGCTCGAACATCAATTCTGACGCCAAACAAAGGTTGTCCAATCCGTCACATGGAATCCATACCGATTCCGAAGCTCCCTCCTGGTGGCTCCTGCTGAATCGGTATTCACTTGGACGGGCTTTTCGGACAGCCTCTTTTACATTCTGCGTAAGTCCCATGGCCAATCAACCAAACCAGTACGTAGTTTCTTCTTCTTGTACTACGATGTCTAATTACATCCCTAACCCCTCCCCCCAAACATTCCCCATCCCCCAGTTGTACATCTCCCCCCAGCATTTACTTATAGATGAAGGAAAAAACGAAGGGCAAGGAAAGACGGATGCCATGAAAAAAAACGATAAAGCAGCAAGAAACGCGAGGCTTAGCCTCGTTGGGGGCAATGTGCCTGCCGCGGCAGAAACCGTGGAGGGTTACCGCTCCAGTCTGGAGCATCTGACGGATGAGCTGGAGCGGCTGGAGCTTCGACTAAGGCTTCAGCTGGTGCTGGAGGACAAAACCTTTCCCGGAAACGGGCTGCCGGCACTGCCGTTCCTTGAGGGACATCTGCCGACTTTCCCGGAGGGAGAGGCAGAAGTTTCCCCGGAGACGGACGCCGGTCATTTCTCCCAAGAGCTTGCCAGACTCACCAGGCGCATCGCGCAAAAAGTGGAGGCAAGCCATCAATCGGGAATCAAGCTGCCCCTTCCCCGGCTCTCGCAGCAGCTGAAGCTGAAGCCGCTGGAGGAAGACATCCTCATCGCTTGTTTGGCTCCCGAGCTGGACCGCAGGTTCGAGGCCATGTATGCCTATCTTCAGGATGACCTCACCTCCAGGAGTCCAACGGTGGATATTCTGCTCCGGCTGTTCACGTCAACAGAGGAGGAACGGGCGGCGGCGCGGCTGATTTTTGATAAAGCCTCTCCCCTGATGCGGGTTCTGATGGATACAGCAGGGGAGTGGAAGGACAGCCGGATTCCCCTCCTGGCCAAGCCGTTGAAGCTGGAGAACTGGACGGTCAATCATCTGCTCGGATTTCAGATGCTGGATGAACGGTTGCTAGAGGCTGCCGAACTATGCTTCCCTCATCTGGAGCCTCAGCCTGCAGCCGCATCCTTACTCGCCGGTACAGCAGAGGACATCGTCCGGTTTGTCCGCTATTACAGCACCAAGGAAACCATCCCGCATCATCTGTTTTACTGCTGCGGCCCGGACGGAGCGGAGGCCGTAAATGCTATAAAGGCGGCCTGCATCAGCCTGGAGCGTCCCCTCCTTATGGTGAATACGGACAGCCTGCCGATCTTAGATGGCGATTACACCCAGCTGCTCGGCCTGCTTGGGCGGCATACTCTTCTGGATGATACTGTATTATGCTTGGTTGGTTTTGATTCCCTGACAGCCGAAGGTGAAGGTGATCGCAGCAGGCGAAGAATCAAGCCGCTGCTGGAGATGCTGTGCTCCTGTGCACCGCTGGCTTTTATTGTGGGGGAATCCTCCTGGAGCCAGCAGCTGCCCGACCGGGAGATGAATTTCATCCAGATTGACCTCACGCCTCCCAATGAACAACACCGCCTGACCATGTGGGAGCATTACAGCCGGGATTATACGCTTCTTCCCCAGATCGACCTGACGGAGTTTACGGACAAGTTCCGGTTTACACCGGGGCAGATCCGCGCCGCATTGCGGAACGGGGAAAATCTGGCGGTGTGGAAGGGAAGCGGCGCCGCAGAGAGCCTGGACGGATCACCTGCCCCCATCGGAGAAAAGGAGCTTTATGAGTCCTGCTATCTCCAGTCCGGCAGGAGCCTTCAAGCTCTGGCCACCAAGGTGAAGCCCTTCTACAGCTGGGACATGCTGGTGCTTCCCACTGATCAGACAGACCAGCTCCGGGAGATATGCCGGCAGATGAAGCACCGCGCCCTGGTATATGGCAGGTGGGGCTTCGATAAGCGGCTGTCGTTGGGGAAGGGCATGAATGTGATGTTTGCCGGGCCGCCGGGTGTCGGGAAAACCATGGCGGCAGAGGTTATAGCCGGTGAGCTGAGTCTGGAGCTGTACAAGATCGATGTTTCCCAGATTGTCAGCAAGTACATCGGGGAAACGGAGAAGAATCTGTCCCGGATCTTCAAGGAGGCGGAAACCTCCAACGCCATTCTGTTCTTTGATGAGGCGGATGCCCTGTTCGGCAAACGCACGGAGGTAAAGGATGCCCATGACCGGTATGCCAACGTGGAAACCAGCTACCTGCTGCAGAAGATGGAGGAATATACCGGCATTGTGATTCTGGCTACGAATCTGAGCCAGAATCTGGACGAGGCGTTCCTCCGGAGATTGCATGCCCGAGTCGAGTTTCCGTTCCCGGAAAAGCCGCAGCGGGAGGCCATCTGGCGGGGGATGTTTCCCAAGGATGCGCCATTGGACGCCAATCTGGATTATGCCTTTATGGCGGACAAGCTGAATCTGGCAGGGGGCAGCATCAAAAATATAGCGCTGAATGCCGCCTTCTTCGCAGCTCATGAAGGCTCCCCCATCGGGATGAGGCATATCATGCTGGCGGCCAAGCGGGAATATATCAAGCAGGGCAAAACCTTTTTGAAGACGGATTATGACCCTTACGACAAGCTAATGGAGGTGTAACCGTGGCTGTAGATACCGGTACGGTAATAAGAGATGTAAGCAACAGCATGAAGGCGCTTTTGAAGGCCCATGTTCCGGAGCTGAATGACGACAGCTATATCAGCTTCGGCTCCCCCAGCGATATTGACAGCTCAACCATGCGGCTCTCCATGTGCCTGTATTACATGAGTCACAGTCCCAGCATGCGCAACAGCGAGCGGGAGGAGATTGGCGGAACGGATGAATTCCGCTACCCTCCGGCCTATCTGGACCTGTATTACCTCTTGACCCCCTACGCCAAGGACAGGGAGACGGAGCAGCTGATCCTGGGAAGGATTTTCCAGCTGTTTCATGAGCATCCGGTGTTATCCGGCAGTGACCTGGCGGGCAATCTGACGGCGTGCGGCAATGACAAAATCCGCATTTCCTATAATAACCTGACCATTCAGGATATTAAGCAGCTGTGGGAGGTTTTCCCGGGAAAGCCGGCCAAGGTAAGCCTGTCCTATCTGGTGTCTCCGGTGAGACTGCCTGCCGAGAGGACCATAACCATCCCGAAGGTTCTGGCCAGAGAGCTGGGAGTCCGTCCGATCTAGGGCCTGTCTTCAAACCCGCCCTGGTCCCCGCCATCCTTTTTTTTGAAGGGAGTGATTCATGCAAAATATTCTGTTTATGCCAAGCAGCATCCTGGTCCAGCATTACCGCCCCGGAAGCTTGAGGGGGACAACAAAATCAGCTATTTCAAGGAGGATATGAGATGCCTAACTATTTATCGCCGGGAGTATATGTGGAAGAAGTATCCAGTGGAATTAAGCCCATCGCCGGTGTGGGAACATCGGTAGGCGCATTCGTCGGAATTGCGGAGAAGGGCACCATCGGCAAGGCTGTTCTGGTGACCAACTGGAGCCAGTTCATCAATGAATTCGGCCAATTTATCCCGAACGGATATCTGGCTTATGCCGTGTATAATTTTTTCTCCGAAGGCGGCACAAGCTGCTATGTGGTGAGAGCGGCGCCCAAGGATATTAAGCCGGCCGCACTGGTCATCAAGGATACGGACAGCTTCGACCTGTTCAAGGTTTCCGCCCGTTCCGAAGGGGAATGGGGCAACCGGATCTCCGTGAAGCTCAGCGCCTCCTCCAACAAGCAGCAATTCGGCTTCAAGATGGTGGTCCAATATCTTCTGGACAGCGAGTTTGATGATGAATATGCCGGGGATGAGGACGGCAAAATTGTGGAGGTATTCGATAATCTCCTGCTGATCAACTTCGAGGAGAAGATCAATGAGGTGTCCGCCTTTGTCAAGGTTACACCTCTGGTGGATCTGACCATTCTGGAAAATATGGAAAAAACACCTGCCTTCAACGAAAGCGCCCTTTCCCTCAGCGGCGGCGTCAACGGCATGAATCCGGTGGATTTCCTTGGCGATGCTGCCACCAGAGACGGTATTCACGCCTTTGATACCATCGACGGCATCAATATTGTGGCGGCACCTGATCTTGCGGATATGGCATACAGCCGTGGCACTATCCTGGATATGCTGAACTACTGCAAACAAAGAAAAGACTGCATCTTCCTGGTGGACCCGCCCCACGGCTTAACGCCCTCCGAGGTAAAGGACTTCAAGGAAGGAGCCGGCAGCTATGCGGGCAACTCCTTCAATACCTCTTACGGCGCCCTGTATTATCCATGGGTGTATATCAATGATCCGCTGACCGGCAAGCAGAAGCTGGTGCCTCCCTCCGGCGGCGTCGCCGGAACCTACGCTTACGTCGATTCCGTACGCGGAGTTCACAAGGCGCCTGCCGGCACAACGGACGGCTATCTGGATTCGGTGGTGGGCATCGAGAAGATTGTGACCAAGGCGGAGCAGGAGCTCCTGAATCCCCACGGAATTAATGTCATCCGTTCCTTGCCGGAGGGCATCTGCGTATGGGGAGCCAGAACCCTGTCCTCCGATTCCGAATGGAGCTATGTCAACGTGCGGCGCCTCATGATGTACATCGAGGAATCCCTGGATGAAGGCAGCCAATGGGTGGTATTCGAGCCCAACGATCCGAGCCTCTGGGGCAAGGTCAAGCGCAACCTGACCGCATTCCTGACCCGGGTTTGGAGAGACGGCGCTTTGTACGGCTCTACCCAGGAGGAGGCCTTCTTCGTGAAGGTGGATGAGGAGAACAACCCTCCGGCCATCCGCGATGCAGGACAATTGATCATTGAAGTGGGAGTAGCACCGGTGAAGCCTGCCGAGTTCGTCGTGATCCGGGTCAGCCAGAAAACACTGTCCAAATAATGAAGTGAGAGGAGAACTATCCTATGGCAACAGGCAAAAGATTGGATCCTTACCGCAATTACCGCTTCAGAGTCGTGATCGACGGCATTCAAACCGCCGCATTCGCGGATGCCACCATTCCCGATACCTCTACAGAAGCAGTTGACTACCGGGAGGGTGTTGACGCTCCCCATTCCCGCAAGCTGTCCGGCCTCACCAAATTCGGCAACATCACCCTGAAGAAGGGCTTGACCGATTCCCTGGAGCTGTACAATTGGCGCAAGTCCATTGAGGACAAGGGTGCGCTTAAGAACCGGAAGAGTCTGTCCATTATCCTGGTGGATGAGGAAGGCAATGACAAGGCCCAATGGGACATTCTCGAAGCCTGGCCTATCAAATATGATGTCAGCGCACTTAGCGCCAAGGGCAATGAGGTTTCCGTGGAATCCATGGAGCTGGTGCATGAAGGCGTCCGTCGGGTGAAGTAACATTCCATAGCATCAAGCAAACATCAAATTGAATGGATAAAATACGCCGCACATGAGACAAGGGTATGTTTATCGCATTCAATTTGATGTTGTTTGCGGCATGGCGGGTATGATCCAGCGATGAAAAGCGAGTATGAGCGAGGTGCGGATATGGATATTTTGCAAACGGAATTCAGCTTTACCCTGCCCAAGGGTTATGTGGATGAAACGGGCACGCTTCACAAGCAAGGCACCATGCGGTTGGCTACTGCAGCCGATGAGATTATGCCTCTCCGGGATTCCCGGGTTCAGCAGAACCCCGCCTATCTGACGGTGATTCTGCTCTCCCGGGTGGTGGTCAGCCTGGGCGGGCTCAAGATGATTACCCCCAGGGTCATCGAGGAGCTGTATACCTCCGATTTTGCATATTTGCAGGAAATGTACAACCGGATCAACCAGAACGGCGTGAATGCGGTCCAGGCCGTGTGCCCGAAGTGCGAGCAGCAATTTGACGTTGAAATGGAGCCGCTGGGGGAATAGCCGGCTACCCTCTCGACCGCCTCTATGAGGAGGTAGCCTTCTTAACCTATTATCTGCACTGGGATTACCGGACAGTACTGAATCTGGAGCATGCCGAACGGGAGCGCTGGTGCAAGGAAATCAGCAGGATTAACCAAAAGCTCAATGGAGAGGAAGACCAGAGGGGCTTTTTTGAGGCATAGGAGGACAATATGGGGCAGAATATTCTGAATGTCGCAGCGAAACGGAACTGGGTTCCCGGTTACAGGGAGGACCCCTATCTTGCTTATCATTTTATTGTGGAGATTGACGGTCTCTCCGTAGCCGGATTTTCCGAGGTTTCCGGCTTAAGCGTGGAAACCCAGGTGGAACGGAAAACCTTCGGCGGAGAGAACCACAAGGAGTTTGTATTCCTGTCCCAAACCAAATATTCGGATCTGACGCTGAAGAACGGCATGACCAACGACGATTATTTGTGGAACTGGTATCAAAATGTGATAAACGGCGTGGTCCGGCGGCGAAGCGGCTCCATCTGTCTGTTGGATCACAGCGGCTCGCCCAAGCTGTGGTGGAACTTTATCGACGCATGCCCCATCAAGTGGGAGGGTCCGGCCTTCAGCGCATCCAGCAGTGCTGTTGCTGTGCAAAGCCTGGTTTTGACCCACAATGGGCTCTACAGGTACAGATAACATGATACGGATGATTCAAGTTTACCGGCCGGAGCCGGATTTTGCCCGGAGAATCATGGGCAAATACGGCATCGCCAGATGGCGGAGCCGCCTGCACACCTTGATACTCCGGCTGAATCCGCTCCTGTTTCAGGAGCCGTCCCCCGAGGAAAAGCATCGGGAGGCGGGAGCAGTGGCGGGCCCTGCGGTTCACCTCCATTATCCTGTCTATACAACCCGTCTGCTGACACAGCAGTCTGCTCCGGTGTATATAACCAACCGTATCGTGCGGATGAACCGGATCAGTCCGGCTGCCATTACGCACCGCAGCAGCATGGTATATATGCCACAGGAAAGTCGCAGGGAAGGGGATAAGCCTGCCTCCAAGGCTGAAGGGCCATCCGCCGCAACGGCGGGTTGGTTTGGACAAGGGGAGCGTTCCGGTTTCGGACCTCCTGCAAACGGGCATAGCACCCCGGTGATGCGGAATGTGGATGAGCCCGAGCCGGGGCGGCGGTTTTCCGGCCTGCCCGAACCGGACTCCTCCGGAAGAGGACAGACCGGGCAGGCAGCCGGGACCCCTGTCTATCCGGGGGGGATGGCAGCATTACGGGAGCTGCACATGCTGCAGCCCCTTCATTTGATTCATCATCAGATGCGTTTGCTGCAGACCTTCGGGTATGGGGAGGAGATGCAGGCTGTCGGCAGTTTAAAACAGTCACAGTCGGCCGCATTACGGGCGTCTGCCCCGGACGGGCGGACTAGCAGCTCCCTGCCTCCGGGGGAACCGGTTCTTGCAGAAACTGATAAAAGGCAAGCTTCCGGCTCCGGCACCCGAAATCCCGCAAGAATCCATCCGGTGCCTCCCGGAGATCCCTTTTATCCTGCTGCTGCTCGGGTGGGCAAGCCGTCCCTACCCTTAACGCTTGTTGTGGGCAAGGGACTTAACCAGATGCTGGCTGGAGCAGAGAAATTCTGGGGCGGCGGCCAGTTGGTTGCCATGTCTGTCCACAGGCCCGCCCCCGGCAAGAGTCCAGTGGTGAACGCTGCCGGAGAACAGACGGGGCCCATAACCGATCAGTCCGCTCGGCCGCAGCAAACCGCCGGATTCCCTTATCATCCGGGCAAGCGTAGAGGCCGGACTAATTCCGGGTATACCGGTAATCTCCAGGCTGCCGAGCCAAGCCTGCAGGAAACCGGGGACGGAGGCAGCATATTCAAGCCTCCTCCCCAAATGCTGTATCCTGCCCGCAAGGGACCGGGAGGTCACCGCACCGCAGCCCCATCCTTGCTGCTGCGGCATGAGCGGAACCGAAGCGCGGTACCAGTCCCGCAGGAGCCTCTTCCGGCGCTGCCCATGGACAGCGGCCTGGTTCACCGCAGACCCGAAGCAGCGGCAGCCCAGCGGGAGTGCCCTCCTACTCGGGGCGGGTCTTACACGCAGCCCCAAACCGCCGTTTATCCGGCGGCTGTGCCTGCATTTTCACAGGCGCCCAAGCAGAAAACTGTTATGGAAGCCGATGAGATCCGTCTGGTGGCCGAGCAGGTCTTTCAGGTTCTGGAAAAACGGCTGAGCATTCAAAAGGATCGCAGGGGGTTGAGGTAATGGCGGAAAAAGCGAAAATCTTCCCGGTGGGTACGGGAGGCGGTCCCATTGAGGTGATGTTCAACCCCAATGAATATACCGTTTCCTTCGAAGGAAAATACACCGGGGAGCAAAACAATAAGCAGTTTCAAATTTCGGAAATGCCGGAATTTAAGGTGTCCTTGTTCTATGACACGTACGAGCAGCGGAGGGATGTCCGCAAGGAAACCGTTAAGCTCACCTCTCTCCTGGACCCCAAGGTCAGCGGCAAGAATACCAGGAAACCCCCGGACTGCATGTTTGTCTGGGGGGGCTTCACCTACCGGGGGCTGCTGAGCAGAATCGAACAGAAATTTACCATGTTTCTGGAGAACGGGGTTCCTGTTCGTTCGCTCCTGGATGTCACCTTCATTACCAACGAGCCGGACAAGGTGGTGGAGGATAACAAGGGGTTGAACGCCTGCCGCAAGCTGTGGGTGGTCAAAAGCGGGGACCGTTTGGACCTGATTGCGGGCGAGGCGCTGAAGGACCCGGGCGCATGGCGGAGAATTGCCGAGCTGAACAAGATTGCCAACGCAATCGGCTTCCCCGGAAAAAATGATGTCGGGAGGACCCTGGTCATCCCGGATTAAGGTGGAATCGCAATGAGCACCAGCGTTGCCAATTTCAAGATAGAGATCAACGGAAGCAAGCTCCCTCCTGAGATGAATGCTGCGGTGGAGGCAGTTACCGTAGAGGATGAGCTAAACATACCCGCCTTGTTCTGCATCAAGCTGAATATGGTGAATTCCGGTGCCGGCATGTGGCGGGGCATCGACCTGAAGACGGTGAAGCCGGGTGACAAAATCAAGGTGTCCCTGGGGCTGGATAAGGTCGAACCCTTAATAAGCGGGGAAATTACCTCTTTGGACCTGACCTTCTCGGAGCATTCCATTCTGGAAATCCGCGGTTATGACATGCTTCACAGACTCCGTATGGGTACAAGAAGCAAGGTGTTCCTGAAGAAAAAGGACAGCGATATCGCCTCCGA
Organism: Paenibacillus mesotrionivorans; assembly: GCF_046098205.1. Classification (NCBI taxonomy): domain Bacteria; kingdom Bacillati; phylum Bacillota; class Bacilli; order Caryophanales; family Paenibacillaceae; genus Paenibacillus; species Paenibacillus mesotrionivorans. Next base: position 48,208 of record NZ_JBJURJ010000002.1, on the reverse strand, counting down.
AATTGCCAAGGAGCACGGCCTTACACCTGTTGTGGAGGATACCAAGACCATCTATCCCTACCTGTTCCAAAACAATCTAAGCAACTATGAGTTTCTGCTGGAGCGGGCGGCACGGCTGGACTATGAATTGTATGCCGATGATCAGAAGCTGATCTTCGTCAAGTCGCGGGCGTCCAAGGCGCCGGTGCTTCCGGATATGACCTTCAAGAAGGATTTTGAGAGAATTAATCTGGAGCTGAGGGCACTGACCCGGGGAAGCAAGGTGAAGGTACGGGGCTGGGACGTGAAGGAGAAGAAGGCTGTGGAGGCGGAGGCCAAGGCCGGGGATGAAGCCACCAAGATGGGCGGCAAGGAAACCGGCTTCGAGCTGTCGGCGAGGGCCTTGGAGGAATCCCCCATTGCCCTGCCTGCCGAAAGTTTGGTGGAATTGAGCGAGGCCAAGACTCTGGCGCAAGCCGCCTATAACAGCCGGCTCCGGGAGTTTATTGCCGGCGAAGGCATGTGCTGGGGCAACGCGCTTCTGCGGTCGGGCAAAACCGTCAAGCTGCTTGGACTGGGAGACCGCTTCAGCGGCATCTATTACATTGTCTCTACCGTGCATAAATATGATACGAAGGGCTATACCACTACTTTTAAAGTAAAGAGGGCAGGCCTATGAGGGATGGAGCCGGAATTTCCAATGCTGCGGACAGCTTTTTGAATGAAGGCAGAATCTATGGAGTGGTGGCGGGCATTGTCATCAAGAATGATTCCGCCAACGATGCGGAGAAGCCGGGTCCCGGGCGGGTGAAGGTGAAGATCCCGATGCTTGGCATGTTGGAATCCAATTGGGCCCGGATGGTATCCTTCATGGCCGGCAAGGAGCGGGGGGCCTTCTTCCTGCCCGAGCCTGATGACGAGGTGCTGGTTGCTTTTGAGAACGGGGATGTGAACCGTCCTTATGTGATCGGCGCCTTGTGGAACGGGAAGGACATGCCGCCCGAAACCAACAAGGATGGCAAAAACAATACCCGCCTCTTGAAGTCGCGGAGCGGGCATGTGTTGGCCTTCAGCGACAAGCAGGGTGAGGAGCAGCTGACCATCACCTCCGCCAAGGGCCATGTTTTCCGCCTGGATGACAAAAACGGCAGTGAAACCATTCAGCTTATCGACAAGTCGGGTAAAAACAAGCTGGTCATCGCCACGAAGGATAACAAAATCTCCATCATTTCCGCTAAGGACATCGAGATTTCCGCGCCTAATGGCAAGCTTGTCCTTAGCGCCAAGAGCATCGAAATGAAATCCTCGGCGGAAACCAAGCTGGAAGCCTCGGCCGGTATGGACGTGAAGGCCTCCGGCACGATGAACCTGAAGGGTGCCGCCATCAATCTCAACTAGGAGGGAGCAGCATGGGTCAGCCTGCAGCCAAGAAGGGAGACCGGATTCTTGCGACGGATACGCATATTGTGATGATTCCCGCAGGAGCAGCCATGGTTCCCACACTGTTGCCCCATCCGTTTACCGGCATCATCGACGGGGCGCTCAGCAGCAATGTGAAGATTATGGGACAGCCTGCCGCCACAATGAACTCCACGGCTACCAATACCCCGTCCCATGTGCCCCAGGGCGGACCGTTCCAGAAGCCGCCCGCCAATAAGGGCAAGATCCTGGCAGGAAGCGCAACGGTCAGGATCAACGGGAAAATGGCGGCCAGAAATGGCGATACGGCGTTGACATGTAATGATCCGGCCGATTTGCCTGTCGGCAAGGTGGTAGCGGCGGGAACGGTCTTTATAGGAGGTTAGGTATGGAGGTCATCGATTTTTTGGGGCGGGGTTTAAAATTCCCGTTTTCGGTCCAGAGAAGCGCCATGGCTGTGTCGGAGGGGGAGGATTCCATCAAGGAATCCGTTATGCTCATTCTCTCCACCGCCAGAGGTGAGCGTGTCATGCGGCCGGAATTCGGCAGCCGGTTGAATGAGCTGGTCTTCGCTCCCAATAACATGAGTACGGCAACCCTGATCAAAAGCTACATGGAGGAGGCCCTCCGGGAGTGGGAGCCGCGTATTGAGGTCGAGGAAATTACGGTAACTCCCAGCTCGGATCAGCCTCTGCTGGAGGTTGCCATCAGCTATACCGTTAAATCCAGCAACAGTAAGTATAATCTGGTCTATCCGTTCTTTCTTGAAAGCGCAGGGAGGTGATGCCGACTATGATACCCCAAATTGACCGAAGGACAGAGGAAGAGCTGGTTCCGGAGCTAAGGCGTTTGATCCTGAAGTATTGCGCCAAGGAATGGTCCCACCTGTCCCTTCTTGAAGCGGACAGGAAAGCCGATGCGCTGGTGCATATTTTCACCAATATGCTGGGCAAGCTTCTGGAGCGTTTGAATAAGGCGCCGGATAAAAATTTCATCACCTTCCTGACCATGCTAGGCATCGGGCCCACACCTCCACGAGCCGCCAAAGCGCCCTTATTGTTCACCCGGAAGGCGGATTGGGACAAGCACAGCTTCGTTCCAGCGGGAAGCAAGGTATCCGCCCAGCCGGACGGCGCGCAGGAGGTTATCTTCGAAACGGAGAAGGAGCTGACGGTCATCCGGCCCAAGCTGGTGAGAGCCGTAAGTCTTGTTCCCCATGAGGATAAGTGGAGCAACCAGGATTTTCTTTTTTCGGAGGAGAGCTCCGGGCAAACGGCGGTTATCTTCAATGGAGACTCCACGGTTGTGCACCGGCTGTATGTGGGCCATGCCGGACTGCTTGGTTACCATGAACCGGGCAGCAAGCTGACCGTTCACTTTAACAAGCCGGTACAGAATCATTCGAAGTCCGCCGGACATCATGTGGACATGGACTGGTTTTATTTTGACACGGAAGGGAACCGGCATCAGCTGACGCCTTCCTTGGTTCGGGAGTATACGGATGATTTCTGGCGGGCGTCCTATCAGTTTGATACGCTTCCTGCCTTTGCGTCTGCAGCCGTAGCCGGTTATAACCAGGCGGAGCAACGGCAGGAATGGAGCAACAGGTGGATGTATGCCGAGCTGAAAACGCCCATCACCACCGCCGGCACCATGCCCGATATTGAGGCCATCGGGATGGAGCTCCTTCTCCGGAATCCGGCGCCGCTTGCTCCGCAGACAGCGGTAAACAATGGCATCCCTCTGGATATGAGCAAGGATTTTTATCCGTTTGGAGAAAAGCCGAGGATTAACGATACCTTCTACTTTGCATGCGATGAGGCCTTTACGAAGGCGGGTGCAGCCGTATCCGTTACGTTGGAGCTGTCCGATCCGCAAATCAGCAAGCTGCCGGATACCCGCTATGTTAAGCTGGGCTGGGAGTACTGGAACGGGGCAGAGTGGGCTGAAATCAGCGAGCTGCATAATGCCGTCTACGCTTCGTCCCCGGAGTCGCCGGAGGAGTCCCGGACGGAGGAGGGGGTCCAAAGTGCGGAAACCTTCACCCGGAGCGGCACCGTTTATTTTACCTGTCCCGCTATGAAACCCTCGGTGATCAACGGAGAGGAGCACACCTGGCTCCGGGTCCGTCTGACGGGTGGCCATTACGGGGAGGAGGCCAAATATGAGTACAAGGACTCGGAGGTCAAGATCGGAACGGAGACGGTCAACATCGCCCAGCTTCAGGTTACTCCCGCCAGTTATGCGCCTCCTTCCATCCGCAGGCTGACGGTGGATTACAGCTATACGCTGGAGAGTCATCCCGAAACGGTCCTGACGGAAAATAATTTCTGTTTTGACGAGATGACGGCCGCATGCCTGGAGGATGGTGTGTACTTTAAGCCCTTCTACCCCTGCTCCGAAACGGACCCTATCTTTTATCTGGCCTTTGACGAGGATATCAGCGGTTTGCCTGTATCCCTCTTTTTCCCGCTGGCTGGTGAACAGGCCGGAAAGTCCGGGTCCAAGCCTGTTGTGGCCTGGGAATATTGGGACGGGGAGAAGTGGATGACACTGAGTGTGGATGATGCGATCCGGCATTTCACCAGAAGGGAAATCCTGCAGCTTGCCGTTCCCTCCGATATGCAGAAAAAGCCGCTGTTCGGTACGGAGCATTATTGGATCCGTGCCAGGCTGGATGACGGCTCCTTCGAGGTTCTCCCCAGGCTGGAGGCCATCTTCCCCAACGTGGTCTGGGCGCGCAATACAAGCACAGTGCAGGGGGAAATTCTGGGCTCCAGCAACGGTGAAGCCGACCAGCGCTTCCAGCTTTCCAAAACTCCGGTGCTGCCGGGACAGATTCTTTGGGTCAAGGAAGCAATGGGCCAGGAGCAGTGGGTGCCATGGGAGGAGACGGACACCTTCTCCATATCCGGAGCCGCCGACCGTCATTATACGCTGGACAGGAAAAGCGGCGTAGTGGTATTCGGCAACGGGAAGGCCGGGATGATTCCGCCTACGGGAACGGACAATATCAAATGTGCCTACAAGCATGGCGGCGGTAAGGCGGGCAATGTGGAGGCGGGCTCCATTACCAACGTGTGGGACAGCCTCCCTTGGCTGGAATCGGCGGTTAACCCCGTTGCCGCTGACGGAGGCTTCGACCAGGAGGAGCAGGAGGATACTAGCATCCGGGGACCGCACACACTGAAAAGCTGGAACCGGGGAGTAACGTCGGAGGATATGGAATGGCTGGTCCGGGAGGCGATGCCGCAGATTGCCAAGGTCAAATGCTTAAGCACCATGAACCGCCAGCTTACATTTGCGCCGGGCCAAGCAACTGTTATCGTTGTGCCGGAGAAGGACGATTCGAAGCCCGCTCCCAGCCAGGAGCTGCTCAGTGAAATCGAAGGCTTCCTGTGTGAACGGACTTCGGCTGTATTGAATACGGCTATGCCGGGGATTGTGGTGACCGGCCCCGATTATGTCCGCATCGGCATTGAGGCGGATGTGGAATTTACCAGCATGGAGCAGCGGAAGGTGACGGAAGGCCGGATTATAGACAACCTGAAGCGGTTTTTCCATCCCTTGTACGGCGGCGACAAAGGGGCAGGCTGGGAGCTGGGCCAGAATATGTACGTTTCCGAGGTGTATGCCGTGATCAAAGGAACGCCGGGAGTGGATTATGTCTCCGGCATTGCGGTCAAAGCCTCTGTGCAGTGCTTCACCCTACGGATCGATCCGCTGGAATACGGGCCCTACAAACCGACCGGAGCTTATCCCAAATACAGCGCAGTCCGCACGGACGACAACACAATGGTTTTCGGACTGGCGGAGCGGGTGGAGGCGGGGAGCGGTATCAAAACCCTGATGGTAAAAGGCTTTAAGGAGGGGGAAACCCTTCTCCTCAAGCACCGGAGTCATGAGCCTGTTGAGCTGAGGGTGGATTCAATTGATGGGGATATTCTGGTTTGCAGCATGGCCGACGGCGAAGAGACAACCGGACTGTATCCGCAGGGAAGCGATGTGGAGTATCAGGCAACTGACGATCTGACCATCCGTTCTTATATTCTGAATGAAGCTGTTGTGGGTCCGGGCCCTGTTTATTTGAAGGTTGCTCTGTTGAAGCCCAAGGACATCGTTTTCTTAAGCCGGCCCGATGAATACGTGAATACGACGCCGCTTCGGATCCATGAGGTCCGGTCGGAGAATATCTTCCTGGAGGACAATGAGCTGGTCTGCGGCGGCACACACTTGATCAACAAAAAACGGGAGTCAAAAGGGGGAGAGAAGAATGCCGCTGGTGATACCTGATCTGGACGACATTGGATTTCATGATCTGGTGGCCGATGCCAAGGCTCTGATTCCGGTCTATGATCCGGAATGGACCAACTATAATCCGTCTGACCCCGGCATTACGCTGGTAGAGCTGTTGGCCTGGTTTAGCGAAATGGTGCTTTACCGGGTGGACCAGGTGACGGAGGAGAACCAGCTCCGGTTTCTGAAGCTCTTGGGCATCACCCTGGACAAGGAGGAGGAGCTGGCCTCCGGCATGAACCGGGGGGCGAAGCAGTTCTCGGAATGCACCAGAGCTGTAACGGCTGCCGATTATGAGCTTTTGGCCGGACAGGCGCTCATGGGGTTTCCCGGTATACAGAACAAGTATCCTGATCTGGCGTACCGGACCATCTGTCTGATCAATACGGATATGGAGGACAGCACAGGCGAAACGAAGACGGTTTTCGGACATGTTTCCGTTATTCTTGTGGTGAACACACAAAACCAGCGTGAGCTCATGCGGGAGCTGCCGGATATGAAGCAGGCGGTGAAGTCATATCTGGATGCCCGCAAGCTGGTGACAACACGAGTCCATGTTGTGGAGCCCGAATACCTGGACGTTCATCTTGAAATGACCGTATCCGCCCAGGATAAGGGAATTGCAAGCACCGTGGAAAAAAACGTTATCTCCTTTCTTGATCCCGTGTCAGGCGGCGGAGAGGGCAAGGGGTGGCCGCCCGGAAGAAGGCTTTATTCCTCTGATCTGTATCATCTGGTAGAGGCCATTAACGGAATTAACCATGTCACGGGTATTACGCTGGATTCACCGGAGCTGCTGCCGCACCAGATGTTCCGGCTGAAGGAGCTGAAGGTTGAGGTGGAAGCATGAGTATATCCAATCATTCCGGTTATGTTGCATACCTTCCAAGGATATATCAGCAAAAGTCGGGCCAATCCGACGAGGATTTTTTTCTCGGCCGGTTTTTGCAGGCCTTCGAGGCGATGCTCTCCGGGAACAACGGGGCATCCGGCGTGGAAAACGCAGGTGTGGAGGCATTGCTGGACGGGTTCCACGGTTATTTGGACCCGGATTATACACCGCCGCAGCTTCTGGACTGGCTGGCAGGCTGGGTGGGTCTGGAGCTGGAGGAGGGGGTGGAATATGAGGGTGAGGCAGATAAGCGGGAGAAGGAGCTGGCTCCTCTGCAGCTTCTCCCTCTTCCAGAAGCCCGGGACTCGGTTAACCGCCATTTGATCGGAACGGCTGTCCAGCTGTACAAGAAGCGGGGCACACTTGCGGGGCTGAAGGATTATGTGCAGGTGTATGCAGGACCGGAGGCGGAAATTGAAATTTGCAGCTATGAGGAACCGATCCGCTGTGGGATGAACCGGCGTGCCGGCATAAACACCATGGTGGGGGCGGCGAATTCCAGCTATTTTTCGGTGCATGTGCTGCTTCCCAGCCCTACGAGAACCATGCTGAACAGGAAGGCTCAGATCATCCGGGAGGTTATCCGGAAGGAAAGCCCCTTCTACACCAATTTCAGCCTGAACATTGAGGTGCCGCAAATGCGCGTTGGCGTTTATGGGCGTGTCGGCATGGAAACCCTGCTTGGCGGTATGGCCGAGAAATAGATTCTGTCAGATATCGGGAGGATGCAAGACATGGGAAAAGAACTTTCAAGAATGCGGTACTTTGACGGGCTCTTCCTGAATGCGGAGGATTACAGCCTGGATCAGGATTTTTACCTGAGGCTGCAGCGGCTTCATAACCGTTATCTCCACACATGGGGGATTGTCTGCGGCCTGAAGGTGGTGCCGGTGGCGGGAGAGAGCATGAAGGTGAAGGTTCAGGAGGGAGTTGCGCTGAACCAGGTGGTGCTGACGGATGCAGCAACCAAAAAGAGTGAAAGCGTCAGCCAGGAAATCCTGATCTACGAAGGGCATCCGGACAATCCTGTGGATCTGTCCGAGTACAATGCCAATGAATCCATTTACATCATGGTCAGCTATGAGGAAGTGAAGGCAGACCGCAATAACGAACGGGGGCAGGGGGAGGAAATCCATATCTGGGAGCGGGGCCGCATAAGCCACAGCAATCAGCTGCCGGAGGAGCCCTCCAGGTATATTGTGCTGGCCCGGATTGTTCCGAGGAATGACGGTTCAAGCACGGTCATCGACAGTGACTGCATCTTTGATTACGGCATCGACGCCAAACGGACTCCCCTGCGGGTGTATGCAGGCGCGGCCGGCAAGAAGCTGGTGACGGAGCGGCTGGTGATGAAGGCCAAAAGCGATGATGCCATGGAGGATATGGCTCAAAACGAAGAGTCCCTTGGCTCTATGCCTTCCATTTATACGCTGCAGGGCGGACAAATCCTGCAGGTTGATGCACCAGTCACCTATTTTACGGGGGATGTCCATATCGCCCAGGACGTGACGCTGATGGGTGAGCTGTACATGCAAAGCAAGGACAAATCCCAAAGTGAGCTGCGGATCATGAACAGCTTCGTGGAGGTCAACAGCCCGGATGAGAATGGTGAGTTCTCCGGACCCAAAGACGGGGGGCTGGAGGTATACCGCGGAGATGGGGGCGCCAATGACGCCAGAATCGTATGGGTGGAGAATGAGCAATGCTTCAAGGCCGGGCTTGGCAATGATTTGAAGAAAATTGCTTACGGTGACGGCTGGGACAGTCTGATCGCAGGCGGTTTAGCGGATTCTCTGCACAAACACGGCAATCTGTCCGGCACGAACGGGGGCTCCCTGGGGTTTAATGAGGACGGCAGGCTGTACAGCGACAGCGATCTGGCCATCAAGGATGACAAGACAGTTTGGCTGAAGGCGGCCAACCGCACTACGGTGGACAGCCGGCACGGGCTGGCCTGGTTCGGCAAGGGCAAGGCCTTCGCCAATGCCGAGGTGGAGGGGCCGGTTCTTTTTGGAAGCGGGGGCGGTGTGCTGGGTACCCGGGATTTGGCCAACGGTGTCCAGGTGGATAAGGCGGTGGTCTCCTGGAGCAGCTCCGGGAATGTGGGAATCGGTCCCCGTAAGCCTCTGGAGGATAATCTGGATGTGGACGGCAGCCTGAAGATTCTGAGCGGCAAGAATCCGCTGCGCTTCACCTCCGTTTGGAGCGCATTCCCGGACGATAAGATCAATGGGGCCGAAATCTGCAACGACACCTCCTACCACAAAGCGCTTATGCTGGTGGGCAACCAATCTGCCGGGCAAGGACGCAAGGTGGCAGTGTGGGACCGGCTGGATGTCAACGGGTTCTTGTATGTGAACGGAAAAATGCAGGCCTCCCAGGAAATTATCCCCAGTGTGGGCCGGGGCGAGCATAACGGCATCCTCTTCCCGGGAGACCCCGGTGGCGGTTCCGGGGACCTGGCCTGGATCAAGTACTTCCCCCGTACAGGGGAGGATTGTACGCTGGAGATCGGAACCTCCAATGACGCCAATGACCATATCTCGTTGAATGCCTCCGGCAATGTGGGGATCAGTACACTCACTCCACGGGATAAGCTGGAGGTAGCAGGAGGGTTAAGGATTCTCACCGGAGCCGGCCAGAATCCGGTCCGGTTCACCTCTAACTGGCAGGGCTTTCCTGACCAGGCGCCCAACCAGGCGGAGATCAGCAACGACAATGGCGTGTACAAGTCTCTGATGATCGTAGGCAATACCTCCGCCGGCGGCAGGAGAAGGGTCTCGGTCTGGGATGAGCTGGATGTGAACGGGTTCCTGAAGGTCAACGGAGGAGCGCTGATCAGCGGTGACCTGCAGATTAACGGCACCATCAAGGCGGCCGTTCTGAACTTCGACGGACGCTTCAAGAAGCTGGACGTGGCGGATAGCTTCAGGGCGGATGTGCGGTGCGCGGATTTCTGCATCGGCTATTCCACCCGCAGAGGCAGCCCGGGCCGGGCCCTGGTGGACAACGGGAGCCATCTGGTGCTGAACTATGGCAACGACTGGTCGTATGCCTCCGTCCACAGCGGCCTGGAGGTCCGGGGGGCGCTTACCCCCAGCGCAGGCAGCGGCAATAACGGCATTATATTTCCGTCCGATCCCGGCGGCGGATGGGGAGATTCCGCATACATCAAATATTACCCGACCAGCGGCGAAAATTGCGTTCTGGATATCGGCGTCACCAATGACAGCGGCGACCGCATCTACATTCATGCCAGCGGCGGCGTTTACGCCAACGGCATGTACTGGTCCTCCTCCCGTGAGATTAAGGATAACATTGCGGATCTGTCCGTCAAGGAGGCGAAGCAGCTTCTGGACGGGCTGAATCCGGTCTCGTTCAAATATAAGGAAAGCACCAAGGAGCGCACTCTGGGTTTTGTGGCGGAGGAGGTTCCTGCGGTGCTGGCTGATCCCGATCAGCGTGCCGTTGGCGCCATGGACATCATTGCGGTTCTCACCAGTGTGCTGAAGGACCAGCAAAAAGCACTCAACCGGATGCAAAAACAAATCGCGGCCCTGCAGGGCGCCTGATTAATAGGAGGAACCAACCATGAAACAACAATTGCAAGCGCGTATGGAGGAACTGAAGGCGGAGCTGGAGACCGGGCATCAAATGCTGCAGGAGCTGGAGGAGAAGCGCAATAATCTCGGTTATACGGTTACACGCATCACCGGCGCCATCCAGGTTCTGGAGGAGCTTTTGGCCCGTGGAGAAGAGGACGCGCAATAAGTCCCCGGTACAGCCGGCAGGGAGCAGCACTTAGAGACTGTCACGAAATAAAGTACCGCTAATTTGCTGAGAAAACTCCCAACACCGTGGAGATTTCCTCAACAAAAGCGGGTACTAATTTCCTGACAGCTCCATAGTACGAAGAAGCGGGAGGAATGACATTGTGCCAAAAGATATGAAACGCATGAATTATTTCGACGGCCTGTTGCTGAAGCAAGAGGATTTGATTCTGGACCAGCAGCATCACAAGCGCCTGCAGCGCCTCCATAACCGGTACTTTCACAATTGGGGTGTGGTTTCCGGCCTGAAGGTGGAGGCGGCCCCTTCCTCCACGGATCTGCTGAAGGTGGAGGTGTCTCCCGGACTTGCTCTCAACCGGATCTATGATGAAGAGAATCAGGAGGAGATCAGCCAGGAAATCCTCATCAGCGACACTCATCCGGACCGTCTGGTGGATCTTTCCGGGTACAGTACATCGGATCAGATTTATATTACTGTCCGCTACAAGGAGGTGCTTGCCGACAAGGATCTGCCCAAGGGCGGCGGAGCCGAAATCCATATCTGGGAGATGTCGGAGATTAAGGCCGGCTCCTCCAAGCCGGAGGACCCGCGCAAGGATATTATCCTGGCCCGCGTTACCCTGAAGCATAACCAGGACGGCTCCTTGGCGGTGGGCGGAATTTACGATAAGGATACGGACGGAACCCCCATTGTGGCAAGAGCGGTAGGCAGTACAGTCAAGGCGGATAAAATGATCATCGGCTCCAAGGAGGAGGTAACCCTGCCCTATCTCAGCAATACGGAGGAGGAAGGCGGGCAGGAGGGCAGCAAGCTGTTCGTGCATGCACCGGCAACAGAATTTACAGGTGCGGTGCGCAGCGGCTCCCTGGAAACCTACGGGAACGCGGAGATCAAAGGCGAGCTCACCGTTACGGCAGGCAGCAAACATGCCTTGAAGGTCAACCAGGCGGGGGATGTGGAGATTACCGGCTCCGCTGACATTGCCGGGCCGCTCTCTGCCAAGAACGGCATTGATGTAAGCGGCGGATTGGCTACTTTGGATGTGCCCCAGGTTATTATTAGCGGGAGTACCGTCACCCTGAATAAGAATCCCGGCGCCCAAAGCGGCGGGGGACTGGAGGTTTGCCGGGAAAACCGGCCCAGCGCCAAGCTCTTGTGGGATGAGACGGATAAAGCCTGGAAGATCGGCACGGAAGCCCATCCCGATGACCTATCCAGCGGGATGCATACGGTAGCCTACGGCGGGGATTGGGATAAGCTGCACCAGGGGGCCAATGCAGACAAGCTGCATCAGCACAGCGGGCTTCACCGGACCGACGGGAGCCCGGTTCTGACTGCGGATGAGCAGGGGGATGTCCGTATTGAACAGTCGCTGACCATAGCCCGCAGCCTGATCGCAGGCAATAACGGCCTGGAGATCAAGCGGGGAGATACGCTGCCTAATGCCCGGATCGCCTGGAACGAAGCGGCGAAGAAATGGCAAACCGGCACCGCAGACGGCAAAATGACGGATATTCCCGACGGGGAGCAGTGGGAGAAGCTGACGGGTGGCAATCAAAACGCCGATGCGCTTCATACCCACAGACAGTTCCACAATGAGGACAGAAGCAAGCTGGCTCTTGAAATCGGCGTTGACGGCAATGTCCATATTCCCCATGAGCTGATGGTCGGGGAAACCCTAACCGTGAACAAGCTGATTGTCCGTGAAGAAGAGGTGCTGGTTAAGAAGGTGGAGCAGGAGGTAACCGACAGCTTCCTTACGGTAAACAAAGGAGACGGAGATGCCCCTGTTGAAGCCAAGGGCGGATTAAATGTTTACCGGGGCAGCGCCGATCCCCAGGCCCGTCTGGAATGGAACGAGACCGATAAGAAGTGGAAAATCGGGGTAGAGGGCAGCTTGGCGGATATCCCCTACGGCAGCAAATGGGACTCTTTGACAAGCGGCGGGGTTGCGGAGCAGGCCCACAAGCACAGCTCGCTTAGCACCTCCTCCGGCGGAATCGTGTTTGCGGTGAATGAGGAAGGCCAGGTTACAGCCTCCGGTGATGCGGTGGTAAAGGGGGCGTTGGATGTTGCGGGAGGCGCCGCCATGCATGGTGGTCTTCAGGTAGGCGGTTCGGCCACCATTGACGGCGACTTGACGGTGAAGGGCAAAACCACCTTTATTGACCGGACGGATATGGTGGTCCGCAGCAGCAAAATCGAGCTGAATAAATATGAAGGTGAGACCAGCGCCGTTCTGAAGGAAGGCAGCATTGAGGTATACCGGGGCAGCAAAAGCCCCAGCGCCCGTCTGGTATGGGATGAGGCCTCCGGCCGATGGAAGCTGGGGCTTGGCACAAGCCTCTCCAATATTGCCTACGGCAGCAACTGGGACGTGCTTACCGGAGGTGTATCCTCCTCCGGGGACGGACTGCATACCCACAGCTTCCTGAATGACAGCGCGGGAAACACGGCATTGTCGGTAAAGGGGAACGGCGGTATCGAGATTACGGAGGATGCGGAGGTTCTCGGCACCCTCACGGTTAATAACGGGGCGGATATAGCCGGGAGCGTGTCGGTTGACGGCTCGCTTACCATCGACGGCAACCTGACAGTCAAGGGCAAAACCACCACCGTGGAGAAGGAAGATCTTGTTGTTGCCGCCAATATGATCGAAATTAACAAGTTCGAGGGGGACACCTCCCCTGTAAGTGAAAGCGGACTGGAGGTATACCGGGGGGAATCCCAGCCCAAGGCCCGGTTGATCTGGAATGAAACAGAGCGGAAATGGAAGCTTGGCATCGGCGGCGCTCTGGAGAACATCGCCAGCGGAAGCTCCTGGGAGAAACTCATCCAGGGAACCAACGCGGATGCCCTTCATATCCACAGCCAGCTTTATAACCCGCAGAATGATGTCCTGGCCCTAAGCGCCAATGCGGAGGGCGATGTGGATGTCCATCATGATCTGGCTGTCGGCGGCAATCTGACGGTTACCGGAAGTCTGGATGTGCGCGGAGCAACGGCAAGTCTGAATACGGATGAGCTTCATATCGGCAGCCCCTTGGCGACGCTGAACAAGGACGGCAGCAATGCCGCTTCGCCGGACGGCGGCGGTATCGAGGTATACCGCGGAACGGGGCTGGCTGCGGCGCGTCTGGTATGGAATGAGGCCAAGGGTCAGTGGCAGATGGGGACAGCGGACAAACTAGCAGTTTTCATGGCGGACAAGGATGGCAATGTGACGGCAGCGGGAGGGTTGCAGGCAGCCAAAGCCGACATTAAAGGAGCGGTTTCGGCAGCCAGTGCGGCCATTGCGGGAACGCTCTCGGTGGGAGACGGCCTGGAGGTTCCCCAGGGGACGGAAACGAAGGCTCAGATCAAGTGGGTCAAAGACCGCTGGAAGCTGGGAACAGCAGACAAAACGGTGCTGAGTCTGACCCGCAGCGGCAGAATGGGCATCGGCACGGATAATCCCACCGAGGCGCTGGATGTGGCGGGCAAGGCTCTGTTCCGTACGGAGACGGAGGTGGCCGGTGCGGCAACCTTCTCCGGTGCGGTCACGGCTCAACAGGAAGCCACCTTCAACGGTGCGGCAGCTTTCAATAAGACGGTGCAGGCAGCGGATGTATCGGTCAGCGAAAAGCTTACCATTGCCGGCCGGCTGATAACAAGCCGCTTCGAAGCTCCCCGGGGACAGGATGACAAGGGTAAGGAATTGCCTACAGCGAAGATTGAATGGGATAACGACAAAGGGGTCTGGTTCTACGGCGATGGAGTTACGCGGTCTGAGCTGGGGACACCCAGAGGCGGACAAAACAAGCTTTACAATGAGCTGGCGGACACCATTGCCATTTGTGCGGATAAGGAAGGCAAGGTGGGAATAGGAACGATTGCTCCGCTGGCGCTTCTGGATGTCCGGACACCTGCGGATACCGTCGCATTGGGCGTCACGAAGGATGGAAATGTGGGCATCGGCACCGCCGCACCCAAGAACAGACTGGATGTTCAGGGAGCTGCAAGTATAAGCGGCAAGCTGGAGGTTCAAGGTGCTGCAAGTGTGAACGGCAAGCTGGAGACGGGAACAGCCGAAATTAAAGGCCCAGCTGTAATGAAGGGGTCGGCCAGTGTCGAAGGCCAATTAACTGCCGGAAGCGCCCTTATCTCCAAGGATCTTACAGTGGCCGGCAACCTGACGGTAAACGGCGATGTGGTTACCATCAATACGACCACACTCGAGGTAGAGGATAACATCATCAGGGTGAACAAGTACGAGCCGCGTGCCACACCGCTTGAGAATGACGGCGGTCTTGAGGTGTACCGTGGCGGAACGGAGCTCCCGGCGCAAATGGTCTGGAGTGAAGCCGGGCGTCAATGGGTGGCTGGGGTGTCGGATCATCTGCAGGCTCTTGAGTTCAAGGGGCATACCCACCCCGAGTTTACGGGTTTGAGCGGTTTAACCTCCGCCATCAGCATTGATGCGGGCAATATCGGGATCGGCAATCCTGCTCCGGCGGCCAAGCTGGATGTATCCGGCGATGCCCGTATTTCAGGAAAGGTCACAGCAGCGGAAGGTATATTCAGCACTTCCTTGACTGCGCTGAGTGCGAATGTAAGCGGCAGCTTCACCGCCAAGGATGCCGCCTTTGGCGGAAGCGCAGTCTTCAGCCAGGGGATAACCACGGACAGAGGAACAAAACCCAAGGCAAGAATCGTGTGGAACGAGACTGTGGAGGAATGGCAGGTTGGTGTGGAGGGCAGCCTGCGCCAGCTTTCGTACAGCGGCCATACGCACCAGGAGCTGTCGGACATTAGCGGCGCACTAAAGGTGAAGGATGGCAACATTGGAATCGGCACCTCCGCACCTGCTGCCAAGCTGGACGTCAGCGGGAATGCAGCTGTCAGCGGCAAGCTGACGGTGAATGAGGTGGCGGTTGTCACCGCATTGACGGTGAAGGATGCTTCCGTAAGCAGCCTGCTGACCGCCAAGGATGCCGCCTTCAGCGGAAGTGCGTCCTTCAGTCAGGGCATCACAACGGTCAGAGGAGCAAAACCCAAGGCGAGATTTGTGTGGGACGAGACCTTGGGAGAATGGCAGGCCGGTGTGGAGGGCAGTCTGCGCCAGCTATCCTACAGCGGTCATACGCATCAGGAGCTGACGGATTTGAGCGGGGCCTTGAAGATCAAGGACGGCAACCTGGGCATCGGCACCTCCGCACCTGCAGTCAAGCTGGACGTCAGCGGGGATGCAGCGGTCAGCGGCAAGCTGACGGTGCAGGAAGCGGCGGTTGCCACAGTGTTGACAGTGAAGGATGCTTTCGTAAGCAGCCTGCTGACCGCCAAGGACGCCGCCTTCAACGGAACCTTCACCGCCAAGGATGCCACCATCAGCGGTATTCTCATTGTGCAGGATGCCGAAATTAGCGGCGGCCTGTCTGTGGCCAACGCGGCAGTCAGCGGTGATTTGGTTGCCAAGGATGCCGTGATCACCGGGCATTTGGCAGTAAACCACGGGCTGGAAACGCTGCGGGGGTCGGATCCCAAAGCATGTTTGGCTTGGGATGAGACGGAAGGCGAATGGCTGGCGGGAGTGGAAGGGGAGCTGAAGCCTTTCGCTTACAAGGATCATTCCCATGAGAAGCTGGCGGAGCTGGCAGGCGCCATAACCGTGGATTCAGCCCAGAATGTGGGGATCGGCAAGGAGGCGTCGGAGGATTTCAAGCTGGATGTAGAGGGCAATATGCGGGCAGCCAATTTCTCGCAGACCTCCTCCCGGAGCTTCAAGGAGAATATCTCCGGCTTGCCTGCAAAGCGGGCATTGGAGCTGTTGGGCAAGCTGAAACCCGTCACCTTCCAATACTTGAAGGACAGCGCCAAAAGAGAGAATATCGGCTTTATTGCAGAAGAGGTGCCGGACAGCTTCACGACTGCAGACGGCAAGTCTGTTGTGCTGATGGATATTATCGGCGTATTGACCAGCGTGGTGAAGAAGCAGCAGAATGATGCAGCCGATATGCAGCGGCAGCTGAAGGCGCTGCAAAAGCAGGTGGCCGGATTAACGGCTATATAATCCAAGGGGCTGTCCCAACAGCCCCCAATAAAAAAGACCGGGCGGAAAAACGCATGTGTTTCCGCCCGGCTTTTTTGTGATGGGTGCGTCCGGTTTGGCAGTCAGGCGTATGCGTGCAGGCACAAGCTGCCTCAGCGGCAGAGTAGCATAAGCTGTAACGGAACGGAGCGGCGCTTAGACGGCGAAAATGGCTGCTGCGGTTTTTTAACGGAACTCTCCGACCCTTAGAGGCATAGAAGTGGGGGAAAAGCAGATAAAATGAGCTGTAAGAGTCGCGGAGTTCCGTTACGTTTCCAATCCGGCGTATTGTGCCAGCTAAGAGTCGCATCGTTCCGTTACAGCATCGGCACCAGGTGCCCAGCGTCCAGCGCAGTTCCAACCACATTCGGATGTTCGACGAGGAAGCAATAAACTGGCTGCATGGTTTGGCTAACGAATCTCCCGCACGCTATTCTATGAATAACGGGCATTGCAAAAATCTAACGAATCTCTCACACGCTATTAGCGGGGTTGAGATTCGTTAGATTTTAAACATGCCCATATTCGGGCAAATAACGCTGCTCAGATTCTTTAGCGCCGCTGATGCCCGTTACCTCCGTGCTACTCCTACTACTTCGGCATTCCCTATGCCTTCGACTTATTGTAGATATCGAAGCCCACGGCGAACAGCAGCACCAGTCCCTTGATGCCCTGCTGCCAGTCGATGCCCAACCCTACCAGGGACATGCCGTTGTTCATCACGCCCATAACCAGCCCGCCGATAATGGCGCCCAGTACGGTGCCCACCCCTCCTGTAGCGGAGGCGCCGCCGATGAAGCAGGCCGCGATGGCATCCAGCTCGAAGTTGGTGCCCGCTTTGGGGGTGGCCGCGTTCAGCCGGGCGGCGAATACAAGGCCGGACATGGCCGCCAGCACACCCATGTTCACGAATACCCAGAAGGTGACGGCTTTGGTTTTGACACCGGACAGCTTGGCGGCTTTTTCATTGCCGCCCAGAGCGTAAATATGGCGCCCCATCACCGTTTTGTTCATCACGAAGGAATACACCGCCACCAAGGCCGCCAGCAGGATGAGAATGTTGGGGATGCCGTTGTACTGCGCCAGCACCCAGGTGAACAGATTAATTACCAGTACGACCAGAATCATCTGGACGGCGAACCAGGCCGGAGGCAGCACATCGAACTGGTACCGGAGCTTGGAGCGGCGGCTGTGCATCTCCATATAAATGTAAAGCACCGACAGGGCTGCCCCAATAAGCAGGGTCAACAGATGCACACGGCCGCCGAAGGGATCATGGATAAAACCGGAGCTGATCTTTTGGAATGTCTTGGGGTAAGGGGCAAGAGACATGCCCTTGAGCACAATCATGGTCAGCCCGCGGAACAGCAGCATACCGGCCAGGGTGACAATAAAGGCGGGGATCCGCACATATGCCACCCAAAAGCCCTGCCAAGCCCCGACGGCCGCTCCGATCAACAGACAGATCAGCACGGAGGGCAGGAACGGAATCTTCTGTGATACCATCAGCACCCCCGAGATGGCACCTACGAAGGCGGCCACGGAGCCCACGGACAAATCGATATTGCCGGTGATAATCACCAGCAGCATCCCGATGGCCAGCACCAGAATATAGCTGTTCTGGAGAATCAGGTTGGTGACATTCAGAGGCTTGAGGAGGGTGCCGCCGGACAGAATCTGGAACAGCACCGAAATCAGCACCAGGGCGATAATCATGCCGTATTGGCGGATATTATTCTTAAACAGCTTGGTCAGCATGGCCACGGGAGTTCCCCCTTGTTTTCGTCATAAGCTTGGCGATGGCTTCCTGGGAGGCCTCATCCCGGGTCAGTTCTCCAGTAATGGCACCTTCACTCATAATATAAATCCGGTCGCACATGCCAAGGATCTCCGGAAGCTCGGATGAAATGATCAGCACACCCTTGCCTAGAGCGGCCAGATCATTAATGATGGTATAAATTTCGTATTTGGCGCCCACATCGATGCCGCGTGTGGGTTCGTCCAGGATCAGAATGTCCGGCTCGGCAAACATCCATTTGCTCAGCACCACCTTCTGCTGGTTGCCGCCGCTCAGGTTCCCGGTTTTCTGCAGAATGGAGGGGGATTTGATATTCATTTTCTGGCGGAACGATTCCGCCTGCACAATCTCCTCATTGTCATTGACAACGGTATGCCGGGAAATCCGTCCCAGATTGGAGAGGGTGATATTGCGTTTGATATCGTCGATCAGAATGAGCCCGTAGTGCTTCCGGTCCTCCGTTACATACGAAATGCCGTGTTTGATCGCCTCCGGAATACTGTTGAGCCGGATTTCTCTGCCGTCCTTCAGCACCTGGCCGGTTATTTTTTTGCCGTAGGACCTGCCGAATATACTCATGGCCAGCTCCGTCCTGCCGGAGCCCATCAGCCCCGCAATGCCTACAACTTCGCCCTTTTTGATATGGAAATGAGCCTGGTCGATGACCTTCCGGTCGGGGTGGAGAGGATGATACACATTCCAGTCCTTCACCTCGAACATAACCGAACCGATCGGGGAGCTCCGGGAGGGATACCGCTGGGTGAGATCCCGGCCAACCATCCCCTTGATGATCCGGTCCTCGTTCACCTGATCCAGCTTCACATCCAGCGTTTCGATGGTTTGGCCGTCGCGGATGATGGTGATGGAGTCGGCCACCCGGGATATTTCATTCAGCTTGTGCGAAATCATAATCGACGTGATGCCCTGCTTCTTGAATTCCAGCAGCAGGTTCAGCAGGTTCCCGCTGTCCTCTTCGTTTAGGGCTGCCGTAGGTTCGTCCAGGATCAGCAGCTGGACCTTCTTGGACAGGGCCTTGGCGATCTCCACCAGCTGCTGCTTGCCAACCCCGATATCGGTAACCAGCGTTTGCGGAGATTCGTCCAGCCCGACCTTTTTCAGAAGCTCCTTGGTTCTGACCGAAGTCTCATGCCAGTTGACAATGCCGTGTTTGGCTTGCTCGTTGCCCAGAAAGATATTCTCCGCTATGGACAAATAAGGGATTAACGCCAGCTCCTGGTGTATAATGACAATACCCAGCTCTTCGCTTTGTTTGATGTCCCGGAAGGCGCAAACCTGGCCCTTAAACAGAATGTCCCCTTCGTACGTGCCATGGGGATATACACCGCTGAGCACCTTCATCAGAGTGGACTTTCCGGCGCCGTTTTCACCCATGAGGGCATGGATTTCCCCTTCCTTCACCTGCAGGTTGACATCGGAAAGCGCCTTGACTCCAGGGAATGTCTTAGTGATGCTGCGCATTTCCAATATATTTCCCGGCATACGATCACCGTACCTTTCTGTAGTCGAAGGGGGCAGCCCCAGGATCCGGCACCGCCATGGCGAGGCCTGGAGCATACCCCTTATCGGTTAACGGCAGCTTATTTGGACAGCTGCTCCTTGGTGTAGTAGCCGCCCTCCACCAATACCTTTTCGTAATTGGACTTATCCACGGACACGGGCTGAAGCAGGTAGGACGGAACAACCTTGGCTCCGTTGTTGTAGGTTTTCGAATCATTTACCTCGACGGTTCCGCCCTTCAGGACGGTATCCGCCATTTGGACGGCCTTCTTGGCAAGCTCCCGGGTATCCTTGTAAACCGTGGAGGTTTGTTCACCGGCAATAATGGACTTGATGGAGGCAAGCTCCGCGTCTTGCCCTGTAATGACAGGCATTGGCTTGCCTGCCGACCCGTAGCCCACACCCTTCAGAGAGGAGATAATGCCGATGCTGATGCCGTCATACGGGGAGAGCACGGCGCTTACCTTGTCGCTGGAGTAATTTTTGCTGAGCAGATTATCCATCCGGGATTGGGCGGTGGCGCCGTCCCACCGGAGAGTGGCTACCTGATCGAAGTTGGTTTGTTTACTCTTGACCACAAGCTTGCCGGAGTCCATATAGGGCTTCAGCACGGACATGGCGCCATCAAAGAAAAAGTGGGCATTGTTGTCGTCGGGCGAACCGGCAAACAGCTCGATGGTAAACGGTCCTTTGCCGTCCTTCAGCCCCAGTTTGTCCTCGATGTAGGAGGCTTGCAGCACTCCTACCTTAAAGTTGTCAAAGGTGGCATAATAGCTGACATACTCGCTTTTTTTGATCAACCGGTCATAGGCGATAACGGAGATATTCTTGTCATGGGCTTTTTTGAGCACATCGGTCATGGATTCGCCGTCAATCGGGGCAATAACCAGCACATTGACTCCCTTGGTAATCATGTTTTCGATCTGGGACACCTGGTTTTCCACCACATCCTCCCCGTATTGGAGGTCGGTTTTGTAGCCGATTTTCTGGAATTCCTTCACCATGTTTTCCCCGTCATGCACCCAGCGCTCCGAGGACTTGGTCGGCATGGAGATACCTACAAACCCGGCTTTTGCATCTGCCGGCGCTTTGGTTGAACCGGCTCCCTCAGACGATGCGCCCCCGGAGCTGCCGCAGGCGGCCACAGCAAACATCATCGCGAATATAATGGACAAGACCAGAGCTTTCCTCATTTTTATTGCCCCTCTCCCGAATATGTGCAGGCCTTTCCGGCCGCAACCTGAATATAGCATCGTGCCCAACGGACCGTCTTTCGAGGAAAACGAACGTTTTTTATAAAAAATAACCTTTTTTAAGTATGGAATTTATAAAATTGTTAGGATTTTCCGAAAGACAGAAAACGGTTACAATAGTATGATGGAAATACATGTCACCGGGTATAACAGGCCGGGCTTGGAGGAACAGGAATGAAGAAGCTGCTTGTGGTGTATTTGGCGCTCATTATCGCTTTTCTGGGGTATGTGTACCAGAGCCGGGCTCCCTTCAGGATGCAGAACGGGCAGGCCGAAGAGGGGCTGAGGGGGTCCATCAGCGAGAAGTATGTGATGGTTACCTTCCAGTCCGGCATTGATTATTGGAAAAATTGTTTGAAGGGATTTGAGGATGCGGCCCAGCTGCTGAATGTTTCGGTGGAGTTTAAGGGGGCGACCCAATATGACGTCAATGAGGAAAAAACCGTGCTGGAGCAGGTGATTGCCCGGAAGCCCTCCGGCATAGCCATTTCGGCCATCAATTCCGAGGCGTTAGGGGCCACCATCCAAAAAGCGGTGGATGCGGGTATTCCCGTTGTATTATTCGATTCGGGCATCACGGCAAGCCGGGTCAAAACCTTCCTGGGCACCAACAATCACAACGCCGGGGCAACCGCAGCGGATAAGATGGCGGAGCTGTTGAACCGGCAGGGCAAAACCGCCATCATTACCCAGCCTAACCAGTCCAACCACCAGGAACGGACGCAGGGGTTTGTGGAAGCGATAGAAGCAACTTATCCCGGTATGAGCGTCATCGCCATTGAGGACGGCAAGGGGGACCAGCGGGAAACGGAGCGGATCGCCGTGAAGCTGCTGCAGGAGCATCCGGATTTGACCGGGATTTTCGCGACTCAGGCCAACGGGGGTGTGGGGATCGGCAATGCTCTGCTTCAGCTGGGGAAGAAGGGAACGGTCAAGGTAATCGGCTTTGATACGGACAAGGGGACCCTGGATATGGTCAAAAATGGCACCATCTCCGCTACCATGGCCCAAGGCACCTGGAACATGGGGTATTGGTCCATGCAGTATCTGTTTCACCTGAACCATGGTCTGGTGGAATCTGGAGCGGCCTCCCGGGGAGCGGCGGTTTCCACGCTGCCGGTGAATACGGATACCGGCATTACCATTGTGACGGAAGCCAATGTGGACGGTTATTATGCCAAATAAACGGGGCTGGCAGCGGCCCTTCATCCATGTGAACAGCCGGTTCAAGATTGCCTACCTGCCCTTCCGCTACAAGCTGATTGCCATCTTCCTGCTGGCCAGCATCATACCCACCTTCCTGCTGGGAGGACTGATCAACTGGACAGTGAACAACATCATCGAGAACCAGGTGAACGGCAATACTCTGCAGCTGATAGACAAGGTGAATAAGACGATCGAGAATTATTTTACGGATATGCAAAATAATACCTATCTTATCGGCTTTGATCCTTACGTATCCCAGTTTCTCGACAACGCCCAGGAGGGTGCGGGGGATATCGGGGCGGACGGACGCTACCGCATCCGGGCCTTCCTGCAGGGGATTACCACCCTGCACTCTGAGATCGCGGGCATTCTTCTGGTCAATAACCGGGGCGACTACATCAGCAATGAGCTGTACGCCAAATCGGCGGGCAACCTGGTCCGGGAGCCATGGTACATGGAAGCGGCGGCCAACAACGGGATTTTCAAGCTACTGGGCCATCCCCGCAGTTGGGGAGTCGCCAACCATTCCAACTATAAGGATTCGGAGCTGATCTCCGCTGCACGGGCGATTGTCGATCCTGACACCCGGGAGGTGAAGGGAGTGGTCCTGATCGATCTGAAGCTGAGGGTGATTGCGGAGGCTATCAAGGATGTGCGGCTGGGCAAATCCGGTTACCTGATGGTGCTGGATGGGAGCGGAGATACCATCTACGCGCCGGTTCATTCCTGGGCGGAGTTTATGCGGATGGAGTGGTTTGCCAAGGGCCAGTCCGGGGTCACCTCGCAGACGGTGGACAACACCCATGTTCAGCTCATCTACGAAAAATCCCTGTTTACCGGATGGACCACAGTGGGGGTATTTCCCAGCCATGAAACGGTTGCCGAGATGCGGGAAATCCGGTTTTATCTGGTTTGTTTTGTCTTTTTCGTGTGTATGGTGGGCTTGGGCGCTTCCTCCTACCTTTCCTATTCCATCACCCGGCCGATCTGGATGCTGATGAAGCTGATGCAAAAGGCGGAGCTGGGGGATTTGACCATCCGCTATACAGGACGGCATCAGGACGAAATCGGCATTCTCGGCCGTGCCTTTAATACGATGATGGCCCGCATCCATAGTCTGATGCAGGAGGTGTCCCGCAAGGAGAAGCAGAAGCGGGAGGCGGAGCTGCGCAGCCTGCAGGCCCAGATCAAACCTCATTTTCTGTACAACACTCTGGATACCATTCATTGGCTGGCCCATCAGCGCGGAGCGGCGGAGGCCTCCGAGATGGTGGAGTCCTTATCCAAGCTGTTCCGGATCGGGCTGAGCAAGGGGCAGGAGAAAATTGGCCTGGACCAGGAGATGGAGCATGTAAGGAGCTACATGAATATTCAGAAAACCCGCTATCAAAGCAAGCTGAACGACGCCTTCCACATTGATCCTGCAGCGGAGGGGCTTTATGTGCTGAAGCTGATCACCCAGCCTCTTGTGGAGAATGCCATCTACCACGGCATCAAGGAGCGCCGCGGTCCCGGCACCATCCATATCTCCGCCAGACTGGAGCGCAGCCTTCTGTTGATTGAGGTCCGGGATGACGGTATGGGCATAAAGCCGGAGAAGCTGCAGGAGCTCTTGGAGCGTCTTGCCCGGGTGGCGGACAACGTGCTGCATGAAACGGAGGACAGCCGCTACGCTCAAGCAGAGGGAGGAGAGGCGGCAGCCTCCGTGGAGCGGATGATCTCCGGAAGCGGCTACGGATTATTGAATGTCCATTCCAGGCTGGTGCTTACCTTCGGCAGGGAATTTGGGCTTCGCATCAGCAGTGAATGGGGGAAGGGCACGGTTGTTACTGTTACCCACCCTATTATCAAAAGGGATACGGAGGAGCCGGAGCATGGAAAAATGGAAGGTTCTGCTGGCGGATGATGAGCCGATTATCCGCCACGGCATACGCGGCTCCATTGATTGGGAGCAGCTGCAGATGGAGGTGGCCGGGGAGGCCGAGGACGGAGAGGAGGCACTGCTGGCTGCGCTTCACCTGCAGGCAGACATTATCCTGGTGGATCTGAACATGCCCATCATGAACGGAATTGCGCTGATCCGTGAGCTCCGGGAGCGGCTCCCGGAATGCCGGGTGATTATCGTGACCGGCCATGAGGAGTTTTCCTATGCCCAGGAGGCCATAAGGCTGAATGTGGATGATTATGTGCTAAAGCCCATTAACGTGGCGCAGCTGACCGGTGTGCTGACCCAGGTGCGCAAGCAGTTGGAGGAACGCAGGCAGCTGCAGGAGCATTTTGACATGGCCAACCGGCAGATTGCCAAGAATGTAACCCTGCTCCGGGAGCGGTTTTGCCTGGAATGGCTGGAGGGGGAGCGGGATGAAGGACAGCTTCTTGAGCAGCTCCGTTTCCTGAAGCTGCCCGCCTGCGCTCCGCTGACCCTGGGCCTGATCCGTTGGTCGGAAACGGTTCTGGGCAGACCCGTCTCCACGGAAAACGACCGGCAGCTGTTTTTGTTTGCCATTGAGAATATTACCGGGGAAATCCTCGGCGGCCACAGCCATGTGATCTTCCGGGACCGCTCCGGGCATATTGTTCTGTTTGTATGGGATATTCTTGCTGAGGAAACTGTGGCGCTTCTGGAAGCGTCCATTACCCGATATTTGAAAATAACCACGGTGCAGCGGTTTGTTTCGGTAGACGGGCTGGCGGGTATTCCGGCAGCTTACCAGGCGGCACGGCAAGGTGTATACCGGGACACTCCCATGTCCCCCATCGTACGCCGGGGCAAACAATTGGCTCAGGAGCAATATGCCAACCCGGAGCTGTCGCTGGAGCTGGTGGCGGACCGGCTGCAGGTATCCCCGGTTTACTTCGGACGGGTTTTCAAGCAGGAGATGGGGGTTTCCTTCTTGGCTTTCCTCTCCCGGATCCGGATAAACCGTGCCATTCAGCTATTACATGCCACCGATCTTACCATCCACGATATCGCGTCCCAGGTGGGCTACTTGACGCAGCATTATTTCAGCACCTCCTTCAAGAAGCACATGGGCGTATCCCCCAATCAGTACAGGCGGGGCGGGCTGTCAGCTGTGCCTGGGGAGGAGACGGAGAAGGAATAAAGGTTATTTTGCCAAACCGTTTCTGCCGATGGAGCGATTCCATCAGGCATGGGACGGTTTTTTGGTTTACCGTTTCGTCACCGGCGGAATTAACAATTTCTTAAGGAATTTACCATAAATTCCTTACATTCCATTGACATTGGGGAAATACAAGCCCCTTACACTGGGATAGGAGTTAGGTTAGGAACAAATTCCCAATAAAGGTGGGGTAGATTTGAATTCGATGGAGGGAGAACTCACCATCCTTGCGCCGGCCATTGCCGTCAAGCCGGACCGGAAAACACAATCGCTGCTCCGTTTGAAGCGGAGGGAGAACGCCATCGGGTACCTGTTCTTGGCGCCATCCCTGCTTGTATTTGGCATCTTTCTGTTTTATCCGCTGCTGCAATCTCTTTATCTCAGCGTGCATCTGACGGACCCGCGCGGGCGGATCGCCGCTTTTGTGGGGCTGGAGAATTTCGCGAACCTGCTCACCTCAGCTGTTTTCTGGAACTCCCTGAAGGTAACCGGGCTGTTTACGCTGCTTACGGTTCCCACGGGAATTGTACTGGGTTTGCTGCTGGCCGCCTTGACGCACACCAGGCTGCGGTACATGCGGGTATTCCAGTTCATCTTCTCACTGCCCTTAGCACTGTCCGTAAGCACCACAGCCATTATCTGGATGATGCTGTACCATCCGACACTGGGGATGTTCAACTACCTGCTCAGCGTTATCGGCCTGCCCGCCGTCCAATGGCTGACGGACCCGTCTATGGCGCTTTTTTCCATTGCCATCATGACCGTATGGATGCATTCAGGCTTTAACTATATCGTGCTGCTAAGCGGCCTTCAGGGAATCTCAGAGGAAATCTACGACAGCGCCAGGATCGACGGCTCCGGCCCGATGCGCACCTTCGTGCAAATTATCTTCCCCTTGCTGACACCTACTGTGTTCTTCCTGGTCATCGTGTCCATTATCCAGGCGTTTCAAGCCTTCGGCCAGATCCATATTTTGACCAAAGGCGGGCCTGCCGGCTCCACAGATGTGTTCGTCTATTCGATTTATAAGGAAGCCTTCGTGAACTACCAATTCGGCACCGGCAGCGCCATGGCACTTGTGCTGTTTGTGATTATCCTCATTCTGACGGTGATCCAGTTTACGGTGCTGGAGAGGAAGGTGCATTACCAATGAGCTTAAAGCGTGTTTCCGGCCACAGCTTGTATTACGTGCTCCTGACCATTGCAGGAGCGGTTATGATCTATCCGCTGCTTTATACCTTCCTGGCGGCATTCATGACACCTGATGAGGCGATGGTGTATCCGCCCAAGCTGCTTCCATCCGGTGTTTACCTGGAGAATATACGGAAGGTGCTGGAGATTATCCCGGTTGCCCGGTTCATCTCCAACAGCTTCGTTATTGCTGCGCTGATTACCCTCGGACAAGTAGTGACAGGGGCTATGGCGGCATACGCGTTTGCGTATGTGCCCTTCCGGTACAAGTCCTTCTGGTTCGCTCTGTTCCTGTCCACCATGATGATTCCGTGGGAGGTCACCATCATTCCTAACTATCTCACGGTCAAAAAATGGGGCTGGCTGGACTCCTATCCGGGTTTGACGATTCCTTTTCTGGCATCGGCCTTCGGCGTATTCCTGCTCCGCCAGTTCTTCCTGCAGCTGCCCCGGGAGCTGTTCGAGGCGGCGCGGATGGACGGCTGCGGCCATATCCGGCACTTTCTGAGGATTGTGCTTCCCCTGTCCCGCCCAGCGCTGGCCACCTTGTCCGTTTATGTATTTCTGCAATCCTGGAACATGTATCTGTGGCCCTTGCTTATCACCAACAGCACGGAGATGCGGACGGTCCAGATCGGAATCGGCATGCTGCAATTCGAGGAGTTCACCTCCTGGAGCCTGGTGCTGTCCGGTGTTGCCATCGTTCTTTTGCCGTCCCTGCTCCTGCTGGTTCTGGGGCTGAAGCAGCTGGTGCGCGGTATCACAGCGGGAGCGGTCAAGGGCTAAGAAAGCCTGGCCCGGCGATTCGGGTGATTCCGGTGATCCCCGCCGTCAGGCGGTTCACAATATACAGGGATACATACCAACCATTAAGGGAGAGAGAAACCAAACATGAAATCGATGATGCGAAAAGGTCTTACGGCGGTCCTGGCTGCCGGAGCATTAATGGCCACCGCCGCTTGCGGAGGGGTCACGGAGCCCGGAAGCAACGGCTCCGCTGCCTCCTTGCCTGCCAACAGCGAAAAACCGGCTGCCTCCACAGCCGCAGCTGACAAAAAGGAGCCGGTGAAGATTGTTTGGTGGCATTCCATGGGCGGCGAGCTGGGCAAGGCAATAGACAAGGTTGTGACAGACTACAACGCCTCCCAAACGGGTATCAAGGTGGAGGTTGTGTACCAAGGCACCTACGATGAGAGCCTGAATAAGATGAAGGCCTCCATGGATTCCAAAAGCGGCCCCAATATGATCCAGGTATTCGAAATCGGCTCCCGCTTCATGATCGATTCCAAGGCCATTACCCCCGTCCAGACCTTCATCGACCAGGAAAAATACGATTTGTCCCAGCTGGAGGAAAATATACTCGGCTATTATACCTTCGACGGCAAGCAGTATTCCATGCCGTTTAACACCTCCAACCCGATCCTTTATTACAATAAGGACATGTTTAAAGCAGCGGGGCTGGATCCCGAGAAGCCGCCGCAAACCTTTGAAGACGTGAAAAAAGCCGCAGCCTCTTTGACCAAGGACGGTAAAACCGGCGCTTCCTTCGCCATCTACGGCTGGTTCGCCGAGCAGTTCTTCGCCAACCAGGGCGCCGAATATGTAGACAACGGTAACGGCCGCACCGCACCGGCTACCAAGTCCCTTGTGAACAGTGAAGCGGGTCTTAAAACCCTCTCCTGGTGGAAGGACCTGGTTGATACCAAGTCCGCCGTGAACCTGGGCCGCAAAACCGATGACACGAAGAAGGCCTTCCTTGCGGGACAAGTGGCGATGACGCTGGATTCCACCGCTTCTCTCCGGGGGATTGTGGATGCAGCTGCGGGCAAGTTTGAGGTGGGTACGGGCTTCCTGCCCAAACCCGAGGGGGCAGCCCAAGGCGGCGTAGTTGTCGGCGGAGCCTCCAACTGGATTCTGAACAACAAGCCGGAGGCGGAGCAGAAGGCAGTTTGGGAATTCATGAAGTATCTGGCCAAGCCGGAGATTCAGGCTCAATGGCATATCAGCACCGGCTATTTCCCCATTACCAAAAAAGCCTACGACGAGCAGATCGTGAAGGACAACATGGCCAAATACCCGCAATTTAAAACCGCAGTCGACCAGCTCCACGGCACCAAGTTGAGCAAAGCCACCCAAGGTGCCGTCATGGGGGTGTTCCCGGAAGCGCGCCAGCTGGTGGAGGGCGCCATCGAGGAGGCACTTACCGCCAAGAAGCCGCCTGAGCAAGCGCTGGACGATGCGGCCAAGGCTATCACAGAAAAGATCGGGAACTATAACAAGACGGTGGCGAAATAAAATTTTAATAGGCCAATGCAGCTGCGGGTAAGCCCCGGATGCATTGGCTTTTTAGCTGCATTCGGCGTACACATGGTTCATCCTAATTTGGCCTCAATAGAGAATTCCCAGAAGTTTTACCTAATTTTTATCTGGATTTTACAAAATCATGGTGAGCTGGATAGGAAAATCGTCCCAGTCTGTCGAATCTCGTAGTAAGCGCGAGATAGATGGAGGGAATTTATGATGATGAAGCAGCCGTATTCCAAACTTGAACCAACCATGCAAACCGGTGATTTGATCCTGTTCAGCGGGCAATACCCGATCAGCAAGATGGTAGAGCGGTTGGAGGGAAGCATGTGGTCGCATGCCGCCATGGTGGTGCGTTTACCGGAATGGGACACGCCGCTGCTGTGGGAATCCACCGCTTTAACCAATTTGCCCGATGTCCAGTTTCATGACCAGACCACCGGCCCCAAGCTGGTGGATCTGAAGAGCAGGCTGCTTACCTACGGAAGCGATGTAACTCCCTATGTTCCGCCCCGGTATGCGGTGCGCCCGCTGGATGTGGAGCGTACCCCGGAAATGATCCAGGCTCTGACCTCCCTGTTCACCGAACTCCATGGCATTCCCAATCCGGGCGAATGGAAAATGATCGCCGAGGTGGTGGAGGGGCGGTTTTTCCGGATCCGGTCCAAGCTGGATAATTATACCTGCGGGGAGCTTGTGGCGGAGTCCTACATTAAGCTGGGTCTGTTGGATCCGAAGGCGGTTATTAACGGATTTATGCCTAAGGATTTCTCCACGGACGGCAGACTTCGGCTGTTGAAGGGGAAGCTGGAGGACGAAATTGAGATCGATCTTCATTCCTGAGGAAAAAATGGCAGGTTTGATTTCTCTGGCCCTTAAAAGCTTGGGTCTTTTGCTGGTTCTCCTGGTTTTGGCCGGCGGAGCCGCATGCGCAAGGGCAGCCGGGGAGCAGGATGTGCTGGAGATTACGGCAGAGCAGCTGCAGGAAGGACCGCTGGATCTGGCCTCTGTGCTCCGGATTGCCGAGGACCGGGACCGCTCCTGGACGCTGGAGACTGCTGCTGATCCGGCGGGAGACGGGAGGTACCGTCCGTATACCGGCAGCGGGCTGGCCGGAAGCCAGTCGGAATCCGCCTTTTGGGTGAAGCTGGAGCTTGCTCATATGGAAGCGGAACGGAGGGATCTGGTTCTGGAGCTGGAGAAGCCGCACCTGAGCCGGGTAACCTTCTATTGGATAGAAGGAACCACAGGACGTTTGCTGAAGGAAGTAGAGGCAGGCCGTGCCCTGCCCTTTAAGGACAGGCTTGTCCAGCACCGGGATTTTATCTACCCCGTTTCCTTTGCTCCGGATTCCCGGCAGGTGATCTATATGCGGATCGTAACAGACAGTTACCTGCAGCTTCCCATGAAGCTGTGGACAGCGGAGGAGTTTGCGGAGAAGGAGCAGGGAACCAACCTGGCGTTGGGGATTTTTTACGGCGTTATGCTGGGAATCGCCTTGTTTAATCTGTTCTTGTTCCTGGTTATCCGGGAGCGGGTGTACCTGTATTACGTGCTGTTTGTTACGGCTTTTGCCCTGCTGCAAGCCGTTTGGGACGGTATCGCCTATCAATATCTGTGGCCCGCATGGCCCGGCTGGGAAGCCAAGTCCAACCCGGCCTTGCTGGTAACCGTAGTGCTGCTTGCGCTTGTGTTTACCCATCACTTCCTCTCGGCTTCGGAATATGCTCCGCGCATCGGGAGATTGAACCGGCTGGCTGCCGGCGGACTGATGGTGCTGTTGTTGCTGCTCCTTCTGCTGCCGCCGGGTGGTCTGGCCACCCAGGCTGCCGTTTACGGGGTAGCTGCCGGCCTGGTTATGACCGCGGCCAATTTCATCGGAGTCCGGTTCCGCACCCGTGCCTCCCGTTATTACGCCGCAGCCTGGCTGCTCCTGCTGGCAGGAGCACTGGTGAATATGCTGGCGGCATTCAAGCTTTTGCCCTTGAATGCCGTCACCCTTTATGCGCCGAGGATCGGGATGGGTGGAGAGGCGATGCTATTGTCCATGGCATTGGCTGACCGGTACAACACCCTCAAAAAGGCGAAACAATCGGAGGAGAGGCAAGGACTGCTGCTTCGTGAGCTTCACGAGATGTCCAAAACCCTGACGGCTACCTATGATCTGGACCGTTTATTGGATTACACGGTGGAGAGTTTCGTCAGAGTGACGGGTTGTGAGGCGGGTTGTATTGTGCTGGAGTCCGATGAAGGGGCTGCGGTGAAGGCTGCCCGGGGGAATATCGGGTCATGGACAGGTGCCCATACTGCCGGGGTGGACACGGATAACCATGCGGATGTGTTGGAGGGGCCCCGCATCCGGCTGGAGATTCCCATCCGGCATCAAGGACGCCAGTTGGGCGAGGTGCTTCTGTTCAGCAGCCGCCCGGTACAGGTGCCGGATAATGAGCTGGCCATCCTGGCGGAATACGCCGGACAGGTGGGCATCTCCATTGAGAATGCGCGGTTATTCCAGGAAATCAGCCGTATGGCCACCACCGACGGGTTAACAGGGGCCTTCAACCGTTCCTATGTGCTGCAGCTGGCGGCTTCAGATTTTCGGAGGTGTCAGGAGGCGCGGGAGCCCATGTCCCTCATGATGCTGGACATTGATTGGTTTAAGGAAATCAATGACCGGTATGGCCATATGGCGGGGGACAAGGTGATCCGGAAGGTGGCGCGGACACTGAAGAAGCTGGTTCATACCAATGGGATAACGGGACGGTATGGCGGCGAGGAATTTATTGTCCTGCTGCCGGGGATGAAGCTGGAGGTGGCCCGCCAGCTGGCGGAGAAGCTGCGGGAAGGAATCGGCATGCTGGATATTCCTGTGGACGGGGCAGGAATGGTGCGCGTAACCGTCAGTTTGGGTCTGGCTGCTGCGGCTCCTTCCGTGAAGGGTGTGGAGGAGCTGGTGAACCTCGCCGATGCGGCGTTGTATCGGGCCAAAGCGGCGGGCCGCAACCGGGTGGAGGTGGAGGTTCCGGCTGCGCGGCGGCAAAGCGGAACAGTCCAGTGAGGGAGTGGGAGCGGCTAACGGAAGCTACGGCTGTTAATGGGAGCGGGGGGCGCGGCTACGGAAGCTACAACCGCTAACGGACACCACAGCCCTTATTTCCTCCAAAACCGCCCTTCACAAATTCTAACGGACGCCAGCGCCGCTATTTAGCCAAAAGCAGGCCGTTTGAGGCTAATTGGGCTCCAATAAGAGCGCTGGCTTCCGTTAGATTTTCCAAACACCATTTTTCGCCCAAATAGAGGCTCTCACTTCCGTTAGGCTGTCGCATGTCATCTTCGCGTCATCGGACAGACTGGCACTAAGACGAAAAAGCCGCTATGCAGGCCAAATTGGGCCAACAATAGCGGTTTTTTTGCTGGTTACTCTGCGCTCGTCCGCAGCGAATCCTTCCAATCCGCATCCACCGGTGGCAGCTCGTCGCCCAGTGTCAGATAGATCCGGTCCACCCGGAGCTGGGATTTCCGCGCCAGAATGGAGAGGATATGCTCGCCCGTAGTCAGCTCCAGCTCGGACAGGAAGCACCAATAATACACATATGCCGTGTTATACGTATGGTGATTGCCCTTCCGGGGCTGCTCCTCAAGGGGCCGGGCAGTACCGTCCACTGCCAGGTAGCAGGAATCGGACTGGTTGTTATAATGCCTCATGTGCAGCCAAATCCGGTATTGGCCAGCGGTACTGATATTCACGCGGTAATGCAGGCCAGGTGCTGCGGCCGGATCCTCCCAGAGGAGACCGGGAGGCGCCACATGCATAGCCAAGCCCGTCCGCCCGTTGGTTTCGGCCTGCAGGTGGCTCCAGGTCAATCCGCTGCCGTCCCCGGCCGGGGTCAAAAAGGCATCGTCAGAGTCTGCCAAGGCATATTCCGCTTCAATGGCCAGAACACCTCCGGCTTCCACGAATGTGCCGGAGCCGAATTCCCGGAGGATATCCTTGGGGCCATCGGATTTCCGGAGCTCCGCATACCGCGGGGCACCCGGCTGCTGCTGGGGCACTTTTTCAACCGGGATAAAGGTGATGTCCTTAATCTTATTGTAGGCGGGGGAGACATACAACGCGTCCGGAAGCGGGAGGTCCCCTGCTTTTGTCCGGTACAGCTCCTCACACAGCCTCGTGAGCCCGGCCTCATCCCAAGTTGGGCTTTCCAGCCCATATTCCGCCGCAGCTATCCCCGCAAGAGTGCTGGCCACCGGTCCGAGACTGGTTTCCTTCCGCACCCCTGTATAAAGCACCAGCTTGCTGACCGTAACGAAGGGATCCACCATGTACAGCTGCAAGGAATGGGTCCCCGCAGACAGATGGGGCAACCGGATAAAGAGCTTTTCCCCGTTGTTAAAGATGCTCTCCTTCCATTGTCCTGTCCATTCGTCCCGGGTTTCCGATTCCACCCATTCAGGTGCCTGGCTATCCACCCCGATTCCGAAGCGGATCCGGCCGGTGGAGTTCAAGGTGAGGTTCCGCTGGATCTCCAGAAGATGGTTTCCCCCGGTCTGGAGGTAAAAGTCATAGTCCAGATACGGCTGTCCGGAAGATTCGCCCTCCAGGGAACGCAAGTCCGGCGACCAGGCTATCACTGCGGCCCCTTCGTATCTGCCGAGCCCGGCTACCTGTACCCAGCCTGCTCCGTTTTTGTCCACGGATTTGGAGAACTCAGCAGCGGGTATGGAGACAGAGCTGTCGGACTCCACATAATCGGCAAAGGCTTCCGGCAGGGCAAGCTCCTCCTCCACCCGGACCAGAACCGGAATCGCCGTGCCGTTCCGATGGTCATGCACCGTAATTGCCGTTTCCTTCCCGACGTGTTGGCCGGGATCAAGCACCGTCACCAGAATCCGCTTTTCCGCCTGCACAACGCCTTCCGCTTCCGAAACTGTGATCCATTCCACTCCGGCTTCCACCGTAATGGAGAAGGGAATGCTGCCTGTGCCCTGGTTGCCCAGCTCGATCCACTTCTGCTTCCGGCCATAAGGGGAAAAGGAAAGTGCATCCTCCTCATTCCACAGCAAAACCTGCAGCCCGCTTCCTTCAATGCGCAGGGCCGGTTTCCGGGCGGGGAACATGGCGGTGGGCGGAGGCGGGAAGCTCTCCGGGGTCATGATGCCGTCCCATTTGCCGCCGGACATGATTTTATTGTAGAAATGGATCATGGTCCGTTTGCAATCCGACATACCGGCTGAGAGCTCCGAGTATCTGTCAGCCGCCTGCATGTTTCCGCGTTCATACGAAAGCACACTCCGGTCCGCATAATAGAATTCCAGATTGGTATAATAGGAGGCATGGATTTTCATCAGGAACAGCTGGAAGAAGGCATCCCGCTCCTCCGTTGGCAGGCGCTCCAGAATGGCGTTCCCCCGCCGGAAAACCTCCTCCAGCCGCTGGGCTCTGCGGCCCGCTTCGTCCCCGTAGGCGGTTTGGGAGAATACGTCCGAGTTCATATGCTCGATCTTGCGAACGTCAGTGGCTTGGGCAAAAATCTCATAAAGCACCGCGGCCTCCGCTCCGTGCTGCCCCGTGAAGTTGGTGTCGATCCAGTGTTTGGTGAACTGGAACGTATCCTTGGTTATGCCCGTTTCCTTGCCCGCTTCCCAGCCGTACCGCAGGAAATATTCCATGTCCTGCTCAACAGGCTTCAAACCCCCGATATTCAGCACCCACAGCTTGCGGATACCGGACTCATAGGATTTCCTGAGCTCATTTCCCGTGTGGGCTAAGGGCATGGAGCTGATGAACAGATAGCTCATGGCCGAGCCCGGATGGGCCCAGTAGGAGCAGTGGAAATACAAGCCGTTGCCTCCCTCGCGGCTCCGTTCCGCCTCATTGGGATAGCGCCGCATATGCCCGAAATTATCGTTGGCCCAGACCAGAGTCA
This sequence comes from Paenibacillus mesotrionivorans, assembly GCF_046098205.1. Taxonomy (NCBI): domain Bacteria; kingdom Bacillati; phylum Bacillota; class Bacilli; order Caryophanales; family Paenibacillaceae; genus Paenibacillus; species Paenibacillus mesotrionivorans. The sequence continues at coordinate 13,444 of NZ_JBJURJ010000002.1, read as the reverse complement.
TGTCCTCGGGCAGCTCCAGGCCTTGGTCATACAGCTTCAGCACCTCTTTATAAGGGATGAAGGTTTTCAGCGCATCGTCTGCTTTCTTTTGCCCCAGCACATCCGTCAGGATCTGCTTCTGGTCCCGGATCACCTGCCCCAGCAGGCGGACCTTGGCCTCCACCTTTTCCGCCTCCGTTAAAGTAGGGTCTTCTGTAATCGCCTTAGTCACAAATCCGCTGTCATGAATGCCCCGCATCCCCATGGTGAAGCTCACTTCATAATGCTGGTTCGTCTCCACACTCTCCCGCCAGTATTCCTGCAGAATTTCCCGGTTCCGGCCTTCAATGGAATAGTCGTAGACGGCATCGGTGTAGCCTTTGGCTGTGATCCACGGACTCCATTCATTCTGGTTGCTGCGCAACAGCATGTCACAGTGGGAGGTGCCCACCACAATCCCCATCCGCTCCGCAAGGGCGCCATTCTCCGGATTTCCGTTAAAATAATTTACGTGCATAGCCGGCCAAATATAGTTGGCCTTCAGGCGGAGCAGCAGCTCAAAAATCCGGCTATACGTATACGGACCGATGGTGCCGTCCGGCGTATGGAGCTTGGCCCAATCCTCCAGCTCCTCCTCGTCGTTAATGAAGATGCCCCGGTATTGGACAGAGGGCCAATCCGCCTTGCAGAGGTCAGCTGGGATGCAGTAGGTTTCCTTGGTTTTGACTGGCACATCCGCCCAATAATACCAAGGCGATACGCCCATGTCCTCACACAGGTCATACATCCCGTAGATAGCGCCGCGTCTGTCCGTTCCGAGAATGTAGAGCACCCCGTCCCGAACCTCCTGCAGGTAAGCCTCCCAACGCCAGGAGCCGTCCTCCTGCTTCAGCTTGTCCGAGGACAAGCCCTTTTGGGCGATCACGGACTCCAGTTCTCCGACCGTCCCGATTACAACGCGGCATTGCTCCAAATCTGTGGAGAGAACAGCGGAACAGCCGCATACCGAGCCGATGTCCCGTTGGAAATTGGCCGCTGCCAATTGAACCGCCTCATTTTCAGAGGGAGAAAGATAGATATGAACCGTTTGATGCCTGGAAAAAACTTCAAGGGTTGATTGTTTGTCTGTTGAAGCCATCCGCAAAGCCAGCCTCCTTTTGAGGTGAAGTCTTATCTCCACTATAGCGGACAATGGGGGCAATAATCTTTTATTATCTTGCCGTTCTGGCTGATTGTTGTATTATATTGCTATAACCGTATAACAAGGAGCTGGAGCGGTATGCGAAACCCTGATTTGTTCCGGACAGACCCGTTCTTTTTTATTGAATATATGAAGCATGATGCCAACCACCAGATGACCAACTTCCATTACCATAATTCCTACGAGCTCTACATTCTTGAAGAAGGCTATCATCATATGCTGGTGAATGATTCCGTCTATGACGTAACCCGGCACGACGTGGCTCTGTTCAAGCCCCATGTGTTCCACAAAAGCCGCAGCAACCAGGCTTGTGCCCGGACTTGCGTCTACTTTACGGACCGTTTCCTGCGCCTGTATTTTACCGAGCGGGCAGCCAAAGCGCTTTTGGCCTGTTTTGACCGGGAGGTCATTTCCCTTTCCAAGGAGTCGTTTCCCCGTGTCAAAAAGCTGCTGCTCCTATTGGAGAGGGAAGATCCCTCAAACCCGGACAACCGGATATTCGTCCATTTGGCGGAGGTTCTTCATATTCTCAATGAAAATAAAAGTGTGCCCCGGATGGAGCAGCCGCCCCTGGTTCACCCCAAGTTTACGCCGATTCTGTCCTACATCCATCAGCATTACAATAAAATTGTCCATATCCAGGAAATTGCCGACCATTTTTATATGTCCAAATATTATTTGTGCCGCATCTTCAAGGAAGCCACAGGGGTAACGCTGACGCATTATATCAACAACATAAAAATTCAAAACGCTTGCCACATGCTGGTGAACACCGACCGATCCATTCTGGAGATTGGCAATGCCTGCGGCTTTAACTCCTCCATGTACTTCTGCAAAATCTTCAAGGAGGCCTTATCGGTCACCCCCAGCGAGTTCAGGAGGGGGGCGAGGTAATTAGGGGGTTAAGGACAATATCTCACGGACATCTTTTTGATCAATTTGCCAAATTCCCGATTCGCTTTTGATAAACCGTATTTTTCTTTCTCCGCCCTTCAGATATGCTTCACTCGATGCTGAATCCGGTGTAAGTGAAAGTTCGGCGGAATTTCCTTGAATTTTCTCTGTGATATAATAATTTTTTTCCATTTTTCCCACGACGTGATGATTTTATCTCTTGGAATCATCTCTGTAGAATCTTGAACCACAAGCTGCTTTGGGAATGCTTCATTATTAAATCGAACGGTCAAGAGCCACAGTTTAAAAATATCGGTTGGAGGCAGCTCAGCCAATACACTGGTTTGGGCTAACGAATTTGTTGACTGATACACATCGAACACTTCTCTGGGAATCCGCCAACTGGGATCGAGATATAGAATTTGGTTTTTCTCATCAAGGATAGGCTGGGGGCGGACCACCGTGTGACGCTTTTCAGGAAACGTAACCACGATCAGAACAAATAACATAACCGCGGCTAACAAACTGACGTGTCTCCATATTTTCAGATCACGTTTTTTTTCCTTTACGGATAGCTTTGCCATAACTTTCATACCTTGTTCCGAATCAAAGGTGCGGATCACAAATGGCTCTTGTTTTAACATGGCATACCATTCAGGCTTAGACGGTTTCATGAATCAATCCCTCCCATATGGCGGATACCTTTTTTCTTGCTCGCGAAAGCCTTGATTTGACGGTTCCAACCGAGATACCCAACAAATCGGCTATCTCCGGTGCTGTCATTTCGTATTTGGCATCCAGAATCAGGACCTCCCGAAACTTTACGGGCAGCTGTAGAACAACCTGCCAGATTTCGTTGGACACATACGCGTCCATAGCCTCGGTTTCCGCTGAGGTAGCTGTGTTTTCTCCCTCAATCCACTCCATCAAAATAACTCTGCGGAAGAACGCGTTCCGTTTGATATTCCGGCTGATGTTGCGGGTAATCGCAAACAGCCAGGTTCTCAACGAAGACTCTCCTCTATAGGAACCGATATTCCGGTATACAGAAAGAAACACATCCTGGGAAATATCGTCGGCCAAATCGCGTTTCCCGGTTAAAAAATACGCATAATTCCATACATCCTGGCCATATGTCAGCATGACCTTCTTAAATGTTTCCTCATCCATCTCGCTTACAAACCTCAAGTGCTCCACGCGGCCATCTCCATCCATATAGACACAGGTCCGAACCGAAAGGTTCCCTTTTGAAGTGACAGAAGTCTATTTCCGGCTAAAAATGGGACTGGCAGAATACAGTCCGATATGATAACCTCGGACAAGAATAGAACTGCCGGCAGCTGGAAAATTTGAACGCGGAGTTGAAGGGAATGGGAGTCGACAGCAGTATGAAAGTGGATTTGATCATGTTTATGGGCCAGTCCAACATGGCCGGCCGCGGAGCGGTGGAGGAGGCCCCGGCTGTGCCGGAGGAGGTGGGCTATGAATTCCGGGCGATCTCCGATCCGACCCGGCTCTATCCGTTAGCGGAGCCCTTCGGGGTCCAGGAGAATAATCCGGAGAGTGGTGTAAGCGAATCCAAAAAAACCGGTTCGATGGTCTCCTCCTTTGTTCTGGCTTATCATCAGGCGGTAGGCAGGCCGGTTGTAGGTGTGTCTTGCTCCGTCGGAGGCACCTCCATCAACCAATGGCTTCCGGGCGGGGGATTTTTGCAGGATGCCATCGCGCGGTACCAGGCTGCTAGGAAGTGGCTCGTGGAAAATGGATACATCATCAACCGCCAGTTTATGGTCTGGTGCCAGGGGGAAACCGACGGGGACAAAAGAATGAGTGGCGGCGAGTATACAGCCAAGGTCACCTCCATGATCGATGCCATGATCTCCTCCGGTTTGGAGACCTGTTATCTGGTGCGCATCGGCAACCACCGGGATGACCCCGAGCTGTATCAGGAAATTATGGCTGTCCAAACAACCCTTTGCCAAACCCATCCCCATGCTGTACTAGTCTCAACCCGGTTTGCGTCCATGGCCGCGGAAGGACTGATGAAGGACCCTTTCCATTATGTGCAGGAAGGGTATAACCGGACCGGAACGGATGCCGGGAAGAATACCGCATTCCATATTCTCACCGGGAAGAAGCCTGCTTTAGAAATAACGTAACATATCTGCCGGTGTTTTTTCTGTATTTTACATACTCCGCGCCAAAAGCAGAAATCAGGAATTTTTCTTCCTCCACAATCTGAAGATGCAGAAGAGCTGTACACAAAACGAAGAAAAGAAGACTCACCGGATTGCAGAATGCCAGTGTGATTCCAAGGTAAAACAGATCAAACCCTAAAAAAGCGGGGTTCCGGCTGAAGCGGTAAAGCCCATCGGTCACCAGCTCCGTTTTTTGAGCCGCATCGACGCCAGCACGCCAACTATTTTTCATGGTGGCCATTGCTGCAATAAAAATCATCGTACCTGCCAGTGCGGCTGCAATTCCGGTATACCGGAGGGCATTGCTGGAAATGAACGATATCCACCGGGTGTCCATTACAATGCTGCCCAACTGTACTCCGGCCATCGAGAAGGTGGTTATCTTTAAGCTGACTTCAATAACCAAGGTTTTTTTGGGTTTGTTTCCGCGCCCCAGTCTATCCGTCGAAATGCCCAGGGTGCGCTGCAGCCGTTGTTTAGCAAAGTAACTGCCATAAAAGCTTAAAACAATGAGTAATCCTGCTAATTGAATTGTGGTCATGAGAGATACGCCTCCTTTATGTAACTTCATGAATATATGAGCAATTGTTCATATGTTTATTATATTTTGATTATTTGTATGAAGTCAAGAAGATTTCATCAGATAATTGCCACATTGTTTTGCGCTAGGCTTGCATGTACAATAGAGGGGACTCATGCCGGAAACCCAACTGATGGGAGAATGTGGATGGAGAAACAACGAAAAAAATGGTTTAACAGCCGCAGTGTGCTGATGACGTGGACGTTGTCGTATTTGGCTGTTTTGCTGCTTCCGGTTATTTTAAGCGCCTTGGTTTACATGCAGTCCAGCAAAATGCTGACCGATGAAATCCATCTGGCCAACAACTCGCTGCTGAAGCAGCTGCGGGAGCTGATGGACAAGCAGGTGGAGGCAATGGAGCGCCTCAACTTCGAGCTGAACTGGAATACGAAGGTCCGGGAGCTGGTGGACCAGCATAAATACAATATTTATCCGGAAGAATATCTGTATGATCTTCACAGTGCCACCAAGGATCTGGTTTTGTACCAAACGGCGTATTCCGAGGCGGACTTATTCTACGTTTATATCGCCAAACAGGATACGGTGATGCTGCCCGGCATTTACCGCGATACCCGGTTCGCTTATAACGAGCACCACCAGTCCTCCGAGCTCAGCTACGAGGAATGGATTAGCCTCCTCCGCAGGGACAAGTTCAAGGGCTTTGTGCCCATGAAGCGGCTTCTGGACAGAGGCGGCTCTTTGCCTGCATTGGCTTATATCAGCACCTATGATTACGAGGACGGCAAACCAGCCGGCGCCAACGTTATTATGGTGGACCAGTCCAAGATTCTCACGGCCATCAACAATATTCAGGCCTTCAGCAAAGGCCAGGTCCTGATTGCGGACGCCGATAACAAGGTGTTAATCTCCAGCTCCGAATCAACCCTTTCCTCGGAGCTGCCCTTCGGCAAACTTCCGGAGGGAGGAGGGATGTTCTTTTGGAAATCGGGGGGGAATAAGTACGAGGTATTCAATATCCCTTCCGCGGTTTCCAAGCTCCAGTACATCTCCATCATCCCCAGTGAGATCTATTGGAAAAAAGCCCAGCTGGTCCGCAATTTGACCCTGGCAAGCATTGCTGTAAGCTTGTTGGGCGGAGGCCTTCTGACTTATTTCTTCCTGAGGAAAAACTATAACCCTGTCCAACGGCTGGTTTACGCATTCCGCAATAAGCCGTCAGGCAGGGAGAATAACGGCAATGAATTTCTATATATCCAGCAAGCGGTGGACCAGACCCTGACAGAAATGGATCATATGGTGCTGGAGATGAAAAAGCAGCATTACACCCTGCGCTCCAACTTTGTCACCCGGCTCTTGAAGGGTAAACCGGATAACGGCCTGCCGTTGGAGGAATCCTTGGCTGCTTATGAGATGGAGCTGCTGTCGGAGGAATTTGCCGTTCTGCTGTTCTACGTGGAGGACCATGATATTTTCCTGGAACGCATTCAAGGCAAAAGCACCGGAGAAAAGCTGAAGCTGCTGGACTTCATCGTCACCAATGTAGTGGAGGAGCTGGCGAACAGTAAGCATCGCGGCTATATGACGGAAGCGGATGATGCGCTGGCGTGCCTGATCAGCCTTTCTGCGAAATCCCCGGAGGAGCAAATGCAGGATCTGCTCCAGGTTGCCCGCACAGCCCAGGAATTTTTGGCCGAAAAATACAGCATCTATATCACGGTATCCCTCAGCAGCGTGCACAGCGGACTGGAGCAGGCTCATCAGGCCTATCAGGAAGCGATGTATTCGATGGAATACAAGCTGGTCATGGGCAAGCAGGAGATCCTCCCCTATGAGGAGATTGAACGCTACACCAGCCGGTCGGAGTCGGATTCCGGGTATTATTATCCTTTGCAAAGCGAGCAGCAGCTGATCAATTATGTGAAGGTGGGGGATTTCCCCGCTGCCAAGGGCGCATTGGAGGAGGTTCTGGAGATGAACTTCTCCAAGCATTCCGTATCGGTGCCGGTAGCCCGCTGTCTGATGCTGGATCTGGTAGGCACGCTCATCAAGAGCATCGGGGAATTAGGCGGAGCCCAGGAGAATATTCTGATCCAGAACCCCAGGCGGATAGACAGGCTGTCTTCCTCGGAGACGCTGGCCGAAATGCGGGAGCAGCTGGTTTCCATGCTTCAGGAGGCCTGTGAATTTGCCGAAGCCAAACGTATGCAAAATGTCCAATTGAACCGCCAGCGGGCTCTGGACGGCTTGATCGGGGAAGTTTCCGCCTATATTGACGGGCATTATACCGATCCCGGCCTGAATGTTTCCCTGCTGGGGCAGCTGTTCGAGATGAAGCCCACTTATCTGTCCAAGCTGTTTAAGGACCAGACGGGGGAAGGTCTCCTGGAGACAGTGAACCGGAAGCGCATCGAACGGGCCAAGCAGCTGATGTCGGGGAGCCGGTTAACGGTGAATGAAGCAGCCGAAAAATCCGGCTTTAACGATGTGGGCACCTTTATCCGTACCTTCAAAAAAATAGAGGGAATCACCCCCGGCAAGTACAAGGAAATAAACGACGAATAAGGCGGTTTGCCTCAAGCCCTGATCCGGAGTATGGTCTGCCGGACGGGTTTTTTTCTTATCCAAGAGCAATGAAAAAGCGGTTTTTGGACCATATGCGTATGTGTTTGGCGATATTGCCGATTCCCTGCAGAGCGTTTTCAATTCCTTTGGATGTACTGAAGATATACAAGGGAAGCGGGGAAACTTTATAGTAAAGGCATGAGCTGCCGGCGAGCAGCTCGCAGGATAACAGCCCATTTTACGGACGATTAAAAAGGAGGTTAACAAGAGTGCGGAATACATTCAAAAAGACAGTGCCCGCTCTGATGGCATTCGCAATGGCAGGTGGAGCGCTGGCAGGCTGCTCTGACAAAAGCGGGGACCAAGGTGCGGCATCCCCTGCCGCAGGTTCCTCTGCAGCTCCGGCAGCAGCGGTTACGTATCCGATTCAAACCGACAAAACCCTGACCTACTGGGGGGCTCTGCCCAACAACCTGGTGGGCGTCAAGTCCAAGCATGAAGAGGTTCCCTTCTATCAGGAATGGCAAAAGCGGACAGGCATCAAGGTGAATTTCACCACCCCGCCTGCCAACCAGACCAATGAAGCCTTCAACGTGATGCTGGCTTCCGGGGAATTGCCGGATATGCTGGAATACAACTTCTTTAACTTCCCGGGCGGACCGGAAAAAGCTATCAAAGACGGCTACATCATGAAGCTGAATGACCTGATCGACAAGTATGCGCCGAATTACAAGAAGTTTCTGAAGGAGCATCCGGAAATCGACAAGATGGTCAAAACGGATGAAGGCAGCTATTATTCCTTCCCGTTCATCCGGGGCGATGATTCTCTCCTGATTTTCCAAGGTCCTGTTATCCGTAAGGACTGGCTGGATGAGCTGGGACTGCCGGTGCCGGAAACCATTGACGATTGGACCACTACCTTGAAGGCCTTCAAGGAGAAAAAGGGTGCCAAGGCCCCTATTTCCTTCGTGGGCAAGCCGCGGGTGTTTAATGAATTGGGCAACGGCGCCTTCGTGGGAGCCTTCGGTGTAACCCGTGACTTCTATCTGGAGAACGGCGCCGTCAAGTTTGGTCCTGCCGAAAAAGGCTACAAGGAATTCCTGACGCTCTTCCGTCAATGGTATGCGGACGGCTTGCTGGACAAGGATGTGGCCACTGTGGATTCCAAGGTGCTGGACGCCAACATTACCTCCGGCGCAACAGGCGCAACCTGGGGCAACGCCGGCGGCGGCATCGGCAAATGGCAGCCTCTGCTGAAGGAAAAGGACGCTAAGGCTTCTGTGGTAGGAACCCCGTATCCGGTTCTGAAGAAGGGCGAAACGCCGAAATTCGGCCAACGGGACTATGCATTCTCCACCGGAGGTATGGTGGCTATTTCGACCAAATCCAAAAATGCCGAGCTTGCTGTGAAAATGCTGGATTACGGCTACAGCCAAGAAGGTCAGCTGTTCCATAACTTCGGTACCGAAGGCACCAGCTACAAGATGGAGAACGGCTATCCGAAATATACCGATCTGATCATGAAGAACCCGGACAAACTGGCGCCGGCACAAGCCATGAGCCTTTACATCAGAGGCAATACCATGGGCCCCTTCGTTCAGGATAAACGTTATTCCGAGCAGTATCTGAACATGCCGGAACAGCAGCAGGCGGTATCCATCTGGCAGAAGACAGACATGGCCAAGTACCAGATGCCGTTGGTAACCCCCACTCCGGAGGAAAGCGCCGAGTTTGCCAAGATCATGACCGACGTGAATACCCTGGTGGATGAAATGACGCTGAAGATTATTCTGGGCGCAGAGCCGCTGGAAGCATATGAGAAGTATGTAGAGAAGATGAACTCCATCAAGCTGTCCCGTGCCATCGAAATTAAGAAGGCGGCACTGGAGCGTTACAACAAGCGGTAAGCGTAGAACAGATGTGCCGGGAGAAGCGGGTTGTCCCTTCTCCCGGTTTTGATAGAGAAGGAGGAGTGGCAGGAGATGTCCAAGGTGGCGGCGGTTCAAGGTCATGAGGCCGTAATAGACAGAAACAGCTTCAAGCACCGGTTTAAACGGGACTTTAAGCTGAATAAGCTGTTGTATTTTATGATGATTCCCGTTTTAGCATATTACATTATTTTCCATTATTTCCCCATGTACGGGGCGGTAATCGCCTTTAAGGACTATTCCCCCATGAAAGGGATTATGGGCAGCGAATGGGTCGGTTTAGCCCACTTCAAGGATTTCTTCGGCAGCTATTATTTTTGGCGGATTCTGATTAACACAATCGTTATCAGTGTATACTCCCTGATTTTTATGTTCCCGGCTCCGATCATTCTCGCCTTGCTGATTAATGAAGTGAAGAACCAGGCCTTTAAACGGGTTGTCCAGACGGTTTCGTATATGCCGTATTTTATTTCGCTGGTCGTTATTTGCGGCATGATTACCGACTTCACCAATAGCAACGGCATTATTAATACAATCTTCTCCTGGTTCGGCTATGACGGGGCAGCGATGCTGCAGAAGCCCGGATTGTTCCGCCCGATCTATATTTTCTCTGAAGTATGGCAAAAGATCGGTTGGGACTCCATCATCTATATTGCGGCTCTGATGGGTATTGACCAGGAGCAATATGAAGCGGCCAGGATCGACGGCGCCAGCCGGCTGAAGCAGATGTTCTATATTACGCTGCCCGGCATTCTGCCCACCATCACCATTATGTTTATTCTCCGGATGGGCAATATGCTGAACGTCGGCTTCGAGAAGATTATCCTTTTGTATAATCCGGTTACGTATGAAACGGCGGATGTGATATCCTCCTTCGTGTACCGGAAGGGTCTTCTGGAATTCGGCTGGAGCTACAGTACCGCAGTGGGACTGTTTAATTCGATTGTGAATCTGGTGCTGTTGATCTCGGCGAACTATATCAGCCGCAAGGTGAACGACAGCGGTCTGTGGTAAGCATATGCTTACGAAGCTGGCTTTTCTGACAGAAAGCCTTGAGGAGGAATAATATGTACGCGAAAACCGGCTCTGGAGAAAGAGCCTTCATTATCACCATCTACGTGGTGCTTTCCGCACTGGTGGTCGTCACCTTGTATCCGCTGTTGTATGTAGCGTTTGCCTCCTTCAGCGATTCGTCCCAGCTTATCGCCCACCGGGGCTTTATGTACAAGCCCTTGGGCTTCAGCCTGGAAGCCTACAAAAGTGTATTTAACAACCCCGGAATCATAAAGGGCTACGGCAACACGCTGTTTATCCTGGTGGCAGGCGTATCGCTGAACCTGCTTCTGACCGCTATTGCGGCCTATGTATTGTCCCGCAGAGGGGTTATGTGGAACAGCTTGTTTACGATTCTGATCGTATTTACGATGTTTTTCCATGGCGGTTTGGTTCCGTTGTATCTGGTGGTCAAGGGGGCGGGCCTCATTGATTCCTTATGGGCCACCATCATCCCGTTTGCAGTGAGTACCTTCAACCTGATTATTATGCGCACGTCCTTCCAGGCTATACCCGAGAGTCTGGAGGAATCGGCCAAGATTGACGGCGCCAACCATCTGACCATTCTGTTCCGGATTGTGCTGCCTCTGTCCATGCCGGTAGTGGCGGTTATGATTCTGTATTATGCGGTGGAAAAATGGAATGCCTGGTTCTATGCGTCCATCTTCCTGAAGGACCGGAACCTGTTTCCGCTGCAGCTGGTGCTGCGGGAAATCCTCATCGCCAACTCCACGGACAGCATGACGGCCGGAGCCAGCTCCGGGGACCAATTCAAGATTGGCGAAACCATCAAGTACGCCACCATCATGGTAGCGACCGTGCCGATTCTGGCGGTGTACCCTTTCGTGCAGAAGTATTTCGTCAAGGGTGTTATGATCGGTGCGGTGAAAGGGTAAGGGCAAGGGGGCTTCCCCGGCCTTGTTTGTGAGAGAGACTATCCTCCTCTTGGGAGGGTAGTTTTTGTTTGTTTCGAAAGCGAATTAGTCCACTCCATGACACAGCTCCTTTTGCTGCTCCAAACCGATGGCCAATTGGTTCGCTCTATGATACAGCTTACTTTGTTCCTCCAAATCGACCGTCAACTCATGCTCTCTTCACCGACCCTTTCCATCTGCTGCTATCCTGTCCCTGCCAACACCCTTACCCGCCTCCCAGCACTATTACCGCCAACTAGCACCATTATCCGCCAACTAGCACCATTATCCGCCTTCTGTAAATGCCACGTTATGCTTCGTTAACCGGCTAACGGAACTCAGCGACTCTTAGAGGCTCATATTCCGGTTGTTTCGGCTGCAACGGAACTGAGAAACTCTTAGAGGACAAAAGTCGGGTTTTTAGCCCTGTTTTCATGCTCTAAGGGCTGCTGAGTTCCGTTACAATATGCAGACGGCACATTTTGATGTTTAAGGGCTTCTTAGTTCCGTTAGCGCTCCTGCTGAGGCGGATTCAGCCAATAATGGCGGAAACTCATAGAATAATAGTGATTTGTATATTACTTAATATATAAAAAAAGTAATAATATGTAATATATATAATGAAAACGGTTTTATCCTATCGCAGCAAGATAATGCAATCTCATCAAGATAATATTAGCTGGCGAAACGCGCCTATCAAAAATGTCCCATTGCCGGAAGCTGCACGCGGAGGTACTCTACACTGGACACATGTGTGTAGATAACCAGCAGGGCAGGAGGTAAGCAATGGGTGTACAGATGGAGCAATTGAACCGGGGGCTGGCGGCAGTCCCCACCCCCGAGGGAATATTCGTCAACTGGCGGCTGTTGGGCAATGAAGTAACAGGTGCTTCCACACGCGGCATGGCGGGGGCGGATTTCCGCCTGTACCGTGACGGCGTGAAGCTGGCTGACGTGACGGACAGCACCAACTATCTGGACCGCTCCGGCAGCGCAGAGTCGGTGTATGCGGTGGCGGCGGTGGTCAACGGGGTGGAGCAGGAGACTAGTGCCCAAGTAAAGGCATGGGAAGCTCCTTACCTGGAGATCCGGCTGCAGAAGCCTGCCGACGGGGTCACCCCCGCAGGCCAAGCCTATACCTACAGCGCCAACGACATGAGTGTGGGCGATGTGGATGGCGACGGCGAGTATGAATATATCGTCAAGTGGGATCCGTCCAACTCCCATGATGTTTCCCATGTGGGTTATACCGGCAACGTCTACCTGGACTGCTACAAGCAGGATGGCCGGCTTTTGTACCGCATCGACCTGGGAGTCAATATCCGGGCGGGGGCGCATTATACGCAATTTTTGGTGTATGACTTCGACGGCGACGGCAAGGCCGAGCTTATGTTCAAAACCGCGCCGGGTACCAAGGTGATCCGATACGAGGACGGCAAGCCGGTCTCCGAGGCGTTCATTACCCTCCTCCCGGAGGATGCTGCGGCGGGGTACAGCCACACCGACGATTACCGGATGAGCGGCGCGGATTATGTGGCCCATGTTGTAGAGATGTTCCAGAGCTGGCATGCCCATGAAGAAGTGGTGGCTGGACGTTGGCCCGCTACGCTGGAGGATTGCTTTGGCATCGCGCCTCAGTACAGCTATCCGCTGTCCCGGGAGGATGCGGAGAAGCTGGCAGACTATTTCGTAGACGTATACGCCCCCAGCCGGAGTCCCCGGAACAAGCTGCGGGAGTTTGAAGGATTTATCCTGAAAGGCCCGGAATACCTGACCGTGTTCCGCGGCGACACTGGCGAAGAGCTCTCCACCGTACGCTACAAGCCGGGACGCCATGACGACGGGCTGATGTGGGGCGATTATTCCTGGAACCGGATTGAACCGGGCAATCGGGTGGACCGTTTCCTGGCCGGGGTGGCGTACCTGGACGGACGCACCCCTTCGGCACTGTTTGCCCGCGGGTATTACACACGGGCGACGATGGCCGCCTACAACTGGGATGGCAAGGAGCTCACGGAGCTGTGGTATACCGACAGCGGTTGGGTCACCATGAATAATCCCTTCGCGGATACGCTCCATGAGCCCAATGGCTCCAATCCGGGCTTCGGCAGCTTCGCCAAACAAGGCGCCCATGCGTTGTCCACAGCGGATGTGGACGGGGACGGCTGCCAGGA